>JAIBAH010000008.1 GCA_019695295.1 Bacteroidia bacterium | reverse complement strand
AATAGAATCCGAAAATAGTTTGAAAACAGGCTTTCACCTTTTGTTTACTTAGTACTTTCCTACAGTAAGGATTTACCACTTATAATAAATACTGCTGTTAAAAGTAGGAGCAGCGGCAACATTCTGTCCGCTAAAGGCGCCATAAACACTTACGTTTAACCCGAAACTCTCATTGAATCCGTAGGATAGTTTTACTCCCCATGCATTATAGCTCTGATTATTGATATACAAGGCAGTTTTGGCAATATTTCCTTCCACAACGTTTCCGTTTTTTAAGGAGTTTTTATTGTTGAAGGCAAGTGCGGTCCAGAATCTTTTAAAGGGAGAAAACCCTAATTCAAGGTCAGACCGTATTTCTTCACTGTATCCACCGGAGCGGAGGGCATAGCCCAGATTGGCAAATCCATAAAAACGCTTTGTCCCTGTACCTAAGAGTAAAGAAGGACAAACCACAAAACTATTGTATCCTGTACGGAGTCCGGCTTCATTATTAATGCTGTAATTGGGGGCCTCTGTTAAAAGCTGTCCGGCAAAATGAATGCCTTTCTGATAAAAAGTATATTTTGCAGCCAGAGAGATATTTCCGAACCCGGCCAGATTGCCGGAAGGGAGAGTAACCTGAGGAGTATTGGGATCCAGAAGGGATTTTCCGGTTGAAAGAAATTTATAGGGCAATACTCCCGTTAAGGTCCATTTATCTGTCAATCCATATTCTGCATATAATTGAAGGGTATTATCCGTTACTGTTCTGTCCAGGCGGGAACTTGAGCTCAGCAGTTTGTCGTAGGTATTCAGACTAATCCCCAGCTGACTATAACCTCTTCCTTTGCCGGAAGCCCAAGGGCCGCCTGCATAGGCTACCTGAGACAATATAAAAAATATGCATAAAGCAATAGAATAAATTTTAGTCATTTTACAGTTAAAATAAGCGTTTTGCAAATAAATTAAATACAAAAATATAGTTTTATTATGAATATGACTAATTTTACGCCTTAAATCTAATAAATTTCAATCCCGATGACCTTCCGGAAAATATTATTGCTTTTCATTGTATTCATTTATACTGTGTCTTATTCTCAGAAGCTCCCTTTTAACGGACCCATGGCCGGGTATAATAATAGTAGCCAGGTGTCAGTATGGGTGCAGTTTCATAAACCCTTAAAAGCCCGAATTACCTATTATCCGCTCAACCCAGGGAGTAATGCCAAACATCTCATCACCGAAGAACAGGAAGCCAAAGCGGAAAATGCGTACGCCCTGATTTTTCAGATTAAAGGCCTTGCTCCCGGTACAGAATACGAATATGAGGTTGTTTCCCCTGATATCACCTTGCCCAATCCGGTTACTTTCCGGTTTAAAACCCAGCCGGAGGGGACAAAACCTTTTGATTTTACAGTTGCCACAGGAAGTTGTTGTTGCTTGAGGGATAAATCCACCGGAAAGGGAGGAAGAATGTATAACTCTGCTTCAGGATACCGGATTTATAATAGTATCGCAAATCAAAAACCGGATTATATGGTATGGCTGGGAGATAATATTTATCTCAGAAACGGAGAATGGAACTCGTTTGAAGGAGTTTGCTATCGCTATACACATACACGCTCCCTTCCTGAATTACAAAAACTCCTCCGTTCAGGACACCATTTTTCTACCTGGGACGACCATGATTATGGCTTAAATAACGGAAATACATACTCACGTTCCAAAGATTTTGCACTGGATGGGTTTAATCTGTTTTGGGCAAACCCGGAAACGCATCCGGCGGAAACCAAAGGAATCTATTATAATTATAAAATAGGCGACGCTGAATTTTTTATGACCGATGACCGGTATTTCCGCTCTCCGGACACACTGCAAGACGGCGAAAATAAGGCTTTCCTTGGAAAAGAGCAGTTACAGTGGCTCGTAAACAGTCTGAAAAAAAGCAACGCCTCCTTTAAAATCATTGCCATCGGAACCCAGTATCTGAACCCTAATCCGGAACCCCGAAAAGAAGGTTACTGGAAGGATTACAATACAGAAGCCACTTATCTGATAAACGAAATTCAGAAAGAAAAAATAGAAGGAGTGCTTTTCCTCACAGGCGATGTGCATTATACTGTTTTAAGCCGGTTGAACCCGCCCGGTTTTTATCCTGTATATGACCTGACAGTCTCTGCCCTTACCTCTATTCAGAATCCCTTTTTCGGAACCAAAAGCGAGCTGAGAATGCCCGGCACTTTTGTATGGAATCATAATTTTGCCCTTCTTAAATTTTCAGGGGAAGAAAATAAAAGAGTAATGACCATTGAAGTCAGGGATAAATGGGGAATCCGCCGCTGGAAAAGAAAAATCAATGCTTCAGACTTACAATTGAAATAAAAGAAAACCCCCTGTTTATTTTGGGTAAACAGGGGGTTTCTTAGGGAACCACAACAAGAATTATTGAGTAACCTCTGCTTTTGTAAAATATTGAATCGCTACATTTTCCGGTGCTGCACCATTGAAAAAACGCTTAATCAGGGCAGGTGATAAGCCCAAACCTTCATATTCTCTGAGGTTTTCGATTACTTCCAGTTCTACAAATCCGGAATTGTCAGGAAAATACATATTGACCTTAGTGCCTATTGGCAAAGTCTTGTGAAAACATCCAAACTCAGGCATTTTTACATTTTCCAGCGTAGTTTCTACGATTGGTAGGAAAGAAGTGTTTTTCATATAAGTCTGATTGCCAACCTGAACATATTGCTGATTCGTGTTAAGCCCCGGATTCACTACTCTTTCGGTTAGTTTGGAAGTTCCGGCAGAAGGAGTAGCATCACCTCCATCTCCTCTTACTGCAACTCTGTGGGTAGCGTCTTCGTCCTGAAGTCCTCTTTCTACAGAAGCAGTGGCATACTGATAGTTATTATCTACAATAGAAGCAATCTGAAGGCTTGAAAAACCACCCTGAGAACGAATTTCCTGAATCCGCTTAACGCGTTTTTTGGGGTCTTTTTCTGCATTGGCTTTCTGAAGCAGTAAAGCATTGATTACCTCCTCTTTTCCAAAAATAAGGCTCTCCGCAAGTACCCAGCCTGATTTTTCTTTGTTTTTAGTCACAATATGCACATAAGGCCCGTTAAATTCTGTTTTAATGACCGGCTCTCCGGCACTTAGCCCTCCCCCTCTGACTTTTGTTACCCCGTCCACGGGATTCTGAAATAAATCGGAATCATATTTTACCACGGCAGCTTCTCCACCGGACACGAGCAGGTATTGGTTTATCCATCCCTGTGTACCATCTGCAAGAATGATTTTTACATACGTACGCTTGTAGTCTTCCTGAACGGTAATTGTTTCGTAAGTAGTTTTGACGGGATCGGTACCAAAACGAACAAAACCCACTTGAGCAGCAGTTTTGTCAGGAGCGATTAAAACCGGAATTCTGTCCCATGCACATACAGCTTCTTGCGCAATGCTTCCTAATGGCAATAATAATGCAATCAATAATGGAAGAAATAAATTTTTCATGATAATCAAATTAAATAAAATAAAATAAATGGTCTGAAATTATGCTCTTGAATTTTTATACAATAAGTCAATAATTAGGAAAAGGTACAAATATTATGCAAAAATAAGAAATTTATAGTTATTATTTGAGATTTTTTTCATGTTTTGTATATTTTTATGAAGAAATAAAATCATAGGTTACCTGTGATGTTATAAATAGTAATTCTTTTACGTGGAGTATTCTTTATAATGTATAGATTCAGTAAGGGGCATTTTTTCATGTACGATGAGAAAAAATCTGAAAAAAGAAGATGTTTTTCATCAGGTAAGAGATATTATTTGGTAATATAATATTTTATTAAATACTTGATTATTATTTTTTTATATTAAATAATTTTACTTTGAATCAGTAATAAAGTGTGCCCGGAATTAGTTTGCAGTAGGGAATTACTGTATTTTTGTGTCTGAAATCTAACGTTTAATCATTGAACTTATGAAAAAGAATTTTCTTGTATGCTTTATCCTGCTGTTTGCCATGCTTCCGGTGTTTGGCTCTCACCTTACAGGGGTGGATGTCCGTACACAATATGCAGGGGGCAGTCTTTATGATGTGTATGTAACCCAATACATGGATTGTCAGGGGCTGCTTACTGCGCCTGTGGTTACGCTTACAGGGGTTTCCGGTTGTAGCGGGCCTGTAGTAAATCCTGCAATGGTAGGGGGTTGGGTGCTTGAATCAAATGAAGAAATATCAAATGTATGTTCCGGTACGCTTACAACCTGTAACGGAGGAGCAGCTCCCGGAATCAGAAAGGTAGTTCACCGTGTCCGGTATGATTTTACAGGGGTTTCATGCACCAAATATCAGGTTGCATATAATCACTGCTGCTGGAATGGGGCATTGAGCAATATTTCAAACCCCAACCTGTCGGATGTTTCCAACTGGGTTGCCTCTGTGGACTTATCCCTGAACGGCAACTCGTCACCGGATTTTGTCTTTGATAATCCGGCCTACTTATACGCAAACGCCAGCAACCTGACATTCAATATCGACATAGCCGCCAGCGATCCCGATATGGATTCTCTGGGTTATGCTATTGTGTCCGCAACGGGTTCCGGCGGAACTTCTCTGACCTATAATGCAGGCTTTAGCGGAACGAATCCCTTAGGGCCGGGGTGGACCTGTGCTCTCAGTGGTACAACCCTGACCTGTACCAATGCCGGAACTCCTTCTCTGGGAAATTATGTGATAGCTGTGAAGGCATTAGAATACCGGAACGGAGTCGTTACCGGTGAAATCATGAGAATGTTTACTATCTCAATTGTTTCCGCTGCTGCCCCGGTTTGTAACTATTGTCAGGCAGGATTTGCGGTGCAGAATATTTTTCAGAACTGTAGCTCAGGAACTTACGTAGTGACCCTTCAGGATTATTCAGTGGCTGCTTCGGGAACGGGTACTCCCTCCTATCTGATAGATTATGGGGATGGAAGTGCACTGTCCGCATCCTTTAATCATACTTACGTGACCCCCGGAATCTATCCTGTTGAAATGTACTATGACAATGGAAATGGCTGTCAGGATACTGTTTCTACCTTTGTGAACGTAAATAATTCCACTGCATCCAGTGCACAGGCGGATTTTCTTATGAATTCGTCTACGGTTTGTTTGGGTACTACTATAGCCTTTATGGATAACTCCAATAATTGCCCCACAAACCCTATCATCAGCTGGGTCTGGAGTTTTGGCGATGGTAATACATCTATGCAACAAAACCCTGTTCATACTTATGTAACTCCCGGAACCTATATTGTTGAACTATTCGTTACTTATCAGGATGGTTCTACATCGGTCAGTTACGGAAATCTGTCAGTATCTCCTCCTCCTGTTACCTCAGCATCTTTAACTCCTGCCGGACCCTATACCGTAGGGGATACGATTACCGCAACGGGCAGCGCATCCGGAGGAATGGCACCCTATGCCTATAACTGGTCGCTTTCTTCCAATCTTACGAATCTGACAGGCCCATTCGGCAGTCCGGTAGATATCAAAGTTACCGGGCCAGGCAATAGTACGATAATCCATTGTGTAGCAGATGCTATGGGTTGTACCTCCTGTGATACAATTAACTTTGTTCCTCAGTCCCCTCCTCCTCCTTCCTGTACGATTACCGGTTCGGTTTATCTCGCTACGAATCCGCCAACCTACGTTCTCGCCGATTCCTTCGATGTATTTCTGATTCAGTATGATGGAACGTCTCAATTACTCACAGCAATTGATACTTTTTATTCTCAGGGAAATCCAGCCGGCGGATATACTTTCCTCAATGTTCCTGCCGGAAGCAGCTACCGTTTAAAGGCAGCCTTAAGGCCCACCTCGGTGTATTATGCAAATTATCTGCCCTCGTATTTTGTAAATAATTTCCAGAGTGCTCTTTACTGGAATCAGGCGGATTCTATCATCATCTCAAATCCATGTACTGGCCCTTACAGCGCAGATGTCGTGCTGCCTGCGGGAAGCAATCCGGGCGGACCGGGCTTTATCGGAGGCTATGTATATCAGGGAGCCAATAAAATGACGGATACCGCTTTGGTAGATATTGAAGTCATTTTACTCAATCAGCAGATGCAGCCTGTTGCTTATGATTATACCGATGTCAATGGCTATTTTTCATTTTCCGGGCTGGCTTACGGTACCTATTATTTGTATGTAGAAATGCTGAATACCAGTTGTACTCCCCTGGAGGTTACCATTTCCGGACTTGAGCCGAGTGTGGAAACAGAGTTTAACGTAGTGGAACAGAATATCACCGGAGTAATGACGGCGATTGATGAGTTCCCTGCTTTCCTTTCAGGAGTCAGCCTTTTCCCCAATCCGAATACGGGTACATGTTCCCTTTCTCTCACTATGAAGCAAACAGAAAACCTGACGGTAACGGTTACAGATGTAATGGACAGAACTGTGATGCAGGAAACCCGCAAAGTAATGGAAGGGAAAAATGACTGGAAATTAGATACCGGAAATCTTCCTCAGGGAGTTTATACCCTATCTGTATCCGGCAGCAATCAGAGTGGAGTAAGAATCAGAATGATAAAAAATTGATGCGTTAATAAGTGGAGAAATTACACAAGGGCCGGCAGAGTTTTCTGTTCCGGCTCTTGTCTTTTCTTTTTATACTCAAAACAGGAAAGCATTTATTCATAGCGCGGGTGTTAACGCCCGCTTTATGAATGAGGCGAAAATTTATCCCGTTCAATGTATAAAGGGAGAGAAAAACAAAACAAATCGGATTGAGGTAAAGTTTATTGAGCATAGTTTTGTATCTTTGCGCCTGATTATTAATTCAAAAAAATGAGTCTCCTTTCTAAAGTTCTGTCAAACAGAGAAAAAAGAAAAAAAGAAAATACGGTTTCATCGGCGGAGCATGAAAAAGAAATGTCTTTTCTGGATCATCTGGAAGAGTTAAGGTGGCATATAATCCGAATCCTGATAGCAATAATGGTCGGTGCGGTGGGTGTTTTTATCTATCGCGAGAAAGTATTTGGTTTTCTGACGGCACCTTATTATCCTGAATTTCCTTTTAATGCATTTATCTGTAAGCTCAATCCGGGACAATGCTCTTCCGGGCCACCCGCATTCAATGCCGTTGAAACCACAGAGCAATTTCAGCAGGCTTTATACATGGGTTTTTTTGGGGGGCTTGTGATGGCATTTCCTTATATCGTCTGGGAAGTATGGCGTTTTATCAAGCCGGGGCTGATGAAAGAAGAACAAAAAAAACTAAGAGGAAATGTTTTGATAATCAGTTTATTGTTTTTTATCGGACTTGCGTTTTCCTATTATATTCTCACTCCTCTTACCGTTACTTTCCTCGTAGAGTTCAAGCTATCTCCTGAGGTAATAAATGAGTTTCGCCCATCCAGCGCAATAGATACCGTTACCAATACAATGCTTGCCGGAGCCATCATGTTTGAATTACCAATGGTGGTTTATTATCTTTCTTTACTGGGGATTCTTACACCCGGCTTTATGCGGGAATACCGCCGTCATGCATTCGTAGTGCTGTTAATTATCGCTGCTGCGATTACGCCGGGAAGCGATATGTTTTCCCTTGCGCTCATTACGATTCCTCTGGTATTTTTATATGAGCTTAGTATTGTCGTTTCTGCACTGGTCAATAGAAGAAGAAATAAAGAACTCGCTTAAATCATTTTTTAAAATTAAATCATGAAAACCACATTTCATATTGGTATTGCATCCGATCATGCCGGATTTGAACTCAAAGAAAAAGTAAAATCCTTCCTTTCCCTGAAAGGCTACACCGTTACCGATTTTGGAACACATTCCGGAGAATCCGTTGACTACCCTGACTATGCACACTTATTGGGAAAATCAGTCAACGAAGAAAACCTCCCGATTGGGATTGCAATTTGCGGGAGTGGGGAAGGGGTTTGCATGACCGTAAACAAATACCCGAATGTGAGAGCGGCACTTGTCTGGAACAAGGAAGTAACTGCTCTCTCCCGTCAACATAATAATGCTAATATTCTGTGTCTTCCTGCCCGCTTCCTTTCGGAGTCAGAAGCAATTGAGTGCGTTCAGGTTTTTCTGGATACTGATTTTGAAGGAGGCAGACATGAAAAAAGAGTCAATAAAATTTCGGTTTAACCGGAACTCTCCGAAAAGACAAAATAAAAAACGTATTACCTGCAATCACAGTGTAATACGTTTTTTTTATAAAAGAAACAGGGAATACTCTTTTACAAAACAGAAGAAAGCGTTGCTACCGGTTGAATCAGATTTCCGGTTTCTCCCGCATTTCCCCCTGCTTTCCCTTTGCTTTTCAAAAGCTGATAAGCATCTTCTGCCTTGAGGTCCGGATTGAAGCTTCTCATAATTCCCACCAAACCCGAAACAATGGGTGTAGCCATTGACGTTCCGTTGAACGAAGTGTACTGACTTCCTGGGATAGAAGAAAAAATATTGGTACCTGGTGCTGCGATGGGCATTTTCAGGGAAGTATTGGTATTGGAAAAAGAAGCTCTGTTTCCGTTTTCATCCGTAGCTGCCACACAGATTACCCCGGGGATATTGGCCGGAGAATAAAATCGGGCATCCATATTACTGTTTCCTGCGGCTACTACCACAATTGCATTTTTCTTCAGGGCAAACTTTACTGCGTCTTTCAGTACCTTGGGTGCTCCAAAAGGAGCAGGCCCGCCTAATGACATAGAAATCACATCGGCTCCTTCTTTTGCAGCATCAACAATAGCCTGAGCAATCGTTTCGTAAGAACCACTTCCATCTGTTCCGAGTGCGGCATATCCTTTTAGCTCAATGAATTTTCCTTCCCAGTTTAAAGAGCCTATCCCTTTCCGGTTATTGGTAACAGCTCCGGCAAGTCCGGCACAATGTGTACCATGACCATGATTGTCTTCCGTAGCAGGGCTATCGCCAAAGGTAGAATTGATATCCTCATGGTTTTTATCTACTCCTGTATCCAGAATCGCTACTTTTGCCTTCCGTTTGGGGGTTTTATTCTTAAGCATCAAATAGACTTCTTCATACTGGAGTTGCTCCGCAAACCACTGACGATTTAAGTAGGGGTCATTGGCGGAATAAGACGCGGTTCCGGTTTCAAATTTATTTTCACCGCTGGGGTCATCCAGTTTCACGAATTCATTGGATTCTACATTATCCACGTTGGAAGTATCCAGTTTGAGTTCCGTTATGAGGCTGTTTTTGAAAATAGTATCCACATATACCAGATAATACTGCGCCAAATCCTCGTCTTCCTGCAAGGAAACGGAGGGGAAAGCCTGTTCGTAGCGGGCTTTGTATTTACAGAATACTTTTTTGAATTCATCTATCTCATCATCCGGACCTATTTCCAGTAAAATACTCGCTTGCGTTTGGCTTCCTTCTCCTTCCCATAATCCGGAAACCTTTTGCCAGCCTTTGGAAAGCATAAAAATCCCGAGCGCGAGCAGCAGCGCCATTACGCCCGGCACCCAATATACTTTCGGATGCTGATATTTTTTGGCCGTAAGATAGCCTGCGTCAATCAGCAGTCCAATCCCAAAGTTAATCAGGACCATCGCCAGCTGATCCATGATTTTTCCTCCAAATGAAACCAAATCAGGGACTTTATCCTCCGGGACAAAAGCCGGGAGTAAAACGTGAAAACCAATTGCAACCAAAAGGAGAATTACAGCCGGTAAAGGGCGAAAGTTTTTCCCTTTTTCACGATTTACCAAACCAATCCCCCACAATAAAAATGCGGAAATGGTTAAAAAAAGACCAACAATTTGTACTGTAAACATTTTGAGGATAAAGATTGAATAATTTCTTAGTGATTCTTACGAAAAAGCAAAGTGTTTTGTTTCAGGAGGGTATAAAAAAAGTGGCTCCCGGAAAGGGAACCACTTTTTTTTGTAAGTGAGAGAGATTATTGAATGTTCAGGAACTGAGTTTTTGTAGCTCCATCAACATCAACAGTAATCATGTAAGTACCTGAAGCTAAGTTGTCAGTATCTACAGTTACTTTGTGAGCACCTGAAGCAAGTTTTCCCTGAGATTGAGTTTTTACAATCTGACCGTTTAAGTTAGCAATCTGAATAGTTACATTACCACCATTTTTCAAATTCATGTCAAGATTCGCCACGCTGTGAGCAGGGTTTGGATAGATACCAAATTTAATATCATCAAACTTATCGATACCCACTGTGTTCACGATTTCTACATTGAAGTTGTCAAATAAAGCGTTGTTTCCGTAAGCACTTGTTGCTTTTAAACGTAACTGAACATCAGCATTACCAGGAGCACCAATCCAGCAGGAGTCTTTTACCCACTGAGTATTGGTAGGGACGAAAGAAGAAGTTGTAGCAGGAGCAGTTGCCATAGCAGTACCGGATTTAGTCCAGTAAGTGTTCCAGGTAGCACCACAGTCAGTAGAGCCCTGAATTTCAACTTTGTCATTTTCTGTCTGATACTGAGCATAAGCACGGTCAAAAGTGATTTTTGCGGTTGCTGCATTGGATAAGTCTAATTTAGGTAAGTAGAAGTTATCAATCTGATTAGCTGGAGACTGATAGAAATAAACCCTTACACAAGCAGTACTATTACCAAAACCACTCGCATTTGTTCTTCTTTCCCAGCCGATTCCGTCATTACCTACATCTTCTCTTGCCCAGTTGGCAGGAGGGAAAGTAGCTGTTTCAAAACCTTCTACAATAGGAGGAGCGGAAGGAGCAGAAGCAGCAGCATACATTGCAGAAGCAGCGTTGTTGTTTGTATTGTTGTCGCCGGTTACAGAAGCCACAACCTGAACCGTATGGGAACCGCCGGTAACTGGGATATTGTTAATTACTACAGGAGTAGATGCACCCGCAGCTAAATTTCCGGTCCATGGCTGAGTACCTACAGAAGTACCATCCACTTTGATATCGAGAGTTGCGCTTGTTAAGGGGTTTGCACCAACATTTTTCAATTCGAAGTTTGCAGTAGTAGTAGTCACTCCACAAAGGAATCCGGGGATACCGGTTAAAGCTACCCCTTTAACGTCAATCGCAAATGGAATAGGCTCGCTTTTTCCTGCCTGATGTACCTCTTTTGAGCCATCATCCTGAATGAAAGCAACAACTCCAATTTGTGATTTATCATACACATAAGTTGGGATTCCTCTTGAGAAAGTAAATGTCTGAGTAGCATTTACTGCCCATGAATCGTTCAATACTGTACCATTAGCATTAGGATACATATCGCGCATTACATCAAAAAACTCTTTTTCTCCGTTTGTACCGGGAGCTGAAGTAAAGGCAATTTCTCTTTCGGTCATTGCTACCCGTAATTTCATAGCACCTGCACCGGAAGCATTTACTGCTGTAACTGCAGTAGCCTGAATTGTAATATAAACGGAATCAAAATCAGCAGACAAAACGTGTGATACATTCAGGGTAAATGGAGATGCTACCGCTGAACGGGTATCTATCGTTCCCTGATTCCAGTTTGCCGGGTGGTCCTGAATAAAATTACCATCACCAGCTGCATCAGGAACCCCGCTTACTGCATAATACGTTACGCGTGGCGCTACCAAAGTCTGAGTCTGAGCATTCATCGGGTCTGCGCCCGGCCAGTTTGTCTGATACTTAATAGCTGCTACTTTAGAAACATTCTGGTTCAGTAATGCATTGAATGCGGGGTTTGCCGCAGCACAAGGAGGACAAGAAGCATTGGTGAACTCCTCGACAAGCATCATACGGGTTGCACCGGAACCCTGAGCAAATCCGAGTACTCCCAATGCCATAAGAGATAACGTTAAATAAAACTTTTTCATGTTTAAATGAATTGAGATTAAAAAATTGAAAATAAGACTACAAAAATATTAATTTATTTTTAATAAACAATTTATTTATAAATAAACGACTTCATATTTTAAGGATAACTATCCGACATGAATCTAAGCACAACGAAAATATTATTCGAAACGTTGTTTAATCACTAATCTTTTTTATGTTTTTTACGTAGAAAGCAATATTATATGAATTAAAAATATAAAACAAGTTAATCAATATGAGAGCAGTTTTCACTCTTTTAATTTCAGTCGCTTTCCACTCTTTATCAGCACAAAATAATGGAGGGGAAAGTAAAAATTTCACGACTCCTTCTCAGGTCAGATTCTCGCAGCTTTTTCTTAAAGTGGATGACGGGAATATCTCTCTTAAATCATCCCTGAAAACAGGGACAGGATACTACAAAACCAATACGGGCAGCCTTAAAGTCACGGATGTGTCCAATCTTGTTGCGTCCAATACAGAGAAAAAGAGCGTAAACTTTGATAATGACAAAGATGGAATGACCCGCAAAAATGTGCTTCCGGTTTCACCTTCGGGGGTTTTACCTGATAATAATTCTCAGAATATCATACAGTTTGCAGTTGACCCTTCGGTTTCTACAGAGATGAATCTGGACATTATTAAAGGTACTGCAAGACTTGACCTTAGTGGTCTGAATATTACAAATCTTATGATTAAAGGCGGAAGCAGCGATATATTTATTGACTTTAATCAAATCAATAAAGGGCAGGTAAAGCAAATCAATATTCATGACGCTATGGGTAAAATCGTTGTACGAAATCCTGAGAATGCAAATGCAGGACTCATTACCCTGAAAAATGATATGGGAGATATCCGTTTTGTAGTGGGGAATGGAAACCCGGCTTCCGGTATCTGCGACATTCATTCTGCAATCGGAAACTGCGTGCTGGTAATAGACAAATCTCAGGCAGTAAAAATAGTAATCCGCAAATCCATACTTACCACCCTTACAATCGCTTCGGGATTTCAGAAAATCGGGGATAACGTATATGTAAACAGCGCTTATCAGAATGCGGGAAGAGGAATGACCATTAATTGTGATAAAGATGCCGGCTCTATAGAGGTAATCGAAAATTGATTCGATAATTATTAAAAGAAAAGCCTGTTTCCAAAAACGAAACAGGCTTTTCTTTTTTTATTATTACTCCCAGTCTTTATCGTTCAGTGACCCGGTTTTTTTGGGCGGGACTGTAGGGGAAGTAGTCGTTTTGGGAGGAGTAGTGGGAGTAGAAGGTACTACAGGAGCACTGCCTGAGTCTCTCACAGTAGGAGGAATGCTGCTACCGCCGCCGCTATTATTCAGTACACTTGAAGCATCCCGGTAAGGAATACAGCGGGGGTCCCAGTTCTGCGGTTTCTGGAACGGGTCCTGAGGCAGTCCTATACTTTTATCCGCATATACCTTTTTCATGTATAATGCCCATATTGGCAAAGCTGTATTCGCTCCCTGTCCCAGACCGGTCGAATGGAAACGCATTTCCCTTTCGGCGCAGCCTACCCAGCAGCCGGATACCAGATTTGGGGTCATACCCACAAACCATCCATCGGTATTATCCTGCGTAGTTCCGGTTTTACCGGCGATTTCATTTTTGAAATTATAACGGAAGCGAAGGCGGTTTGCTGTTCCAAACTGTTCATCCACCACTCCTTTAAGAATATCAATCATCAGATATGCCTTTTCCTCACTCAATGCTGTATTGGACTGAGGCATAAATTCTTCTACCACTTTTCCGTTTCTATCCTCTATACGTGTGATAATGAGGGGTTTGATATGAATTCCTTTATTGGCAAAAGTCGTATAGGCTCCTACGAGTTCCAGTACACTGAGGTCGGTTGTACCCAGACAAAGTGCAGGAACTTCATCCAGTTTGGATTCTATTCCCAGTTGATAGGCATAATTGGCAATCAGTTTGGGGCCAAATTCTTTCATAAGGCGGGCAGTTACAAGATTTACAGACCCTCCGAGTGCTCTTCTGAGTGTCATATATCCTCCTACAGAGCCATCTGCATTTTTAGGACACCATTTTCCGCTCGGTGTCGAAAAGCAAATTGACTGATTCAGCTCCACATCACAGGGCAGTTTACCGTTATCAATTGCTGCTGCATATACAAATGGCTTGAAGGTAGAACCGACCTGTCTTTTTCCCAAACCTACGTGGTCATATTTAAAAAACTTATAGTTATTTCCTCCTACCCAGGTTTTTACGTGTCCTGTAGCAGGGTCAATTGCCACAAATCCGCACTCCAGAAAGCGGGAGAAATATTTCAGCGAATCCATAGGCGACAAGAGTGTATCCTTCATCTGATCCGGGTTCCAGCTGAAAAGCAGCATTTTAACAGGCGTTTTAAACTCTTTATCTATTTCAGCCTGCGATTTTCCGGCCTTTTTTGCATTTTTATAGCGTTCTGTTTTCTCAATCATTCCTTTCAGAATGTCTGCTCTTTTGTAGGCTTCTCTTCCTTTGATATGCCCGTCAAATACTTTCTGAAGGGAGGTCATGTGTTCTTTTACTGCTTCTTCTCCATACTCCTGCATTCGGGAGTCAAGGGTAGTATAAATTTTCAATCCGTCACTGTAAGCGTCGTATCCGTTCTTTTTACACCATTCCTTCAGGTAGTTTCTGAGGTATTCCCTGAAATACGGTGCAGGGCCGGTATCATGAGAGTATCCGGTTCCCTGCGATAGTTTTAGGGGTATTTTTTTGACACTGTCAGCAACCTGAGGTTTCAGAAAACCATATTTTACCATTTGGTCTAAGACAGTATTCCGGCGGTCTTTGGATCTTTCCGGGAACTTTACCGGATTATATACCCCCTGCCCCTTCAGCATTCCTACAAGGAGGGCTGCTTCCTCCAGACTGATATCTTTGGCTTTTTTTCCGAATAGCCGGGCAGAGGCTGTTTCAATTCCAAAATCCGCGCCGTACATATTTACGGTATTAAAATATGCAGTAAGAATCTCTTCTTTGGTAAAAGAGCGTTCAATATAGGTAGCCACGATATATTCTTTCAGTTTACGGATAGGAGTTCGTTTTCTGCCGACCTTGTCAAAAAGATTACGGGCAAGCTGCATTGTGATTGTACTTCCTCCCCGTGGGTCTCCTTCCAGAAAACTCACAATTAACGCTGGAATAGACTGTGCGTCAATCCCGGAATGCTGATAAAAACGAATATCTTCCGTAGCAATCAGTGCATCTACCGCATATTTACTGATGTCGCTCAGTTTTACGCTGATACGGTTTTCGTCACTGAAGAGGGTACCCAATTCCTTTCCGTCCTCTGAGTAAATCATTGTGGATAAATCGGACTGCGGATTTTCGATTTCATTGAAAGGGGGAGCATCTGCAATTGCATAAATTATAAATAATAAAACCATAAGCAGTCCGCCACCGATAATCATCATCATTAGTTTTCTGCCTTTGAGAAAATCCTGAGAAACTTTCTTCTCCGGCTGTGGGGCAGGCCCTTTGGGGTTTTGAGGATTATTATCTACTCCGTATATATTCATACTCTTTATAATAATTTTCGTTTTAATTCTGGTGAGATAAATCGTTGCAAAATTAAGATTTTTTCAGGTAATATGAAAGATTCTGAGATTATTTTTCTTGCCGTATTCTATTTCTCCTCCTCCCCGCTCTGTTTTGATGGATTTTTAGCGGCGATTGGGTGAGGTTTGTAATATTTTTTGTACTTTGCAGTCGTTTAACCTTAATTATGTAAGTAATATGAAATATTCTACCAGAAACAATCTGATTTTTATCCTTGTGTTTGCCCTTATTACAGGCGCTTATTTTCTGTTTAAAAGACAAAATTCCGATGGAAAAAAGGGAGAAACCAAAGACGTTGTGACCGTTTCTACCCCTGATTTGGTACCGGACGGAGCTCTTCTGAAAAAACTGAATACCTGTATTGATTGTGTAAACCGAAACAGAGACAGAGCAAGGGCAAGTTATAATCGCTATGGTTCCTGGGTAAAAGACATGGAAAAAGGCCCGCAGGGAAACGAGACGCATAAATACGGACTTTATACTATCTACGGAGGGAAGTATTACTGTGATAATCTCGAAGGTGAGAAGATGCTGCCTCCGGTATTGACGGATATAGACGCCAATATCAAAACCTATCTTGACGCGATGCGCACGCTGGAAGCCCTGTTGATTAAAACAGACAAGTATTATGACAATGAAGACTGGAAAGACGATGGAATGGCTAAGGGAAAAGAACTACATCCTCAGCTTATACAGGCCTTTAATGCTTTTTTTAATGCGGAAACCACGCTCATTCAGTCAGTAGAAAAGGAAGGGGAGAAGCAACCCAACAGCCTGCCTCCGGTGGTAGTGGAACTTACGGGCAGTGTATTCAAAATCATGGAAAATATAAACAACAATCCGGATGCTGAGGCTCTGAAAAACCTGATTGAAGCTACTGAGGCTCAGGCTGGCGGGTTAAGTACTCTTCCGGATTACAATGACAATTATAAATCCATAGAGGATGAAACCGGGGATTTGCTGAAATCAGCGAAAAAAGTAATGCGAAATATCAAAGACGGCAAGCCTTATACCGACGATAAAAGGTATTTTATGAATGAAATGAAAGACTGGATTAACGATTATAATCAGATTAAACCTGAAGACGGTTTTTTGCATAAAGCAGAAATTCAGTAAAAACAAATAATAAATTTCTGTTTCTGCTCGTTCTTTTTACGGTTAATTACCGGAATGATTTTACCTGTTTCCGGTACTTTCTCCCGCTCACTTTATTCTTAAACTTTCATCCATTTATTTATTCGTTGTTTTATGAGAAAAAACTGTTTTTTGATTACGCTGTTTTTCTGTCTTTTTTCTGCCGGTATTCAGGCTCAGGCTGTTGAGCAAGGCAATATTCTGATTGACATAGACGCAGGAGGTCCCAATCTGCTCACCGGAGCGATGAAGTTATTAGCCAGGAATGCTACCGCTACGGAAGTGACCAATATTCAGTCATCCGGGCTTATTCCTTTGGGAGGCAGGGCTGAGTATCTGCTTACCGATAATCTGGGTATAGGGCTGGATTTTAACTATGCAAGCTCAAAACTCAGCTTTACGGATATTGATAATGTGAATTATAGTGTGAATGTGCCCCGTTTTCGTACCTTACTGAGAGGAAGTTATCATTTTGGAAAGGGAGATAATACCGATTGGTTTCTTACTGGAGGGGTTGGGTACGTAGGGCTAAGAACCCGTATTTCCGGGACAAGCAGTAATCCGGATACACAGAGTTTGCTGGATGCTATCTCTCAGTCAAGCAAAAGAATCGGATTTGGGTTTGCCTACCGGCTTGGAATTGGATTCCGCTGGTTTTTTATCAAAAATCTGGGTATCGGAATGGAGGCCGGACTCGGCGGGCCTGCATTAAGGGGAGGATTGTCCCTTAAATTCTGATATATTCATACATAAAAATGTCAGGCAGTTTTTTACTGCCTGACATTTTTTATAATTATGTAATATATTCCCTATACAGTATAATAAAGAGGAAAGGGCTGTTTTTGTCCATAAATACTAAATCCACAGAGCAAAAACACCTGAGGAATTTATGAGGAAACAGAATCAGCGGTATTAACCTACCATTTTACGGTAGTCGGCTGCATTGAGCAAATTATCCGGTAGCGGAGCATCCAGTTTTACTTTAATCATCCACCCTTTACCGTAAGGGTCTTTATTGACGATATGTTCAGAGCCATCATCACCCGCCTCCAAGGCAGGATTTACTTCAATGATTGTACCCGAAACCGGCATAAACAAGTCTGAAACTGCTTTTACCGCTTCAATTGTACCAAAAATTTCATGCTGCTCGAGTGTCTCCGACAAAGTGCTGATATCTATATATACGATATCTCCCAGTTCTTTTTGAGCATAATCAGTCACACCGACAACCGCAATATCACCATCAACTTTAACCCACTCATGGTCATTGGTGTACAATAAATCTTCAGGAAAATGCATAGTTTTAACCGTTATAGTATGAAATAAAATAAAAGAATCCAGTTCGTCAGTCTTTCCGTTAAAACGGATTGACCTTCAGCAGAGGACTGATCAGGAATAAAAAACAACCCCGTTTCAAGAAAAAATAAGATTCTGAAGGAGGTTTCATTTTTCAAATCCGAATCCGGTGCGAAATTAAAAAAAATATTAAATAAAACACTCTGGTTATAAAAAAATATTCCTAAATTCGTTTTTGGAAAATCAGGTTCCCTAAAATCATTAAAAATCATATAATATGGAAAAGTATCCGGTCTTGACAGGAAATGATTTGTCTGTATTGATAGACTCGCTGAACCTTGCGGGCAAATACTCTCAGATAATAGTACTCTGTGACGAAAATACGTATCGGTTGTGCTATCCTTTAGTAAGTCCTTTACTACCCGAAAATCATCGGGTAATCGGGATACTTGCTGGCGAAGTCCATAAAACGCTGGCCACCTGCGAGAAAATATGGACAGCTCTGTGCGAAATGAATACCGACCGGTCTGCCTGTCTGCTGAATCTGGGAGGGGGAGTAGTAGGAGATATCGGGGGATTTGTAGCGGGAACTTACAAAAGGGGGATTGCCTTTGTTCAGATACCGACAAGCCTGCTTGCGCAGGTAGATGCATCTGTAGGGGGGAAAACGGGAGTGGATTTCCTGAACTATAAAAATCAAATCGGGTTATTTGCCCGGCCTGAATCAGTATTAATATATCCCGGATTTTTACAAACGCTTCCTGAAAGAGAGTGGAAATCGGGTTTTGCAGAAATCCTGAAGCACTACCTCATCGCTGACAAACCCGGATGGGAAAGAATCCGGAATGTATCCCCGGAAACCCTTGATACAGAAGCCGAAATAAGACATTCAGTTGCCATAAAATCCGCTATTACAGAAAAAGACCCTCATGAAAAAAATATCCGGAAATCCCTGAATTTCGGGCACACTGTCGGACATGCAATCGAAAGCTATTTTATTGGTTTTGATCAGGAGCAAGTACTGCACGGAGAAGCAGTAGCCGCCGGGATGATTTGCGAGTCCTTTTTTTCATGGCAGGCCGGGCTGATAACGGGGGAGGAGTGTATGCAAATAACCCAATACATCAATCAATATTTTAATATCCCTGAAATTCCTGTCTTTGCCTATAAAACCATTTTCCATTGTATGGCTCAGGATAAGAAAAATTATTCAGGGGAAATCCGTACGGTACTGCTGTCCGGAATAGGGAATACCGTTTTTGATGTTTCCGTTTCAGAGGAATCCCTTCTGGCTTCCATGGAGTATTATCAGCAACAGCTGCAGCGGCATACTATCCGGATTCCCGCTTCGTAAGCATTGAAAATACAAGATTTATAAAAAAGTTTTTTTGATTGAAATTTGAAAAGAATAATTCATTATCAGTACTTTGTGATAATTTGTAAAAAAAAATAAAAATGTTTTTGCGAAATTTGCATAATATTAGAGAGGGTTTTCGTACTTTCGTATAAAATTTCATGTAATTATTAAAACCAATGAAATTCGAAAAAAATTTAGAAGAATTATACACTTCCATTACTATCCTGGAAGAAAAACTGGACAGTCGTATTGCACCTATCCTTAAAGGAGAGTTTGTCATGCTCAATACGGAAGGCGTGAGGAGTATAATCCTTAATCTTACCCATATTAAATATGTGGATAGTTCCGGATTAAGCGCAATTTTAATCGGGCACAGACTTTGCGAGGACTCAGGCGGGGCTTTTGTTCTTTGTCATCTGAATGAGCATGTAGAAAAATTGGTGCATATTTCCCAGCTCAATTCTTTCCTCAATATTATCTCTACTGAAAAGGAAGCGATAGAGGCTATCTTTATGGCAGAAATGGAAAGTCAGCTGGAGTCAGATTCAGAGGAAGGCAAAGACGAGGTCTCCATTGACAACGCCTGATTGATGGATTTGACGGGTACCGGGAAAAAACAGGATTCATTTTTTCCGGAACAAACTCTGCTGTTTTCTTAAAGTATTCTACAGAGCAGTCAGGTTTCTATCGGTTACAGATTCTCTGTAGATTTGTAAAATAAAAAATACTCATTAAACGTTTTTTTAGAACCATTGGAAACTGTGATTAAAACAATTTATTATCTTTGCACAGTTTTTTGAAACACTTAAATTTTGGTCTAACCCCTAATTTCAGAATATTATATGTTTTTCTTAGGCAATGATGATGATCTCCTTGATGATGACTACTTGGAAGAAGATGAATTCGAAGATGAGTTTGATGATGAGTTCGACAGTGATGATTACGATGATGAAGATTTGGCTGATTTGGACGAAGATATAAACTTTGATGACGAAGATATTGACTTCGATAGCGAGGATGAGCCATTCGATTACGATGACGACGATGAAGAAGAAGACGACGATGCTTTTGACGACGACTTCTAAATTATCCTTTTTTAGCAGGTAAGGTTATAATCTTACCTGCTGCACTTTTTTGCTGTAATAGCAGCTAAAAATTATGTTTAATGTACAGGTATTAGGTATTTCCGCTGCTGTTCCGGCTATGGGGCGAGGTGTTTCCGCTCAGGTCGTTTCCTTTAATGACAAAAATTACCTGATAGATTGCGGAGAAGCTACTCAAATTCAATTGAATAAGTTTCGTGTAAAAGTGATGAAGATAGATGCCATTTTTATCTCTCATTTACACGGTGACCACGTATTCGGACTTCCCGGGCTCCTCAGTTCTATGAGTATGGATGGAAGAAGCAATCCGCTGTATTTATTTGCACCCGCCGCACTCAAAGACGTACTTGAATTCATTCTCAAACAAACCAACAGTTATCTCAGCTACAAGCTGGAGTTTATACCCATAGAAGATTTTCCTGCGGGTGAACCTGTATTTATAACTGATAATCTGAGGGTAAGCACAATTCCCCTTCTTCACAGAATTTTTTGCAGGGGCTATAAATTTGAGGAAATCAACAAAAAACCCAAATTCGATTTTTACAAAGCGAAAGCACTGGAAATACCCAATCAGTATTTTCACCTGCTCAAGCAGGGCAATCCGGTAACCCTCGAGAATGGCAATACAATCTATCCGGAGCAGGTATTGCTTCCCGCCGATATTCCCCGTTCTTATGCTTACTGCTCTGATACAGCGTATTTTCCCTCAATGATTCCCCATATTCACGGTTGCAGTCTGCTTTATCACGAGGCTACTTTCGGAGAAGAGCATAGACTTCGTGCAAAAGAAACCTTTCACAGTACTGCCAAAGAAGCTGCAATGATAGCGAAAAAAGCAAAAGTGAAACAGTTGATTCTCGGGCATTTTTCGGCAAGATATAAGGATTTGACACCGCTGATTGAAGAAGCGGCTGCCGTTTTCCCTGCCGCAGAAGCCGCCGAAGAAGGGAAAATTTATTCGCTTTAATCCTTATATTCTGTACAAAACTCCCGCTTTATCAGGAATTTTTTATAATGAATGACTAAGTAATTTCCCTTATTTTTTTTTTATTCCTTAAATCCCGCTATTATTGCAAACTGATTGTTCCCGGGTTTCGTAAAACCATGTTGAAAGGCGTAATGATTAGAGGGTTTTAATCAAAATTCAAGGACAAAGTGCAGTTAAAAATATGAAATTACCAGAAAAAAAGATAGTTGTAATCCCTACGTTTAATGAAAGGGAAAATGTTGAGCAAATGATCAGGGCGGTTTTCCATCTGCCTGAGGATTTTCATATATTGATTGTAGATGATAGCTCTCCTGACGGTACCGGCGAAATTGTGGCGGAACTTCAGTCTGAATTTCCGATGCATTTATTCCTCGAAACGAGAAAAGGGAAACAGGGGTTAGGTACGGCTTATGTTCACGGATTCAAGTGGGCTTTATCGCATCATTATAAATATATATTTGAAATGGATTGTGATTTTAGCCATAATCCTGAAGATTTGGTGCGGTTGCTTGCGGCCTGCAGGGATGAAGGATACGACGTTGCCATTGGCTCCCGCTATGCTACCGGCGTTAATGTAGTGAACTGGCCTATGTCGAGAGTACTGATGAGTTATTTTGCAAGTTCCTATGTCCGCCTGATTACCGGAATGACGATAAGAGATACTACCGCCGGTTTTATCTGCTATTCGGATAAGGTATTGATGAAAATCCTTGAAACGCCTCCCCGTTTTGTGGGCTATGCCTTTCAGATTGAAATGAAATTCAGAACCTGGATGTCAGGGTTTAAAATCAAAGAAGTGCCGATTATTTTTACCGACAGAACCAAGGGAGAATCCAAAATGTCCGGAGGTATTTTCAAAGAAGCTTTTTTTGGTGTAATAGAAATGAAGATACGGTCCTGGTTTAAAAAATGGAAATAATGAGCAATGATTGATAGCTTTAAATACAAAGGAGCAAGAAACCGCCTTGCGGACTCGCTGACAGAAAAAGGAATATCGGACTCAAAAGTAATTGAGGCTATTCGTGCTGTTCCCCGGCATTGGTTTGTGGAAAGTGCACTGATGGATTCTGCCTATGAAGACAGGGCACTGCCGATTGCAGAAAACCAAACTATCAGTCAGCCTTATACCGTTGCTTTTCAGACTCAGCTTCTGGATTTAAAGCCCGGCATGAAAGTGCTCGAAATCGGTACCGGCAGCGGGTATCAGTGTGCGATTCTTTGCGCCATGGGAATGAAGGTTTTTACGATAGAGGTAAACCGTAAATTGTTTCAGAATGCCCGTTCTGTACTCGCGGAACTCGACTTTTCCCCCACTATGCTCTGCGGAGACGGCTCAATGGGATGGGATAAATATCAGCCCTATGACAGAATCATCGTTACGGCAGCGTGTCCCCGGATTCCCGCTGCGCTTCAAAAGCAGCTTGCAGACGGAGGCAAAATGGTGCTTCCGGTCGGAAACAGAGATTTACAGGAAATGTGTCTCGTAATCAAAAAATCTGCTCAGGAGTTTGAAATCAAAAGATTGGATAAATTTAAATTTGTACCCCTGAGAGGAAAAGATGGATTTTTCTGATGTTTTTGTCCAAACAGATTGTCTTTTCTCCCCCTTCTGTTTATCATTATAATAAGTACAGCTAATCTTCCGGATTCTTCCGGAATTTTTTTTTGAATAGTTAGCGATGATTTTAAAAATTAACCCATTGATTTTTAAATATTTGTAATGATGTATAAATTTTGTTTAATTTTTTTTGAAAAAAATGTAAACAAAAATTGGTTGTTTAAACTTTATGTATTACTTTTGTGTCATAAAACTTAAACAAAATAATAAATTAAAAATATGGGTACGCTAAATATTTCCTTACAGCAGTCAATTACCGACATTGGTTATTCGCTCTATAGTGTCGCATACAAATTTTCTAAAGATACTGAAGTAGCACATGATATTGTTCAGGATACAATTTTGAAAGCCCTGACCAATATGGACAAATACCGTGAGGGTACAAACCTCAAGGGATGGATATACACAATTATGCGTAATATTTTTATCAATGAATACCGCCGTAAAAAGAGCATTCAGTATGTGGACAGTGCAAAGTCTTTCGATTCATACAGCCCCGAACGTTTTTTATCCTATAATGAAGGGGTGTCCAATATCGGATGCAACGAGCTGAATATTCATTTTGAAAAGGTGGATACCCGTCACTCGACGCCTTTCATGATGCATTTCGAGGGGTACAAATACGAAGAAATCGCAGCAATGCTTAACCTCCCGATCGGGACCGTAAAAAACAGAATTCACCTTGCGAGGAAAGAAATGCAAAACCGCGTGAACCTGACGGAGAGAATTCCTGTAAAAACAATGGCCTGAGACAAAGTGTCATATTATAAATATCAGATTGTCAGGGTAATACTGACAAAACGTATCTTCCCCTGAAGGTACGTTTTATTTTTTTATAAATATTTTCTACTTTTTAACTATCTGTATATCAGGAGATTATTATTTCATTTTTCCCGAAATTCTTAAAAATGTTATGCAAGCATACTATTTTTGGCACAGGAAATGCCATATTCAAGTCACAGAAAGTTGAAATCCAATTGACAATTTGTAGGTTATTAAAAAAATATAGTTTCACAATTTAATTTTAGTGTATCATGGAAGACATGTTTAAAAAAGTGCTGTATGCAGGAATTGGCCTTACAGCAATCGCAGCCGAAAAAGTAGAAGCAGTTGTAAAAGAATTAATCGAGAAAGGGAAACTCTCTGAAATCGATGGTAAAAAAATCATTGACGATTTTTTCAAATCAACCGAACACAAGCGCGAAGAATTTGAAGAAAAAATCAAAAAAGCAACTGAAGATGTTGTTGGAAAATTTGGTCGCGGAAATGAAACGAACGATTTGGCTCACCTGATTGCGCGTATCGAGGCTATCGAAGCAAAATTAGGCATCACACAACCGGTAGCAAAAGCGGAAGAAGTGAAAGCTGAAGAGTCTTCCTCTGAAACAGTTACAGTGTAATTAGTATAAATGGTGGTGGAACGGCAGCCTCTGGTACAGGGGTTGTCGTTTTTTGCTTTTGTTTTTTCCGTACTTTTGCAGCAGAAATTCAGTAAACTACAGAATATTTTCCTCATTAATCCTCATTTCATGCCGGTAATACTTGCGATAGAATCCTCCTGCGATGAAACCTCGGCTGCTGTTTGCAGAAACGGGGAAATATTGTCCAATATCATTGCTTCTCAGCTTGAGCATGAGCGGTACGGAGGGGTAATTCCGGAGCTTGCGTCCCGTCTTCATCAGCAGCAAATCGTCCGGGTGGTTGAAGCGGCCCTTTCCAAAGCGGGAGTGACTCAGGAGGAGCTGAGCGCAGTGGCATTTACGCAGGGCCCGGGTCTGTTGGGTGCTTTGCTGGTAGGGGTGTCGTTTGCCAAGGCCTATGCAATGGCGCTGGATATTCCTGTGATTACCGTTAATCATATGCAGGCACACGTTCTGGCCAATTTTCTGAGCCCTGAACCGCCGGAATGTCCGTTTCTGTGCCTTACGGTTTCAGGCGGACATACTCAGCTTGTGTATGTAAAAAGCCTTTCGGAAATGGAAATTGTGGGGCATACGATAGATGACGCAGCGGGCGAAGCATTTGATAAGGCGGCTAAACTCATCGGACTACCATATCCGGGCGGGCCCGTTATTGATAAATTAGCCCGGTCAGGGAATCCCGCCTTTCATCTTTTTCCAGAGCCTGAAGTAGAGGGCCTTAATTTTAGTTTTAGCGGAATCAAAACGTCGTTGCTTTATTATCTCCAAAAAGAAATACAGCAAAACCCGGATTTTCTCAGTCAGCATCTTGAAGATGTGTGTGCAAGCTATCAGCACAGAATTGTCAGTATTTTGATTAAAAAATTAGAGAAGGCAGCAAAGCAATACAAAGTAAAACAAATCGCAATTGCGGGCGGAGTCTCTGCCAACTCAGCGCTTCGGAAAAGATTCCGGGAGGCAGGAGAAAAAAACAGATGGAAAACATTTATACCGGATTTTGAGTATTGTACAGATAACGCAGGTATGATTGCTATTGCGGGGTATTTCCGGTATCTGGACCAGAATTTTGCCGACCTGAGCGTTACTCCATACACACGCGAAATATAAATTCAACAATATGAATCTGATTTATTTATCCCTCGCCAATCTGAAAGACCGGCTTTTTATCAGGGATTTTGTCAATAATTTCAAATTTCAGACTCCAACGCTGATTCTGCATGAAGCATTCGGAGATACCATTCAGGACTCGGTTTTTGTAACCAAAAGAATTTCATCCCTGCTGAGCGAGTCCATGGTTCATAATCATGCCTTTCCGGCTTCACAAAGAGATTTTTATTATTTTGAAAATGGAGAGCTGATAGCGTCCGCTTCAAAAATCCGGAAGCTACTTTCTCCGATTCCTCTCCTTATTCTGGGACCTATTGTAAAAAAAGAGGGAGTGCAGACTTTGGTTTCAGCAAAAGAAATGGCTCAGGCCGCAAGAAAACAGTTTGAGATTGAGTATATTACGCTTTTTTCAGATAACCCGCTTTCTCCTTTGGGAAATGCCGGGAATACCATCCGGGAAAATGCAGATATTCAGCCTTTGCTGAGTCTTTATGAAGAAGAAAAAGCGTCACTCGAAACGGCACTTTCTCTAAGTCCATCGAGAATCTGTACTCCCCGCAATTATTCTTTGTAACTTTTTGCCGGATATCTCATTATTCCAATAAAAAAAAAGACATGCAAATTACCTGTCCAAATTGTCATAATATCATTCCTGCTACTGATATCGTGCTCGAAAAAGACCTTGCAAAGTGTCATGAATGCAACGAAATCTGGAAACTGGAGGAGTTAATGAAGCTCCAAAACAGTATTCAGCAATATGAGCCTTTTCCGCCGGCCTACGGCAAAATCCGCATGGAAGAAGAGCTGGATTCGGGACAGGTAAAAATCATTCTGCCCCCGAAAGGCTTTGGGCTGGAAACAATCGGGCTGGGAGTATTTACTACTTTCTGGCTGGGATTTATCAGTTTCTGGACATGGGGAGCCTCTCAGGCTTCGCTGTTGTTTGCCGCTTTTTCCATTCCGTTCTGGCTCGTAGGGATTGGCATGGCGGGTTTATTGCTCAACAATATCATAGGAAGCCAGTCTATTGTAATAAAAGACGGAAAAATCGAAGTCCGTAAAGATTTTTTTCCTTTTCCGAAACGGTTTTCTTTTTTCACACCTGAATTGCGTTCCATTGCATTTCAGAAAGAGGAATACAGGGGATTCGTACTTCAGAACTCCAAAAGCCAATCGAATACCACTATGAAAGATTCCCTCGTCATCAAAACCGAAACACAAAAAATAGTGTGTTTTGAAGGAATTTCAACGGAGGAAGGGGAGTGGCTGAAGCAATACCTGAAAGAGCAGTCCGGATTGAAACAGTAATCAGATATCCGGAAATACCGAACAAAAAATACCGCAGGAGATTTTCCGGCGGTATTTTTCATTTATAATCGACAGGGAAGAAAATTAATGTTTATCGTCCCCTTCGTGCGGTTCTGAGTCTTCTTCAAAAATCACCATTGGCTCATTTTTTCCATAGATATAATGATTGAGGATTTCATCCATTTGCTTGGAACTAATGTATTTGGCAATGATTTTTTTGTCCTTGTCCAGAATGACAATTCTGGGTGTACTCAACAGGTCATATTTCTTGTCAAATCCGGTGACTCTTCCGGGGTCGGCAGTATTGATTACGCCTTCTCTTGTCATTTTATAGTCCTGTAGCTTTTTCTTCCACTCCTCTCTTGTACCATTGATTTCGACAGTGTAGAATTTTACGTTAGCGCCTTTGTCAAGATAAGCATTGGCTACCTGCATTAATTTCGGGGTTACTTTTTTACAATGCCCGCAGTCGTAGTCCCAGAAATAAAGAACAGTGTAATCCGAGTTGACATCAGAAAGAGAAACCCATTTGTCGTTTTCATCCATGATTCTTACTTCAGGTGCTCTTCTTCCTAAGATTGTAGGGCTTAACTTGACTGCTCTGTCACAGATTTTGGTACACTGCTCTGTATCAGTCCAGGCTAATGCCAGGCCGCTGCAATAGTAATTTTCAGCAATAGCAACATAAACGGCGTCGTGTCCCATGATTTTATCATTCGCATATTTGTTCAGCGTGGTTACCACCATGTATTTAAACATCTCTTTATTGCCACGGGTTTTGCTGATAAGCCACTCCGTTTCTTTGATGAGAGAGTCATTGGCCTGAGAGCACACTTTGTCCAGATACTGATTGATTTTTCCGATAAATACGGGAGTGAGGAGAATCCGTTCGTCGTTGAAATTGATATTATCCCAAAAATGAGACTTATAATATTTGTATGCAAACAAAGAATCAACGGGTTTTCCGTCCTTGTCTTTGGGTGTTTCAGGAATTTCGGGGTCTTTGGTCGCTTTGAGAATCGCACTGTACAACATTCCCGGGTTCTCTTTGACTAATTTTTCCCTTGCACTTACTACCTCATTGTCAATTCCTTTAAGAGCAGTCTGATGTTTTTTTATCTGAGCTGAGTCAGCAGCGGCTTCTTTGATTTTTTTCTGAAGGTCGTCCGCTAATTTTCTTTTTTCAGAGATAAAGCGAATATCTCCAAAGAAGAGTTCATTTTGCCTGGAGCCGGTTACTTTCATTTTATTAATCAAATCTGTGCTATCGGATTCGAGGGTAAAATTCTGACTCTCTTTATTGTCAATGATAAATTCAAAATAATTATTTTTGGGAGGTAATACAAATAAATACAGCCCTCCTCTGATCGTGGTATCTCCCTTGAACTGAAAGTAGCCCGAAGGGGTTCTCTCCAGCGTATCGAGAATGTATTGCTTGTCACCAAAATGATAGGCAAGCAAGGCATTCTTCCCATTGAAGTTGTTGATTTTGAATTTAATATCGTATCCCTTATTATTCTGAGCAGATACAAGAAATGCGGTTAAAGAAAGCAGGAAAACCAAAATCCCTTTAAAATGATTCATAATTGGATTTATCTGTAATTTGTTAAATTTAAAATATAGAAATTGAATAATTAAATTTTCCTCAAAAATACGAATGAAATTTTAAAATGTTGCTTAAATTTTGTGAATGAAATGTTAAATATTAAATACGCAGTGTTATTTGGATAGAAAAAGACAATGTATGAAAAATCCGGATTTTTATTTGTTTTTGTAAAAATTAATCATTTACTTTGGTTCGAAATATCTTGTTTTATTCATAGTTTTGAAAAATGTTTATTTTTATTTGAAGATAAGTTAATGTTAATGTTTTTTGTATTTGTCGTTGATTATTAAATAATTAATATAAAAAATAAATAGATTCCGGATAGTTAACTGTTAAAATTTTATTTTTTTGAAATATTTTATATGATAAAAAATGAAGATTTGTAATATCAGGCATTGAATTTGTTATTCCAATGTTTAAATACACATAGTAATAATAAGATAAACAATAAGAACCTGATATTTTTCTTAAAAAGTTTTATATAATTTAAATGCTAAATATATGATAGATTCCAGACAAAAATTATTTATTTTCTTGGTTTTTGTTTTGACAAAGGTGTCGCTATTCGCTCAGGTAGGGACAATTGGTAACTACATCTGGAAGGATGAGAACGAAAATGGGATTCAGGATGAATTGCCCGTAAACGGAATCAACGGTGTGACCGTTGAGTTATGGAATGTGGGTCCCAATGGCGCTTTTGGTGGCGGGGACGATGTGCTTCAGGCAACCACTACTTCTGCTAATAATGGGGGAAATCCGGGTTTTTTCCGGTTTTCTATCTTTTCATCCGGCACTTTTTATCTGAGATTCCCGGTAGTAGCAGGATTTAATAATCTTACCAACCAAACGGCAACGCCTGCAACCGACCTGAATAGTGATGCGGATGCAAATGGGTACACGCCGGTTATAACGATTGATATCCTGGGAGTAGGAGTAAATAAAAATAATAATACACTGGACGCTGGCTACAAGCCTGCTCATTATACCCCTCCTGTAGGCCCTAAAGCCCTGGATTATCCGGTAACTCAGCTGTTGGCCACTCCTTTATATGTGAATGGAGACCCGCTTGCGGGAGGCACCTCCGGTACTCAGGCTGGGTTTGTATGGTTTAATGCCAGCAATACCGGCGAAACTACTCCTCCCTCCAATACGCTTCCTGCAAGTCAGATGGGCTCGGTATGGGGGGTAGCTTATAACAAAAAACAAAATGCGCTTTATACTTCTGCATTTTATAAAAGGCATTCAGGTTTTGGCCCTGGTGGATTAGGGGGTATCTATAAAATCGATTTAAATACAGGCTCACCATCAGCGACACTGTTTGCCAATGTACAAACAATGGTAAGCAATGTAGGGGCTTCCGGAAGGGTTGCTACTGTACCTCCGGTAGATAACGTAAACGAGTTGCCGGCAGCTGTAACCAATCCATCCTGGGACAGTGATGCCTATGATGCTGTTGGAAAACGGTCTCTTGGTGGTCTGGATATCACTGAAGATGGCAATACAATGTATGTAATGAGCCTTTTTGACAGGGAACTCGTTGAGATTAATATCTCTTCCGGTGCACCTGTTTTTGTGAGAGCTATCAAAGTTCCTAATCCGGGCTGTTCCGGAAACAATTTCCGTCCCTGGGCAGTAAAATGTTATAATGGAAAAGTATATATCGGGGTAGTGTGTTCTGCAGAGACTTCTCAGAATCAGGCCGATCTTTACGCTACCATTATGGAGTTAAACAGTACCAGTTTTTCAGTGGTTTATTCTTTCCGTCTGGATTACAACCGGGGTAATGCCGGAGGCGTTCCGCCTTTAATGACCAATAATGCAAGATGGATGCCGTGGGCAAGTACTTTTACAACCAACGCAATGAATACTGCGGTTGTTTACCCGCAGCCAATTCTTTCGGATATCGAGTTTGATATGGATGGCAGTATGATTGTAGCCCTTATGGACAGAAATGGTCATCAGTCAGGATTTGATAATTATAATACTACTTTTGGAGATAATACCCTTTTCAGAGGAGTAACCGCCGGAGATGTTTTGAGAATCGGAATTATAAACAATGAATATGCACTGGAAAATAATGCTTCTGCAGGAGGAACTCTGGCTCAGTATCCGGACTGTACTACTCCGGGTCTGTTTATATCCGGGCAGGGAAACAATGAAGGTCCCGGGGGCGGTGAGTATTACTGGGGAGACCGCAATACCTTTGACCCTTGTAATCCCAATGCGACTCATACCTTTGACGAAATTACCTCAGGCGGTTTGGCGTTAAGACCTGGTTCTGATGAAATCATGATGGGAGCCAGTAATCCTACCTCTACTGATAACTCTTCCGGAATTATCTGGCTTAACAATACTACGGGAAGAAGAGCCCACCTGGATTTTTCCAACCGTCCTTCAAGCGAATTCCTTTCGGCTTTCCACGGATACAGGCTTTATAACAGCAGTGCTACAGCAGGATATTTCGGTAATGCAAACGGAACAGGAGATATAGAAACTTTTTCGGCTCCATCAGGAGCAATCGGCAATACTGTATGGCTGGATGAAAACTATAATGGAATTCAGGACGCAGGCGAGGTTGGGATAGCAGGAGTAAAGGTTATATTACTCAATAATGCAAATAACTTTATCAGCTCAACTATCACCGACGCTTATGGCTCATATACTTTTAGTGGCTTAAGTGCCGGAATCTACAAGCTGGAAGTGGGATTACCGATTGATTATACCTTCTCTCCCAAATCACAGGGAGGAAATCCAGATATGGACAGCGACATTAATATATCCGGTGTAAATAAAGGCCGCACAGATTTGTTTACACTGAACGCCAATGAATCTATTCTCAACAAAGACGCGGGACTTCATTATTCCCCTAAGAGTAATGGTGCAATTGGAAATTATATATGGTATGATATTAATGCCAATGGAATTCAGGACCTGAATGAAAAAGGGATGTCAGATGTCAATATCAACCTTACCGATGTTTCCGGAAATATTATTTCCTCTACTACATCAGATAAAATTGGAAACTACAAATTTACAGGATTAGCAGCAGGAAATTACAAGATTAATATTTTGCTACCGGCCGGTCATATGTTTAGTCCTTCCAATGCCACCACTGATGATAAAGACTCTGATATCATTTACAGTGGAGTTACGGGCAATACAGGTGTGATTGCGCTTGTGAATGGAGTACAGGAATTGTCTGTTGATGCCGGTATATACAAAGCGGCTGACACGCTCGTCAGTATTGGGGACAGGGTATGGAAAGATATGGATTCAGATGGAGTGCAGGATAGCGACGAGCCGGGAATACCGGGGGTAACCCTCTCTCTTTACGATTTTGAAGGCAATCAGATTGCGATTACAAAAACCGACGGATTTGGAAACTATATTTTCCCTAATATCCCTGCCGGTTACTATTTTGTACAGGTCACTACTCCTGTTGGATATACGATTGCTACCGCCAATGCCGGAGCAAATGACAGAGTTGATTCAGATTTCGGTGTACTTACCGGAAAAAGCGATACGATTTCTTTTTCAGGGGGAGATTTGGTAATGGATATTGACCTTGGCCTGGTTCCTACTGCTATTCTTGGAACAGCAAAAGTAGGAGACTTTGTATGGTTTGATACCAATTCCAACGGAATGCAGGATATAGGAGAACTGGGAGTTCGGGGGGTTTCTGTCTATCTTTTAGACGCTGGTAATACAGTTCTTGATAAAACTACCACAGATGCGACCGGCTTTTTTATCTTTGTAAATATAGCTCCCGGCAACTATAAACTGCAATTTGCAAATCTTCCTGAAGGGTTAGGCTTTACAACTGCATTTCAGGGGCTAACCTCAGCAGACAGTGATGTTCCAGACGGTAGCGGAGGGATTACCAATCTGTTTGCTGTAGCAGCAGCCTCAGTATATGATATTGACTGTGGATTAATTACAGAACTGAAATCCGGAGGACTGGCTACAATCGGGGATTTAGTATGGGATGACTTAAATGGTAATGCCATTCAGGAAGCAGATGAGCCGGGTATTCAGGGAGTGACAGTTACACTTTATGCTTCGGATTGCGTTACAATCGTAGCCGCTACCCGTACTGACATTAAAGGAAGATATATTTTTAATGAAATTCCTGCAGGAAATTATTGTCTGGGTATTACTGTACCCTTAAACTTCGCTCTCGTAGCTCAAAACGCCGGTGCTCCTGATATTGACAGTGATATTAATCCCGGTACAGGAAGAACCGGATTGTTTTCATTGCTGGAAGGAGAAACAAATATTAATTTAGATGCAGGGCTTACCTATACAAGTGTGAATACCTCTGTAATTGGGGATTATGTGTGGATGGATGTAAACAAAAACGGAATCATGGATGCCTCTGAGCCGCCGCTTCCCGGAATCTCGGTTACCCTCTATGACAATGCCGGAGCTCTTTTAAGCGCAACGCAATCCGATGAGAAAGGATTTTATTTGTTCCCTCACCTTTCAGCAGGTACCTATAAAGTGGGTTTCAGTAACTTGCCTCATGGCTTCAGCTTTACTTCACAGAGAGCATTGAATGCTACAGTAGCAACCAACAGTGACCCCAATATGGATGATGGTAAAACTTTTAATATTGTACTTTCGCCCACAGTGAATGAAGATCAGGATGCCGGCTTCTTTAGCGTAAGAGCTGCAATCGGAAACTCTGTATGGTTTGACCAAAATAAAAATGGGATATATGATGTATCTGAAACAGGGGTGAGTGGTGTTACTGTGAAGTTATTTAACGCTGTAAATCAGGTAGTGTCGTCTTGTATTTCTGATGGAAAAGGCCGCTATGCCTTCATGAATGTTTTACCGGGTACTTACTATATTTCCTTTAGTGACTTGCCGGAAGGAGCCTATTTTACTACCAAAAATATTTCAGGTTCTCCTGCTGCCAATGACAGCGACGTGGAGCCTTCTACCGGAAGAACGGCTGTATTTACAGTAGATAAAGGTACAGTACAGTTGGATATTGATGCGGGTCTTATCGAATACTGCTCAGGCTCGCTGGAAGGATTTGTTTGGGTGGATCAAACCTTTAACGGACAGCAGGATCCTGGCGAAAAACCAATGTCAGGGCTTACCATTCGTCTTTTTGATGACGCAACGAATAGCCCGGTTGTCAATACGGTAAGTGATGCAAATGGTAAATATTTATTTAAAAATATTCCTCCCGGAACCTACAGGGTACGTGCAACAAACAGACCACTCGGACATGAATATACATTTCAGGACGTAGGAGCCGACGCTTCAGACAGCGATATTACTCCTTCCGGAGACGCAGGAACCGTAGTGGTAAGCTGCTTCTCTGAGACAGCAGGTCCGGATATTGGGTTCCAGCCAACCGCTACCGTAAACGGGCTTACCTTCTCGGATATAAATCAGGATGGCTTGTTTGGTGCTCCGGATACTACTATCGGAAAAGTATATATCAATCTCTATAATGCTTCCAATGTAAGATTAAGAACGTATTATACTTACCTTGACGGTCAGTATTCTTTCGAAAATCTTGCGCCTAATACAACCTATTCTCTCGAGTTTATGGAACTGCCGGGCAGAAACTTTACCACTCAGAATGGAGGAAATGACGCAGTTGACAGCGACGTAGATCCTTCCAACAGCCGGATTACTTTTGTAACTCCTTTCGCAGCAGGTCAGCTTAGCCTGAATAATAGCGCAGGATACCTGCCTCCTCCTCCTTTCCCGATTGAGTTGCTATCTTTCAAAGCGTCTCTTGTAGGCGAAGACGGATGGTTGCAGTGGGTTACCAATACCGAAGTAAACAGTAGCCATTTTATCATTGAACGCTCACTGGACAGAGGAATGTCTTTTGGTCAGATTGGGGTAGTGGATGCTGCGGGTAACTCGATTGAGAAAAAAGAGTATCAGTTCCCGGATTATAATGTAACAGGTATTTCAGAGGAAGTAGTCTTTTATCGTTTGAAAATGATGGATATTGACGGCTCCTTTAAGTATAGTAATACCGTTCAGTTAAGACTGAATGAAAAGGAAATTCCAATCTACACCACGGCTTATCCAAACCCGGTTTCAGATATGTTGAGAATTGATTGTCAGTTCTATAATGTAAAATGGGCTGATATCCAGATTTCCAATAGTCTCGGGCAGGTAATTTTCAGTAATACACTCAGAGGAGTAACGGATGGACCCTATTCCGTGCAGGTGGATACACATACTTGGGCTTCGGGTATTTATCACGTAAATATCTACTCCGATAAACCCGGTGTGACCTTCAAAATTATTAAAGAGTAAAAGGATTGATTCCGTTTATATTACCCTCTGTTGAAAATCTCAACGGAGGGTTTTTTATACCACTCTTTCAGGAACTACTTTCTCTCCGCTGAAATTCCCTCAAATCCAGATGAATAGCGGGCCCCGGAATAAAGGTTCAGAAAAAAACGGTTTAAGGAATCATATTTTCTCCTTACCTTTGCGGGAGTTTCAGAACCATTTAAGAAAACAAGAATATGAAATTTTTTATTGATACTGCTGATTTGAACGAAATTCGCGAAGCAAGTGCTATGGGCGTACTGGACGGGGTAACGACAAACCCCAGTCTGATGGCAAAAGTGGGAGTGAAAGACGTTAATGCACATTATCTTGCAATATGCAATATCGTAGAGGGAGACGTGAGTGCAGAGGTAATCTCTACGGATTATGAAGGAATGATGAGAGAAGGAAGAGCCCTCGCAAAATTACACCCCAATATTGTAGTGAAAATTCCAATGATTAAAGAAGGGGTGAAGGCAATCCGTACCCTTACTTCCGAGGGAATCAAAACCAATTGTACACTGGTTTTTTCTGCCATTCAGGCACTGGTAGCGGCGAAGGCGGGAGCAACTTATGTAAGCCCTTTTATCGGAAGGCTGGATGATGTAGGCCATGACGGCATGCATTTAATCAACGAAATTCGTCAGATATTTGATAATTATATGATTCAGACCGAAATTCTGGCAGCAAGCGTACGTCATAATCAACATCTGCTTGCCTGTGCTTTGGCCGGGTCCGATGTGGTGACTATGCCTTTCAGTGTGATTCAGTCCATGATTAAACATCCGCTTACAGATATCGGACTTGAAAAATTCCTCGCTGACCATAAAAAAGCAAACAGCTAAAACTGATTCGAAAAGGGCCAGATACGGAAATATTTTTTCCGCTGATTTCTGAAATGGGAGTACGGTTATCGTTTCCATTCAGATGTCAGCGGATTTTTTTCACCTGGAAATAGGTTTATTAATCAATCATGGAAAGCCATTTCCTGAGAATATTTTGTAAGGCTTCTGCTCCTGCACTGACTTCTTCTGAGGACGTAAACCGGATGACCTTTCTGCTGTCCGGAAAGTTTCCCTGAAGAAGGCCGCTTGTATCTTCTATCTTTGCACCTGTGGGGAAAATCAGTAAAATGAATTCATTTTTATGAAGATTAAAAACCACGATGTCTCTTTTATATTCACGGGGAGCAAAAGGCTTCATCTCGCCTTTATAGTAAAAAGCAAGAGAGTTCCATTTTATATGTTCCTCTATTTCCGTATCCGTACCAAGGATAATTTCCCTCAGCGTCAGGATTGCTTCTATCAAAGGATGTTCTATCCGTGCGCAAAACTCAGCTACCGTTTCCGGCTGAGAAGGCTTTTGATTTTTTGCCATAATTTCAACTGTATTAAATCGATTGTTTGCCTTTGAACGGCTTTTTATGTTTGGCTTTTTCTGCGTTTTCCGCTACCCTGAATTGTACGATTCTCGTAATCAGGTCCAAAGGCAAAGGCTGATTGAGTGGAAACTGAACGGAGCCTTTTCCTTGCTTGTACAGGGAGAGTTCTTCCTGAAAGGCACTGAGTCCGGAAGGGACCGGATAAAATCCGATATGATTTTTGAAGGCGGCGAAATGCACAAGATTTCCGTTCAGAACAAAAGTAGGGATAGCATACTTTATCGCTTCTGTTGCTTCGGGTGCCGCTTCCTGAATTGTCTTCCGGACTTCTGTGAGCCGGTTTTGTATCTCAGGCGGAAAGCTGAGGATATATTCATCAATAGTATTGAATACCGCGTTCATCATTTCGTATAATTTAAAGGATTCGTTTTTCAAAGCAAACGCTGTTTTCCACATTCAGATATTGTCCGTAATTGGGTATCAGATGATATCCGTTTTTTTGATAGAGTCTGATTGCTTCGGGTTGTTTCTTTCCGGTTTCCAGTACACATCTGTAATATCCCAGTGATTTACACCACTCTTCGAGGGCAGCCAGTATAATGGAAGCAATGCCCTCGCCTCTTCTTTCAGGCAGAACATACATTCTTTTCACCTCCATAGTATCTTCTGAAAATACTTTTATTGCACCGCAACCCACAGCAATATTCTGGTCATACGCTACAATTACATGTTTAATGGAAGCCGTTTTATTAAATTGCGCATAAAAAGCATGTTCTTCTCCGTCCCGAATCCTGAGGTCAGCATCCAGTTCCCTGACTAATTTTCCAAAGTCTTCATTTTCAGAGGTTGTTTTTATCCACTCAAGCATTTCTGTTATTGCTAATAGTTTACGATGCACAAAAGTAAACATATTTTTTGAATTGGTTTATAGAAAGGGGCATTTTCCTGAGAGAAATCCGGTTTGAGGATTTTATGAAGTCCGGGATATAGAAAGTAGGAGTAATTTCCGGTTTTCACCCAAAAAAACAATAAAAAGTTAAAGTTTTTTACTGATATGATTTCTGAGACTATCCGCTATGATTTGATTCCGGATATCTTTATCAAACTGCAGATACCAGTCTTTTCCGTATTTTTCCTGCATTCTTTTTTCCATTTCCAGATTGCAACGGTCAATGCTATCGGCGAGCTTTTCTGAAACGATACATCCGGCAACCCATATAAATTGAATTCCCCATTTTCGGGCGATTGTATCACGGGCATTTTCATACTCAGGAACGGGCGGGATACCGGTAATAAGTAGCCGAAGCCCGGCAGTATCTTTGACGGGGAAATGCGTATTTTCGTTTTTACGGGCGGGCTGATTCCCACAGGCGAAAAGAAGAAGCAGGGAAAAAACCGCAAATAATGCTTTCATTCTGTTGAAGTACTAACGTTTCCAAAATCAGTGGATACAGGAAAAAACGTATAGCATTTCCTGAGCAATTTCCAGACTTCGTTCTGCGTACTTACTGTCCATCAGTTCGGTGCCGTCAAAGGCTTTCGGGTCATTGTACTTTACCGGAAAACGGGCTTCTGCACCAATTACAAAAGGGCAGCCTTCATCCGCATTGTCGCAGGTCATGATTGCGCCAAACAGAGTACGGGGGTTAAAGTCGCTGCTGTACACTTTTGAAAAACCAATTACGGGGCTTTCGTTCGGGGAAAATTTGATGGCATAAACGGGATTTTCGCCTTCGCTTAGTTTTTGAATCTGAAATCCCTGAAGAGTTAAGGTTTCAGCTATTTTGGGAAACATTGCTGTCGCTTCTGTTCCGCCTGAGTAGCAAAAGATATTTTTGAGTCCAACATGATAAGCCATTGTCTGCGCCCATATCTGGGATAAATGACTCCTTCGGGAATTGTGGGTACAGATGAAATTCAGGCGAATAGCCTCATCTCTGTCTTTTTTGGTCTGAATATATTCAATCAAAGGCCTTAAAACCGCTTTTCGTTCTGGAGTAATAAGGCTTTTTTCGAGGCCGTTAATGCTATTCCGGAGTTTTTCAAACATCATATTTTTCTGTTTTATGCTTATTGAGAGACAGGATGAAAGTACTTGTCTTTTAAGTACAGGGAGACTTTTACCAGCAGGATTAAAACGGGAACTTCTACCAAAGGGCCAATTACACCGGCAAAAGCCTGACCGCTGTTCACGCCGAATACACCGATAGCCACGGCAATTGCAAGTTCAAAATTGTTTCCTGATGCAGTAAATGATACGGTAGCGGTTTCTTTATAAGACGCTCCGAGGGATTTACTGACCCAGAACATCAAAAAGAACATTATAAGAAAAAATATGACAAGAGGAATCGCTACTCTGATTACGTCCATGGGAATCCGGACAATCATGGCTCCCTTGAGGCTAAACATTACTACAATCGTAAATAATAATGCATAGAGAGTAATCGGTGATATTCTGGGAATAAAGGCTCTGTTAAACCAGGTTTCGCCCTTAACTCTGATTAACATAATTCTGCTCAGTACTGCCAAAGCAAATGGCAATCCCAGGTAGAGGCCTACGGTTTTGGCAATATCTACGATTGTAATATCAATGGATAAACCCTTGATTCCAAACAGAGGAAGCATGATTTCAAGGTAAAAATAGGCATACAAACTGAAAAAGAAAACCTGTAAAAGGCTGTTGATTCCCACTAATCCGGCACAAAACTCTCGGTCTCCTCCTGCGAGGTCATTCCATACAATTACCATCGCAATACAGGGGGCAAGGCCGATAATGATAAGGCCTGTCATATATTCGGGGTAGTCTTTGAGGAAGAGAATGGAGAGTAAAAACATTAAAAAGGGGCCTGCAATCCAGGTGATAAACAGGGAGGTCAGGAGTAATCCGGGTTTTTTGAATATGAGCGGAATTTTCCTGAAATCTACTTTTGCAAGCGGGGGGTACATCATCAGAATCAGTCCGACTGCTAATGGAATATTGGTTGTGCCTGAGGAAAGAATGTCAATAAATCTGGCAACTTCCGGGAATAAATAACCTGTCAGTACTCCGGTTATCATTGCGAGAAATATCCAAAGGGTTAAATATCTGTCAATAAATTTCAGTTTTGGATTCATATGGATTCATTTAAAAATAGGCACTGCAAAAGTACATAATTATTTTTTCATACGATTGATTTTATTGGCTGTTGAGATGTCCTCAAAATTAATTATGATAAGAAACTATACAATGGAATTTGTCTTTTTGCATATTATGACTTGACTTTGTGAATGAAATCTTTATTTTTATATTATTTTTTTCGTATTCATTCTTAAAAAAATATACTTTTACAGTATCATTGATGTTTAGGAGAAAAATTGCAAGGGGAAAAATCAGTTCTTTGGGGTTTTTGCATTGATTTTCTCTAAAAAACGCACAAAAAAGATATTTTCTTTAATATATTATCCGTTTCACTTCTATCACACATGAGTATAATAGGTGTTCCATATACCCTTCCTGAGATAGCACAGGTCGTATCTGCCAAAGATTTATTTCAGGGTTATCCGGAGCAGGAGGCCCTTCAGTATCTTTCATTTGACAGCAGGTATATTCAGTACGGAAACCGGACGCTGTTTATCGCAATACGGACCCAAAACCGGGACGGACACGATTTTATTTATAATGCGTATGAAAAAGGAGTAAGGAATTTCATTGTGGATAAAGTGCCTGAAGTAAGAGGGATTAATTATATACTCGTAGAAAATACGATTGACAGCCTTCAGGTATGGGCACATTTTCACCGTATGAGATTTCACTATCCTGTAATTGCTATTACCGGAAGTAACGGGAAAACAACCGTAAAAGAGTGGTTGACTACGCTGATAGAGGGTGTATTTCAGGTAGTGAAAAGCCCGATGAGCTACAATAGTCAGCTGGGAGTTCCTGTTTCACTTCTTCAAATGAATTTTCAGGCACAGGTTGCAATTATTGAAGCCGGAATTTCCCGTATGGGCGAAATGGAAATTCTCAGGGAAATGATTCAGCCTACGATGGGGATACTTACGCATATGGGTACGGCTCATGCTGATGGTTTTCCGTCCATGGAGGAGAAGATACGCCAAAAGATTTCTCTTTTTGCGTATGTGTCTCAGTGGGTGTGTTCGGGAGAGCAGGAAAGCGTAAACAAGGTGGTTTCCGGAGATGGGCTGAGGCCTCCGGTTACATTTGAAGATTACATACGGGAAAACGGGAAAATAGACCTTAGCGGACTTCAGCTTACACAAATGTTTAAAACAGCTGCCGACAGAGAAAATGCCGCTTTGTGTATTTTGATGGCAAAAATGCTGGGGATGGATATTTCACAGATTCAGGAGCGGCTTATGCTTTTGCATCCGGTTCAGATGCGGACTGAGATGATTACGGATAATCCGGAAATTACACTCATCAACGATAGTTACAATTCTGATTTTGATTCTGTAATGAATGCATTTGAGATTCTGAAAAAGACTATTGTCCATAAAAAGAAAAAACTCATTCTGACAGATATGCTTCATCAGGGAAGTCAGCACACTCAGCAGCATATTCAGGTATTGAAACTGGCAGAAGGGATATTCGGGGAAGAAAATATTTATACAATAGGGGAGACCTTTTATCATCAGCGTAACCCGGTCAATGAAGCAATTCCCCATGCCTTTTTAAGAACGGAAGATTTTATTCAGGCTTTCCGGTATGAGGATTTTCGGAATAGTACGGTTTTACTAAAAGGTGCAAGGCAGTTCGGTCTGGAAAGAATTATCCCCTATATGAATCATAAGCTGAATGCTTCTGTTTTTAAGATTAATCTGGATTCACTGATTCATAATCTCCGTTTTTTCCGGGGTCTTCTTCCCAAAAACACCAAAATGATGTGTATGGTGAAGGCTTTTTCCTATGGGAGTGGTACATGGGAAATCGCTGAGGTACTTGAAAAAGAGGGAGTGGATTATCTGGCTGTGGCTTATGCCTCGGAAGGGATTGAGTTAAGGGAAAAGGGGGTGCAGTTGCCCATCATGGTGATGAATCCAGACGGAGAAAGTATGGAGGCACTTACCCGTTATAATATTGAGCCGGAAATTTACGATTTTGGGTTGCTGGACCGCTATATCCGTGCAGCCCGCCTTTCAGGACTAAGCCGGTTTCCGGTACACCTCAAGTTTGATACGGGAATGGGGCGGCTGGGCTTTCTGGAAAAGGATTTGGATAAAATAGTGACTTATCTGGTTCAATATCCTGATTTGCAGGTAATTTCATTGATGACACATCTGGCGGCTGCCGATGAAAAGGATGCGAGTGATTTTACCCTCCAACAAATCCGGATTTTCAGGGATATCTGTTCGGGTTTCTCAGACCAAACCGGGATTTATCCGTTGCGTCATGTATTGAATTCTCCCGGAATTCTTCATTTCCCGGAGCATGCTATGGAGATGGTAAGGCTTGGAATTGGTTTGTATGGGATTAATCCGGTAGATACTCCTTTTGACTTAAAGGAAATCGGATCTTTGCTTACCACGATTTCTCAAATTCATGAGTATCCGGCAGGAACCAGTATTGGATACGGACGTTCTCAATATACGGAGCGGAATTCCCGTATTGCGACAATTCCCATCGGATATGCAGACGGAATTTTCCGGTCACTGAGTAATGGGAAATTAGTATTATATGTCCACGACAAGCCGGCTCCGGTTTTTGGCAGAATCTGCATGGATATGATGATGATTGATATTACGGATATACCTGAGGCGAAAGAGGGAGATGAAGTGCTTTTGTTTGGACAAAGCGGAAATACTTTTCGTTCTGTATCGGAGGTGGCGCGGGCGGCAAATACAATACCCTATGAAATCCTGACGCGGATAAGTCCAAGGGTCAGAAGGGTTTATGTGAGGGAGTAAAAAATGGAATTAACAGGAATCATTAAAAATAAATAATTTTTATGCGTTTGCTTCTGCTTACCCCCGGTTTTCCTCAGGATGAGTCAGATACTACCTGTGTACCGTATCTTCAGGTTTGGGTGAAAGAGGCTTCCCGTTTTTTTGAAATAAAAATTATCACCTTTCAGTATCCTTACACCCCAAAGCATTATTACTGGAATGGAATAGAAGTATATGCAGCAGGAGGAAAAAACCGCCGGTTTCCATTCCGGATTCTGATTTGGTTCAGGATTTTGATTCAGGCATTCAGGTGGAACCGGCAAAGCCCTTTTGAGCGGATTAGCTCCTTTTGGGTTACTGAGGCTTCGTTTATGGGCTCTTTGGCAGGACGGTTATTCCGTATTCCGCATGATAGCTGGATATTTGGCCAGGATGCGAAAAAGGAAAACCGTTATCCTGAATTTATTTTTAAAAAAAATACATTTTATATAGCGATTTCTCCGTCACTTGCCAGAGATTTTGAGGCAAATCACCGTCTAAAACCGTCAGCACTTATTCCGCTTGGGCTTTCAATCCCTGCCTTTTCGGGAGTGAATCCTCAAAGGACTATTGATGTTGTGGGTTTGGGGTCATTGACTCGTTTAAAACATTATGAGCAATTCGTGGAGATAGTGGGAGTATTAAAAGCAGATTTTCCGTCAATACGGGCATTAATCATGGGTGATGGCCCGGAAAGGGAAGCGCTTCAGCGTCAGATTGATATAGCCGGGCTGTCGGATAATGTCGTTTTGGCAGGCCGTTTGGGGCATGAGCAGGTGTATGAACAGCTAAGGAACAGCAGGATTCTGCTGCACACTTCTGAGTATGAAGGTCAGGGAGTAGCTTACTGGGAGGCGCTTGCCTGTGGCTGCTACATCGTGGCAAAGCCGGTGGGTTATCTACCGGATACCCCCAAAACTTTTGCTTCTGAAGAGATAAATGCTTTGGTTACGCAGGCGAAATACTGGCTATCTTTACCGAAGCCGGATTATACCCCTTTTGTATATGAAATCAGCCGGACGATAGACGAGTACCGGGAGTTTATACACAGGGCTATCTGATGTTTTTATATACTACCATTCGAGTGGTTGAAAATTCTCGAAACGATTTCTTTTTTGGCTGAACCTGTCGAAGGCGTGAAGCCATTCGAAAGGTGGGCTTTCCGTTGGCCCAGGCAGGTGTTTTTCACCTGCCTGGAGCTCAGGAGTTCGTGCTGAGTTTTTCCCTGAGGTATTTGTTTACAGAGAGCCATTGTCGGCGAAAGAGTAATATCCTTTTGAAGATACAATGATATGGTCAATTATGGGAATGTCAAAGATTTTGCCGGCCTCCTTGAGTTTTTTGGTAATCTCAATGTCTGCCTGCGAAGGCTGAAGATTGCCTGAAGGGTGATTATGAGAGACAATCATGGAAGAAGCCAGGTGTTGAACTGCTTCCTTCATGACTACCCTTGTATCTATCAGGGTTGCGGAAATACTTCCCAGTGAAATCATTTTTTCTGATTTGATGGCGTTTTTCCGGTCCAGAAACAATACATAAAAAATTTCCTGCTCACTGTCACCGATTTTTTCCATGAGATAGCGGGCGGCGGTTTCAGAACTTTTGATTTGCAGAGAAAATACTTCTTCCCGTGCTTTTCTTCGTCCCAGTTCCAGAGCAGCAGTAATCGTGAGGGCTTTGGCTTCCCCGATGCCTTTAATCGTCATGAGTTTTTTGGCACTTGCTCTTGCTACCTGTCCAAATCCCCCCAAATCCTGAATGATTTTTTTTGCCAGATCCAGTGCAGACATCTCTCTTGTACCGGTTGCAAGTAAAACAGCGAGTAATTCTGCGTCGGTTAACGCTTCGACGCCTTTGGTTAGCATTTTTTCTCTGGGCCTGTCTTCTACTGCCCATTCCTTAATTGATTTAAATTCAGACTGATATCCCATTTTTTTTTGATAATTTGTAGTTTAACGGTACAAAAGTAAAGCGGATGTCAGTATAATAAATGGAAAAAAAAACCTGTTTGGTAACAGCAAAAAGGCTTCCGGATGGGGAAACAGGGAGCTGGGCTTATGGGTTAGTGCCTCATTTTGAGGGGGATTGATAGATTTGGCGAATGATTTCTGTCTGTTCTATATTATGAGGATGAAGCAAAGATTCCGGGAGTTTTTTCTTTTCGATTTCGGAAAGATGAAAACTGAGTGAAGCCGGATTCGGGAGTTCATTCCATGGATATTCATAGGAAACGATGTGCATTTTGCCTTTGTACCAATATTTAAAATACTGTAATAAAAAGTCATTTCCAAAATCATTTCCCTGTTTCATAGAATTTACTGCGCTCCCCAACGGGGCAAAAATCTGGGAAACGACACCCGCTTTTGTAACATCTTCGATAGGGTCTTCCTTTTCGGTATCTCTTATCGTTACAAATATAATCCCTTCCGTATTTTCTTCGAGCCAATCTTCAAAAGAATAAATATATTTTACAGCGGTACTGATACCGAAATTTTCGAGTGCTCCTGCATCTATCGTACGCATTTCGGGTTTACTTGGCAGTGCCACTAAGGGAAGCACATAGGGGAAAGTCGCATTCATTCTTAATGCAGTAACGAACCAAAGGCTATCGGCTTCCTGTTTCTCAAAAAACCGCCGGAACTCAATCCCGGGAGTTTTAGCGGTATATTTATCTGCAATATGAGTAGGCGCAGCAAGATAAGAGGTACCTACAGGAGAAATATACAACATCTTGGCCTGATTGGTAATGGCAGGGGTTAAAATCATCTGAGGGATTTCCGCTTTTAATTCTGCTTCGCGGTAATCACCCATCCTTTTTCCTTTAAATTCCGGTACGTTATTCATTAATTGCTTATCAAAAGCATATCCTTTTTCTTTTTCATACTGTTTTTCTCCTATTTTAAAAGTCAGATTGGGAAAGCATGCGTCAGTAAGAGCCTGGAAAAAAACCCGGTTGATTAAGTCTTTTACGATTGGCTCATTGAGTTTGGGGTCAGCAAGAGAAGGAATTTCGCCTTTTCTTTTTTTCGAAATTAACTCCCGGAAGTAGCCCGTTCCCATCATCCCTCCTGAAGCCCCCGTCATAAGTCTGATTTCGTCCGTAAGTTTTCCGTTGGTTAGTGTATCAAGATGCTGGAGTACCGAGATAGACCATAAAGAAGAACGCATTCCTCCCCCTGTTGTACATACAAAAACAGCAAATGGTTTTGCGTTCTGACCATATTTTTGCTGATACTTTGCCTTCCATGCATTCAAAATAGATAAAGTTTCTTCTTTATCTGCCTGAATATTTTCCGAAGAAACCAGTTGATTGAGCCGTTGAAGTGTATATTCAGCCGGAGTAACTTCGTAATTCATCCCGAACGCACTGTTTCTTTCCCTTAAAAAATCTACCTTGTAGTATCCATAGATTAATCCGAAAAGGATGATAAAGGTCACAAATCCGATTTTCCGTACCCAGAAGGTCAATGCGCCGGATATCATCATTGCCAAAGCGAGTGCAAGAAAACCGGTAGCCCCTAAGGGTATCTGACAAATGGGATAATCGCTGAAAAAACCCAGCCCGATGAGTAAAAATAAAAAAAGCAACTGAAGAAACAACAGGTTTCCGTGATTCTGATTCAGCACCTGCAATACCTTGGGGACACTGAGCAATTGTACATCTTTGACTTTTCTGATTCCCAACGGATAAATCCCCAGATAATTATCCACCCTGTCAGGATGACTGACACTGTCTTTGGCCTTTCCAACGAGTAGTCGCCCTCTTCTGAATTTTTTTTGTTTCTCAAATTCATGCTGAATACTTTCACCGAAGTAGGTAAAAATGTTTTTGGTAGTGGCAAAAAAAGTAGAGGAAAGAATCAAAAAAACCAATGAACTTCCTCCGATAAATCCCATGGCTCTTTTCCAGAATTCCCAGCTGTATCCATATAAATTTCCGGTCCATTCCGTGAAATTATAGGCAAACATGAGGAGAAAAATGCCGGGAATGATAGAGTTGTTCAGGGCAAATGTAAAAAAAGGTGCCCGCCGAAGAACCAGAAAATGAAATTTATAACTTGCATTGATGTATAATGTAATAAGGTAGGCAAAAATAAAAGACCCGAAAGCCGCCCCCATCAACAGAAAACTTTTGAAGCCTACTCCTCCGAGATACTCAGCTTCAAGTACCTGATACCGGCCTCCCATACTACTCAGAATACCTCCGCCCATAACGGCATATACAAACAGCCATGTGAGAATCAGGAAGGGATGTTGCCTGAGCTGAAGTGCAATCAGCCGGACAGGAAAAGAATAAAAAAAGGCTTCCCAGTATTGCTGGATTTTTAGTTTTCTTTTTACATTAAGGATTTTTTGCTTTCTAATAGAAGTCATTTTCTGTGAATCTTTTTTTGTAAAGATAGGGAAAAAACATAAATTATCGGATAAAAGTTGTTAATTTTAAACCCTGAATTAAATTTTTTACTGAAACCGACTAAAAATATGAAAGTTACTTATTACGGGCATGCTTGTCTTGGAGTGGAAATTAAAGGCGTTCATTTGCTTTTTGACCCCTTTATTACGCCAAATGATAAGGCAAAAGCGATTGATATACAATCGGTTCCTGCGGATTATATTTTAATTTCCCATGGACACGGGGATCATGTGGCAGATGTAGAGGTTATTGCCAAAAGAACGGGTGCCAAAGTCATCTCCAATTATGAGATTGTTTCCTGGTTTGAGAAAAAAGGAATTAAGAATAATCATCCGATGAACCACGGAGGACAATGGAAATTTGATTTTGGTACTGTGAAATATGTAAATGCCGTTCATTCTTCGACGTTGCCTGACGGAAGCAGCGGAGGAAATCCCGGGGGATTTGTGATTAGTACCGATGAGGGCGATTTTTACTTCTCCGGAGATACCGCCCTTACATACGACATGAAACTGATTGGTGCGCTGTACGATTTGAAATTCGCAATGCTTTGTCTGGGGGATAATTTTACAATGGGTGTAGAAGATGCCGCAGTTGCCGCAGAATTCATTCAATGTGATACCATTATCGGAATGCATTATGATACTTTTGGCTTTATTGTTATCAATCATGAGAAAGCCATTGAGACCTTCCGGGAAAAAGAAAAACAATTACATTTGTTAAAAATAGGAGAAACGCTAACGATAGATTAATTTCCTGTTTTTACACCAATACACATACTTATGGAGAAATTATCTCCCAAAAAACATCTTGGTCAGCATTTTCTTACCGATAAACAACTGGCGCAAAAAATAGTACGGACACTTCAGGCTACTCAGGATTCGGTAGTGGCTGAGATAGGCCCCGGAATGGGAGTGCTTACTCAGTATCTCTTACCCCTGTATCCGCAGTTGAGGGTAGTAGAAGTGGACCCTGACGCTGTAAATTACCTCAAAAGTACTTTCCCTGAACTATCCGAACGGATTATTTTTCAGGACGTACTGAAGTGGAATCCTGCCGCTACATTACTTCCGGATAGCTTTTTAATCGGGAATTTACCCTACAATATCAGCTCGCCGATTTTTTTTCATATTATCGAAAACAGAAAATATGTAAAAGAAGGGGTTTTTATGATTCAAAAAGAAGTAGCGGAGCGAATCTGTGCTGCAAAAGGAAATAAAACCTATGGGATTCTCAGCGTTTTATTGCAATACTACTTCGATATAAAATACGAATTTTCTGTGCCTCCCTCTGTTTTTTCGCCCCCTCCCAAAGTAATGAGTGCCGTAATCCGTATGGTAAGAAAGGACAGACCGGAAGAAGAAGTCGATTTTTCAGTATTAAAAAATGTAGTAAAAACCGCTTTTAATCAAAGACGAAAAACCCTCAGAAATGCACTCAAGCCTTTGGTTTTTGAGTCCTTCGAAGGCGATGAACATCTTTATACCCTGAGAGCGGAAGCGCTGGGCATTCCGGAATTTATTACCCTTGCCAAAAATCTGAAAAAAGAAAGCTGAAAGCAGTTTCCTTTTCGGGGGGCTGTTTTTCGTATTTCCTGCATATAACCGGATAAATGAATCGATTAAACTATCAGAAGTAGTTCTGAAAGGTAGTTGTTTTTTTAAGTATTTTCTGTGGAAATCAATCAAAACTAACTGCTTATTAGTTCATTATTTCAGATTGAACGAATAGTTAAATCATTTGTATGGTAAAAATTGCAATTATTGGTGGCGGAATAGCGGGGCTTACGACCGCAATCGCTCTGAAGCAGGCAGGCTTTCAGCCTGAAATATTTGAAGCTGCACCCCAAATCAGGGCTGTAGGAGCAGGGCTTGTACTTGCTGCCAATGCCATGAAGGCACTTAAGCATATCGGCATTGAAAGTGAGATAATTGAAAGAGGAAACGCATTGCCTGCTTTTGTCATATATGATTCCGGAGGAAAAGTCATTTTGAAAACTGACAGCATTTCTTTATCCCAAAAGTACGGAACAGACAATTTTACCATTCACCGGGCCGATTTACATGCGGTGCTTCTCTCCAAAGCCAAAAATCTTTCCATCAATTTAAACCGGCAGGCAGTCGATTTTATCCAAAAGCCGGATTCCGTCATCATTCATTTTAAAGATGGTGCTCAGCTCGAAACCGATTTTCTGATAGTGGCTGACGGCATACATTCCGCAATACGGCAAAAATTAATTCCCGGCTCCACCCCAAGATATGCCGGCTATACCTGCTGGAGGGCAGTGATCGATAATTCCCGGCTGAAAATTACAGAAACCTCTGAAACCTGGGGCGTTGAGGGCCGGTTTGGAATTGTTCCGCTTAAGGGAAATAAAATTTACTGGTTTGCATGTATCAATGCACCTGAAAATGACCTGAAAATGAAAAAAATGGGTGTCTCTGACCTCCGGATTCATTTTAAACACTTTCATCCGGCTGTCCCGGATATACTTTGGGAAACTTCAGATGAAGCACTGATTCATAATGATATTCTGGATATAAAGCCCCTGAACCGTTTTGCTTACGGTAGAATATTGCTTGTGGGAGACGCAGCGCATGCCACAACACCCAATATGGGTCAGGGAGCATGTCAGGCAATAGAGGACGCTGTAACCCTTGGAGCGATATTGAAACAAAACCCTGATTTGCCGGCAGTTTTTCGTCTGTATGAGCAAAAAAGGCTGGCAAGAACCCGTTACATTATAAATACTTCCCGAAATCTCGGTAGCTTAGCACAAACCCGGAATCCGATTTTGGCAACACTCCGGAATTTTCTCTTCCGGTTGATTCCGGAAAGTTTCAGCAGGCTTCAATTCAAAAAACTGTATGATATTAGCTTCTGAGGAGTAAAGTGTTTTTCTCTTTGTCCTTTTCTGTTACCGTTACTCTTGTTTCCTGATTGTCAGTGGGTTTTCAATGAAAAAAAACCATGTATTTCCAAAACATTTCTACACTGTCTCCGTTTGTTTTGAAAATCAACACAAAATCATGGTTAGTTTACTTATTTTTAAAAAAATCACAGGAGTTTTGCTGGTAACTGTTTTACTGGCTTATTCCGGTTTTCAAACTTATTTTATTATGGCACAGACTCCCACTCAACCTTATCGTCTGGTGAAAAAATCCGGCGAAATGGAAATTCGCTTTTATCCGTCTGCGATAGAGGCAAGTGTACAAAAAAACGGCGAATACAAACAAATGATGAACAATGGCTTCCGGGATTTGGCGGGCTATATCTTCGGTGGAAATGAAGAAAAACAAAAAATTGCCATGACAGCTCCCGTAAAATCGGTACTGGATGAGAAAGGCTCCGGCGAAATTACTTTTGTCATGCCCGAAGGGTTTAAGCTCGAAAGCAAACCCAAGCCCAACGCTTCTCATATTCAATTCCGGGAAACAGAGCCTGTTTATACCGCTTCCCTCACATTTGGAGGATTTGCCAATAAAGAGAAAATGGACAGGAAATCGGAGGCTTTACTGGAGCTGCTCAAAAAAGAAGGCCTTTCTCCCAGTGGAAATGTTCAGTATCTTTATTATAACCCGCCGTTTCAATTATTTGGCAGAAAAAACGAAGTACTGGTTGAACTGACGGGATTTCAGGAATAGCCGGCATATAAATCAAAATCATCCGTAAAGCCCTCTTTCAGAATATGAGAGAGGGCTTTTTATACACGAATATTCAGCCGGAAAACACGAATACTCAATATCAGACAAAAGTTGATTTTCAGGATTAAACCTCCGTTCTTTTTTTCGCTCAAAGGAGTATAAAACAAAATTTATTTACGTTTTCACCCTTTAAAAAAGAATAAAATATTATGAAAAAAGGATTGATTAGTTCATTCGTTCTTGCTTTGTTTATGTGTGTAGCACCTGTTGCAAACGCTCAGTTAAGAGACCGTGCCGAAGATGTCAGAGACCACCGGGAAGATGTTCTGGACCGTAAAGAAGACAGAAAAGACCGTAGGGAAGATGTCCGGGATCGCCGGGAGGATATTATTGATGCTCAGCATAACGGAGGCCCTCTCGACAAACTGGAAGACATAAAGGACAGAAAGGAAGATGTCCGGGACAGAAGAGAGGATTATATCGACAGAAAAGAAGATGTCAGAGACCGCCGCGAAGACCGCAGAGACAGAAGACGTTGATGCTTACACTCCTATCATTTAATATAAATTGCAAAAGTCTGCGGGGTAATCCTGCGGGCTTTTTTATTTTCGGCTTCCGCTAATCAAAGTATGAAATATCTGATTGATTACCTCCATTCTCAGGTAGATTTTCAGAAAATGATGGGAGTATTTTCCCCGGGAATCAAAATAGACTTTAATATTTATCTCCTTCCTGTAGAGAAAATTACCGGTAATACAGTGGCTTTCCCAGTAGATAATATTATTCTGAGGATTTCTGAGGATTTTCTGAACTTTGAGCGGGCTTTTTTCGTATTCCGCAGTCTTTATTTTATAATGTATCGTATCATTGACACGGGTCTCGTCAAAATAAGGCTTTAATTTGGGGCTTCCTGCAAAATAAGCGAGTGCATAGTCTGTTTCGGAGAGCATCAACCGGTTCAGTGTATCAGCCGTAAAGGTTTGAGTTTCTACTTTTACCGGATTTTGGGTAAGATCAACGACTTCTTTCCGGTAAATCAGCGCCGGGGTACTACTGTTTTTTAATTGCGTTTTCAGTTTTTCGGGCAGGTCTTCCGTAACCGGATTGTTTTGCGCATTCAGCAAAGCCGGAAACAGGAAAAGCAAAAGGCACACACACAATTTACATTGCATAAAAGAAATATTTTACTGAAAACAGAATAAGCAGGGAATTTGTTTCTGTACCAACAGCAAAAGCCCGCAGCATCCGTACCCAGTACTAAAATGGGAAAAGTACAGATTACTGATTATGAGGGGGATTCATAGAGCCGCCCATCATGAGACGCATGGAGGTAATGGTTTCCTTCTGAGTAGCGGCAATTTCCGTCAATTTTTTATTATAATCCAGCAACTGCTGAATCAGCACTTGCTGATCTCTTATAATTGCCTCATATTCCTGTAGTTTCTGTAATAATTCCTGATTTGTAAGTCCTTCCATTGATGAGAAAAATTAAGATGAAAACTTAGCCGGAATATACCCGGAATGGGAATCTCCGCTTTAATCAACGTCAAAGATACCGCTTTTTATTGCATCCTCCAACTTTTTTCTGTAAGTATCGTGAAAATTAATTTGGTCAGTTTTGATGTGCCCGGCGCTACGAACGTAGTTTTTCTGTAAGTAAAATGAAAATGAATTCCGTATTTATTTATGAATGCCTATCGTTTTTTTCCTCCCGCTGTGATTGCCGGCGGGAGGAAAAAAGTACTACACAAACATGTAAATTTCATATAAGCAGAGAATATTATTTTATTGATTTAAATTAATGCGATTACCGAAATATATATAAATAGTATTATAGTTTTTTTTACTATTCAGATTGTAAAAAAGGCGATTGTTGCAAAATGGAACAGATATTCTGGTTTAATTACTGTTCATGGAGAAGATATTTATTGTTATAAGATTATAACTTTGTGTATTTATTCTGTTGCCTTTTGGAGGTCGCTTTGCCTGAATGGAGAAAGTAAAAGGTAACATTTATTTCTGTATCCCGTACTTAATTTAACAAGGTCTTTTAGGGGTATTAAATTGACTTTTTATTTGCAGAATGTTCATTTTTTTTCTGTAATTTAATTTTTAAAAATAGTTAGCCTATGGTATAAAAAAATTATTGCTCATTGTTTTAATTTTGCTAAAGGGGGACCAGGTGCCGGATTACTTCATCCACCGGCCGTATTGTATTGTAATTCCAACTGATATTGTCTGAACAGTTTTCAGACATTTAATGTACTTTTTGTGAAACTACTTTAATTATTAGAAACCAAATTGTTATGAAAAAGATTTTACTTTTTGCTATTGTATGCTTGTGTTTTGAATTAACAGATGCTCAGGACTTTATATTTCAATTGCTGGCCAACGGGAAATCTGTTGCCGTAACTTCTGCAGAGAGGGGGAATCCGGCAGTTTTAGAAGCGGACTATTATATCCATATTGTAAAAAAGGGAGAAACTATGTATGGAATTGCTGATAGTTTCAAAATTGCCGATAAGGAGGCCTTTTACAGGTTTAATAATATTAAGCCCCCCTATAGAATCTATCCTGAAACTGAAATCAGGATTCCCAAATCATTACTTACATTGAATAACAAAACTGTTGCTTTGGTAACTGAGGCTTCGAACGTTTTGGCCGTTGCTCCCTCAGCTAATGAAAATCAAAGAACGGAGTCTCCTTCTATAACTTATATTCTTGCAGTTGGAATTCGGGTTTATTCTGTAGGAGGACTTGATAGTTTAAAATTTGGAGACTCCTCGGCAGTACGCATCGCCAATCTGATTGAGAGTCAGCAGGGCGTGGTATATGACAGTGTTAAATCTATTGTTTTGTGCGGAAACGTAGTAAAGGCAAAAGTACTGGACTCTATCCAGAAAATCCGGGATATGATGAGACCACAGGATCAGTTGTTCATCTACTTCGGCGGACATTCTGCTGTAGGGTATGATGGAAAGGCATTCCTTTGTCCTTCAGATTTCAATCAGTCGCAAGAAATCGTTGACAGTCATCTGGATTGTGCGATTTCCGTCGAAAATTTGTATTCTGCTTTTTACCGGGAGGATAACAAAGAAAGCAATATTTTAGTAATGCTTGATGTCTGTAACGCCAATACATTTGGCTGGCCATTAGCGAACAGAGGGTTGAGTGACAGACTGAATCTATCCGTGATTTCAGCATGTGACAGTTCTGAGCAGGCACTTGAAGGCGATAGAATACACGGCTCCGTTTTTGTTCGAGCAATGGAAATCATAATGAACAATCAGTATTACAAAAGCTGCAAAGACGGCTCACTGGAGGGGGTTTATTCTGACCTGCTGAAACTTATGCCTGAACTGGCGGGTATGTTAAAAAGAAAAACCCAGCACCCTAAAAGAATTCGTAACTACCCGGGTGAGAAACCGGTGATTTTTTACAAACCGGAACCAGCAAAGTAAATTTTTTTTGACTGAATAGATTTGCCGGTAGATTCCCATTAAGGGAGTTTACCGGTTTTTTTTACCCATTTCAGGTAGAATTTTTTAGTATTTATAATATTTTTAAAAAAACAGACTAATATATCTCAAAGAATGAATATATTTGCGAAGGTATTTTGTTTTTATGTAATTTACGGTTTGTAAACATCTGCTTTTTCGTAAATAAATGTAAGCTAAAATGTATGCCTTATAATGAAAATCTTGCTAAAATTGTTCATGATACACTTGTTGCGCTGAATACGGACTTTGTAGAAAAGAAAATGTTTGGCGGAATTGCTTTTATGATTCAGGAAAAAATGGCTTGTGGAATTGTAAAGGATGAACTGATGGTCAGGGTACTGCCTGAAAGGTTTGAGGAAGCACTTCAAAAACCCTTTGCAAGGCAGATGGATTTTACCGGAAAACCCATGAAAGGATTCCTTTTCGTTGCTGAAGAGGGATTTGAAAGCGAAGCTGCGTTGAGCGAATGGCTCAGGCTGGGGATTGAATTTGCTCAGAAAGGAGAGGTAAAGTCCCGGAAAAAATAATTAACCACCGATTTAAATTTCTTTGATATTAAAATATAAATATAAAAAAATATTAAAAAATATGAAAAAAATAGCGGCTCCCCTGATTTTGGTTTTTTTCCTTTTGGGATGCTCCGGTAACGAAAAGCAAACCGGAGAGAGTACTCAGCCGAATACTCCTCCGGTTGAAAAGACGCAGGACGTAAGCGCCGGGCTTAAGGTGCTGCCTTTTGATAAGTCCAGGATTCCGTCAGGAATTTCCGTAAAGGGAAAAATAACGGATGGAGCATGCTGGATAGATAAAAATGGAGAAAACGTATTGGTTGTCAGTATTGTAGAGCCTTTTCCCACGGGCAAAACCAATAAAGATGAGCCTCAGGATATGGAAGCCGAATTATACGCTTCGTGTTTTATCAAAAAAGAAAATTCATGGACAGAATTATGGAAAATTCAGGATTATGTAAGAGAGTGTCCTTTGGATATTCAGTGTGATTTTGTGCCCGGTGCACTGACTGTCACCGACCTTGATGGAAACAATACTGGTGAATCCATGCTGATATACAGACTTGCCTGCCGGAGTGATGTGAGTCCCTCTACCCAAAAACTGATTATGCATGAAGGCCCGGTGAAGCTTGCCCTGAGAGGTACGACTACGATTGATATAGAAGGCGCAAAAGAACAGGGTTCCTACAAGAAGGACGATGCCTGGAAGCAGGTTGCACCTCAGCTCCTGACTTATGCAGAAACCCAGTGGAAAAAATTTGAAAAGGAATTCTAATCACTTCTTACTCAGGGGAAGAAATGAATGGTCCTTGTTTTTTTGAATAAATATAAAAAATTAAAATAATATGAAGTTACTTCAAATTTCCTTTTTGTACATACTGATTTTACTATTATGGAGTTGTGGAGCGAAACAGAAAAGTCCGGTAACCCAAAATGCAGTAGTTGCTACAGATACTGCTGCTCTCCCAATGTCGAAGGAACTGATGGTTGAACCCAAAGCACTTGCGGAGGCAGATGCTAAAAAAGAAAAGAAGGAGGAGAAGAAAAGTGCCGGGGCAAAAAATCCGGTTGAAAAGCCGTCCGGGAATTCTGAAATTAAAAAAGTGAAAAATACATCAGAAAATGGTGGTGAAAATACAGAGAAACCGGTTGCCAAATCCAGGCCTTCCTCCAAAAAAGCCAAAGCCATAGCTCCCGGAAAGATTAACTTTCTTTCTTTTGACAAAAGTAAAATCCCTGCGTCCATAAAATATACCGGAAAAATAATTCACGGAACGAAATGGGAAAGTAAATCCGGTGAGTTCCTTTTATTTTTTACCGAAACCGGTGCCTACGATTCAGATATCGACGGGAAAGACGCTGAAGTGTATGCCTATCTTTACAGAAATAGTAGTAATGAAGACGAAAACTATGCTCAGGTATGGAAAATCCATGATTTCGTTAGTCGCTGTGAGTTTGAATTGCATTGTAATTTTCTGAAAAACAGCATTTCTGTTACCGATTTAGACAATGACAATTCTGCTGAAGTTTCTTTTGCATACAAAAACGGTTGTAAAGGAGAGAATACTTCCTACACCAATAAAATTTATATGATTGAAAACGGAAGGCAATTTAAGTATCAGGCTGTGAACGGGGCTTCGCCAGTAAAGGATGAGGACGGGAATTTTCTGGGAGATAGCTGGAATGGGGTTTCTGAAGAAATCAGAACCTATATTCAAAATAAATGGGAGAAAAACTTTTAACGGGAATTTTCTCCCTCAAAGATAAAAAAGAAAGCCCGGAAACCTCCGGGCTTTTTGAATGCTTACTTCCCTTATTTTTTCAGCAATTATTTTTTTCCTTTCGTTTGTCCTGTGCTGCTCTGACCTTTTACTGCTCCTCCGGAAGATTGATTTGCCGGCTCATAGGTGTTTTTTCCACCTCCTTTTTCAGATTGCTCATCATCATCATCATCCCTGTCTTCGCCGTTCTGACGCTTTTCTTCCTTGAGTTTCTGATACTGAGCGTATTGTTGAGGGGTAAGAATCGCTTTAATGCTTTCCTCCCTTTTTGTCTTGATTTCATCCATCAGATTTTTTCTTTCGGGACCTTTTACCGTTTGTTTGATATCCAGAGCTTTATTAAAGGAGGTCAGTAATACATCATATACCTGTGTTTCCTGCTGACCTGACAGGGACAGATGTTTTACCATCCAGGCAGTTCTGGTTTTTGCACGCGCTTCAGGAGACTTCTGAGGTTGTCCTTGTCCCTGTTCTACATTTCCTTTTCCCTTTCCTTTTCCTTTCCCGCCTTTCTGAGCAAATACAGAAGTGCTCATAACCATTAACAAAGAAGCAATCAATACGAATTTTAATGTTCTCATATTTACAATTAAATTTGAAAATTAATTTTTAAACTATATCTTTTAGACAGTTTTTTTTCTCTTAGGTTAATTGAAGACGAAAAAAACCTATAAACGTGTAGGTTTTTCCCGTATTCGTGTTACTTTTTGGGCTTATCGAGGTTAATTCCTGCCTCTTTCAGCTTTCTTTTTTCTTCTTCTTCCCGCTTGCGGATTTCCTTTGCAGTCATTTTCCGGTTGAGGTCTTCATTCCCTCTGAGAAATTCCTTGTATTTATCTCCGTACAAGTCCTTGGCTGCCTGTTCCCGGGCTTCTTCGATTTTTTTCTTTTGGGCTGCTGAGATTTTGGTAGAAGAACCATCGGCCAGCGTGATATTTTTATACCACTCAAAAATCCCTCTGCTTCCCAGCCGGTTATAGAATCCCAGTGCATCATAGGAGCCATCCGGACCCAAATCCCACACCTGCTTCATTTCCTTTGATTTCAGCGGAACCGCCAGGTGATCATATACAAGCATGTCTTTGTCAAAAGTGCTGAAAGGCCCTCGTTTTACTTTACCCATATTCAGCGAAAAAGGAGCATACTCGGAGTATTTAAATACAGCCCGGAACTTGGGAATAAAATCAAAATAAAACACATCAGCCCCAAATTTCGCAACGGTAGGGTCTTTTTCGTCGAAGTGGAGCAAATCCACCATTTTATAATTACAGGTATTATCGCCTCCGTTCCAGCCCAGCAATAAATAAAAATTCTTTTTCTGCGCTTTTTGTTTCTCTCCTTTGAATTTCTGAGGCTTCCCGGTTTTTCTGCTTTTATTATAGTTTTCGATTATTTTTTCAGAAAACATCTGTTTAGCCTTTTCATAGTATTTTATCTTATAAACCGGAAGACCCGACTCTCCTTTGATGGGATAGTACAGTGCTCCAATCCAGTTCATATTGGTCAAAGGCTCATTCTCTACGGAAGCCTGAATTTTGCCCTGCTGTATCAGGGGGATTATTATCAGTTCGCCTGGTTTTTTGGGGTTGGGTACATTCCGCTGAATCAGCCCGAAATAATAATGATATTGCTCTCCATACATCTCCCGGTAGTTTTTATCTACGATATACCATGTAAAGATACGGAAACTTTTGTCTTCAGCATTTAATATGGAAATGGTCTGAAGTGAGTCAAAACGGTAATTGAAACTTTCCGGATTGCGTAAAATATCCAGTAATTTTTCCGTAAATTTTTTGTTCACAGAAATCTTATGCTCAAGAGAGTCATGATTCAGAATTTCAAAGGCCATTTTTTTTAATTCCTTTTCAGCTTTCGCAAACTTTTCCTGAGAATAGGACACGGTATAAAACCCCGCAATCCACAAAAACAACAATAATTTTTTCATAAAATACTTTGAAAGAAGATTATTTTTTTAGCTTTCAGCGTACAAAGATAGATAATAATACGTTTTTTACGGTTTTATTATCGTTTGGTTTTTCTCCTGTACTGATTTAAAACGATTGACCGGTCAAAAAATGATATTCCGGAAAAAGGAATGCGGATTTTTTTTCGGGGGCAATCCGGGAGCAGACAGTGAATTTCAGGGTTTACCAGAACGATTGTAAAAAACGGCCTGACGTTGAAATTCAGGGGTGTTTTTTTTGAAATTATTGTAACAAATTAGGTTCGGTTTAGTTTAAGAGAAAAATTTAAAGTATGTACAGACTTATAGGAATTGTTCTTTTTTTCTTTTTAGGGATTCTTTTTCAGCCTGTTGTTTTTGCTCAGACTTCATACACAGTCAGCGGATATGTAAAAGAGGCTAAATCCGGGGAAGTGATGGTGGGAACGGCCTTGTTTCTGGAAAATACAGAATACGGGATTTATACCAATGATTATGGATTCTTTTCTCTTTCTGCTCCACAGGGAGAGTATGTGCTGATTATAGAAAATTTAGGATATAAAACACAGAAAATTCCGGTATCACTAACTAAAGATGTCTCCTTGAACGTGAAGATGGAAACGGAAGACCTTACCGAAGGCGAAGTTCTGATTACCGATCAGAGAAGGGATGAGAACGTAAAAAGCACGGAAATGGGAAAGGTGGAAATGAATATAGAAACCGTGAAAAAACTTCCGGTTTTGCTGGGAGAGGTAGATATTATGAAAACGATTCAGCTTCTGCCGGGCGTTCAGGCTGCCGAAGGTACTACAGGCCTTTATGTAAGAGGGGGAGGACCCGACCAGAATCTGATTCTTCTCGATGAAGCCCCTGTGTATAATCCGGGCCACCTTCTGGGCTTCTTTTCGGTGTTTAACGGAGACGCAGTGAAAGACTTTACATTATATAAAGGAAATATGCCGGCTCAGTATGGAGGACGCCTGGCTTCAGTAGTAGATGTGTCCATGAGAGACGGAAACAATCAGTCATTTCACGGAAAGGGAGGAGTAGGACTTATCGCTTCCCGCTTTACCCTTGAAGGCCCGATTGCAAAGGACAAAGCTTCTTTTATTATTTCAGGAAGAAGAACTTATGCAGACGCACTTGCTCAGCCTTTCGTAAAAAGTACTTCCCCTTTCAAAGGCTCAGGATATTATTTCTATGACCTGACCGCAAAAGCAAACTATATCATTTCCAACAAGGACAGGATTCTCATCAGCGGGTATCTCGGCAGAGATATTTTTTCCTTCAACAGCAAGGAAACCGGGTTTAAATTCAGCACCCCATGGGGAAATACCACTGCCACTGTACGCTGGAATCATTTATTCAATGACAAATTGTTCATGAATACTACCCTGATTTTCAGTGATTATGACTTTAAATCCAATATAGAATTCCGTTCGTTTAAATTCAGGCTTTCCTCTCACGTCAGGGACTATAATGCAAAATGGAATTTTGATTATTATCCCAATACCCGCCACAGAATCAAGTTTGGGGCAAACGCCATTCATCATACTTTTGACCCCAACGGATTGTATATTCAGATTGATACGCTGGAAATCAACCGTACAGACCGTTTCCGGAAATACAATATGGAATATGCAGTATATGTACAGGATGAATTTGACATCACCGATAAACTCAGGGTTAATGCCGGTCTTCGTTTGTCCGCTTTTCAGCATATCGGACCTTACAAAAAACCCATTTATAACATAGACGGAGAAGCAAAAGATACCGTTACCTACAATAGTTTTCAGAATGTAATTGCCTACGCCGGATTTGAACCGAGGATTTCCGTCCGCTATGCAATCAATACTCAAAGTTCCATAAAGGCCTCTTTCAATGAAAATAGTCAGTATGTACACATGGTTTCTGTAAACGGGTCTTTCCCCTCTGATTTTTGGGTACCCAGTTCAGAGACGATTCGCCCGCAGAGAGGAGAGCAGTACTCTATCGGGTATTTTCAGAATCTGAATAAAAATATGTATGAGATATCGGTTGAATTATTTTACCGCAAAATGCGCAATCAGGTAGAGTATAACGAAAACTATACATTTGATATCAGATCGGACTATGAAAGGGAGTTTGTGTATGGTTTAGGACAGTCTTATGGGATGGAATTGTTTTTACAGAAAACCAAAGGCCGCCTTACCGGCTGGCTGGGTTATACGCTTGCCCGGACCTTCAGGGTATTCAATGATTCTACCCGCCCTTTTGGTATCCTCAATGGAGGAGATCCCTTCCCTTATACCTATGACAGACGTCACAATGTCTCCTTTGTCGCTACATACGAGATGGAAAAAATACAAATCGGAGGCCTGAAAATATATCCAAGACCCGTAACGCTTTCGGGAGTATTCGTTTACGGAACGGGCAATGCCTTTACCCCTCCTACATCTTATGCAGGGCTTCTGTCACTGGTTCAGTTTTATACGGTTTTCGGAGACAGAAACAGTGCCCGGATGCAGGATTATCACCGGGCAGATATTTCTATGACGCTGCACGGCAAAACCAATAAAAAATTCCGTTCCAACTGGGTAATCTCCGTTTATAATGCCTACAACCGGTTTAACCCTTATTTCTACTACTTCCCACAGGATCTTAGCCCAAGCGGCGTACTGGAAACCAAAGCAATGAAAGTGGTGGTCTTTCCGGTTATTCCTTCCATTACATGGGATTTTGAGTTTTAACAGACTGTAATAAAGCAGCCGGAAAAATATCTTACAAATCGGAAAGGCGGAATACTTCTCCGCTTTGATACCCTCCTTTTTCGTTCATAACCACTGTCCCGCATTCATTATACGGGTCATGCTCATAAAAAAGAACGATATTTTCAGAAACGATGCGGGGCAGCCATTCTTCTCTTTCTTCAAGGGTCAGAAGGGGACGGGTGTCATAACCCATTACGTAAGGGAGCGGAATATGCCCGTATGAAGGAAACAAATCTGCTGCAAACAATATTTTTCTTCCTTTATACTGAATCAGCGGTAATTGCTGCGATTCTGTATGTCCGTTAAACACTTTAATGTCAATCTCCGGAAATAATTCTGTATCTCCTTCAAGCATTCTCAGATTGCCGCTTTCTACTATAGGCAATATGTTTTCTTTAAAAAAACTGGCTTTTTCGCGGGGATTGGGTTTCAGTGCCCATTCCACATGCTTTTTTTGTACCCAGTGAATCGCATTATTAAATACAAGCTCATACCTTTCTTTTACAGAATTCCACTCGGTAGAGCCTCCGCAATGGTCAAAATGAAGATGAGTCAGGAAAATATCGGTGATATCCTCCCGGTTAAATCCCAGTGCTTCCAGCGATTTTTCCAGCGTATTTTCGTGATTGAGGGCATATAAATCCCGGAATTTGTCGTTGTATTTATGACCAATCCCGTTATCAACCAATATCAGCCGGCTTTCATCTTCTATCAAAAGGCATCGCATTGCCATATCTATCCGGTTTTTTTCGTCAGCCGGGTTCGTTTTATTCCAGATTACCTTCGGCACAACGCCAAACATTGCTCCTCCATCCAGACGGAACTTTCCTGTTTCAATAGAGTATAGTTTCATGCTTTCTTTTTTTTGGCAAAAGTAAAAATTTTTTCCTGAAATCCTTCTATTTTATCCTGATTGAATCCAGTCCTTATTTCAGGGACTTTCCTGACGAATGAACACCAAAAGTCCGGAATCAGGGGAGTATTATAAATGAATAAAAATTTATTCTGTTTTTCTTTGTGGAAAAAAATAAAAATATCATCTTATTATAAACCCCATATCAAAAGAGGGTGTGAGAGTGCTATACCTTAATTTTCACCATAAGCCAATAAACGAAATGAAGTCATTGTCAAAAAAAATGTTTCCCCTTTTGGGTATCTTGCTGGGTAGTTTCTTAATGATTGCCTGTGTCGCTGATTCTGATGAGAAAAAAACCGGAGAGAATGATATTCCGGTGAAATACGATGCTCCGCTTACAGTCAGTGACAATGCTCCTTTAAAGTGGGATATTCGTCTGGACAATCCCTATTATCTTACAGAAGGAGATAAAAAATTTGTTTATCTTTACCTCGAAGTAAAAGGGGGAGAAGCAAAAACAGATAAAAAAAGAGCTCCGCTGAATTTATCTTTGGTACTTGACCGAAGCGGCTCTATGTCAGGCGATAAGCTAAAGTATGCCAAAAAAGCCATTGGTTTTGTGATAAATCAGCTCACTCAGGAAGATATATTATCCATAATACAATATGACGATGCAGTTCAGGTGGTTTCGTCCTCTGCACCCCTCAACAATAAAGAGGTATTACATAAAAAAGTAGAGTCAATACAAACCGGAGGTTCCACGAATCTGTGCGGAGGAATGCAGGAAGGATATGTTCAGGTGAAATCTGCAAAGAAAAGCAATTATATCAACCGGGTTTTGCTGCTTTCCGATGGCCTTGCCAATGTAGGAATTACAGAGCCCGCCCAAATTGAAAAAATTGCCCAGAAAAATTTCAGGGAAGACGGCGTGGCAACTTCTACCTTTGGAGTTGGGGCGGATTATAATGAGAACCTGATGACCGGAATAGCTGAAAACGGAGGCGCAAATTATTATTTTATTGATAATCCGGACAAAATCCCCGGAATTTTTGCCAAAGAACTGGAGGGGCTGCTCTCCGTTGTAAGTCAAAGTACTAAAGTGAGAATCAACTATCCGACAAATCAGCTGAATCTCGTCAAAGTGTTTGGATACCCTCACTACATCGAAAATGACGAAATTATGGTGAATCTGAATGATGTTTATGCAAAAGAAGAGAAAGCCATCCTCTTAAAATTTGAGGTAAAAGGAAAACTGGAAAAGCAGGCAGATTTTATATGCCATTTATCCTATACCGACGCCAGCTCTTTAAATGAAAATAAAGTAAAACAGTCGGTAACCCTTCGGCCTACTTCAGATGAACAGGCGTATAAACAGGGCGAGGATTTAGTGGTAAAAGAAAATATTGTTCTTTTTGAATCCACGGATTTATTTGACGAAGTAATGAAAGAAGCGGATTCGGGAAATTTTGAAAAAGCAAAAGAAAAAGGAAAAAAGCTGGATGAGTATATGTTGAATAACTCAGACTCAAGGTTCTCTGACCGCTTTGAAAAACAAAAATCCAATGTTTCAGGGTACAATTCTAAACTGGAAGAAATGGAAAGTATGCCGATAGAAGATCAAAAAGTAATGCAAAAGTCTTCCAAAGATGCGAATTATCAGATGAAAAAAAAGAAATAATGCGTATTTTCTAACATTAAACGTTCTTTTCTGGGGAAAACAGAAAAGAACGTTTTTTTATTGTAATAAACTATTTATCTTTGTGCGGGGTATATAATTTTTAATTTTTTTAAAACAACTTTTTTAAATGACATATTCTTTACGTTTGTGTATCTTGTTCTTATTATTATCTTTATCTGGAGTTAACTTTGTTTTAGGCTCTCATGTGATGGGAGGAGATTTAACTTATCAGCATTTGGGCGGGAATCAATACCGGATTAAGCTTACCGAATACCGGGACTGCTCAGGGATTACGCCCTCGGCGTTTGCTTCTGTTTCGGTTTCATCCGCTTCCTGCGTGCAGTCCTATTCGCTTGTGGTAAACCTGGAGCCGGGTTATCCGATTGAGGTATCAGCAATTTGTCCGGCTCAGATAGTCAATACAACCTGTGGTACAGGCAGTGCTTCTTTGCCAGGAGTACAGGAATATGTTTATTCATCCGTGACCACTCTGCCAATGGCCTGTTCCGATTGGGTCTTTTCGTGGTATGACTGCTGTCGTAATGGAGCGATAACGACCATTACTAATCCTTCGTTTGCCGGAATTTATCTGGAGGCAACGCTGAATAATCTGACAGTTGCTGGGAATAGTTCTCCGGACTTTACTACGAAACCCGTACCTTATTTTGGAATGAATCAGGCACAAACCTATTCACATGCAACTGTAGAAATAGACGGAGATGTACTGGTGTATTCTTTGGTTAGTCCTTTCGATAATGCGGGGGTTCCTGTTACTTTTAATGCTCCCTATTCCTCTGCTTATCCGCTTTCTACCTCTACCGGTACATTCCCGTTCAACCCCGTAACCGGTCAGATGACTTTTACGCCAAACATGATTCAGAATGCAGTAATGGCAGTAAAGGTAGAGGAATACAGGGCAGGGGTACTGATTGGTTCTGTAATGAGAGATATTCAGATGGTCATCCTGAACGCCTCCAATGGCTCTTCTACAGTCGCTCCCCTTTCCGGTATATCAGGCGCTTCCCTTGTTCCCGGCCAGGCAAATGTTTTTTCTGCCTGTGTAGGAACACCGATGTCATTTCAGGTTACAGCCTCTGACCCTAATCCGGCTACCATTATTACTCATACCTCGACAAATGTAACCTCAATACCGGGCTCAGTACTTACCGGGACGGGAAACAATCCTAAAGTACTTACTTTTAACTGGACACCTACGCCGGCATCTATTGGTACCAATTCTTTTTCGATTTCTTTTACCGATGGAAATTGTCCGATACCAAGCCTTATCAGCATGAATATTGTGATTTATGTTTTAGGGATTGATATTACTACCACCGATACCGCAATTTGTACACTTGGAAGCTCCGTACAATTAAATACAAATATAGTAGGCGCCAGTGGAGGGATTTATGCATGGACAGGACAGGGGCTGAGTGCCAGTAATATCGCTAACCCGGTAGTTACCCCCACAAGCGTGCCCAGTACTTATACCGTAAGTTATGATATCGCGGGCTGCAATGCTACTGATGAGATACAAATCATACAGGGTGCCACAACTGTAAATGCATTTACCAGTGATTCAGTTATTTGCGCACCTAAACCCATTCAACTGAACGCAACAGTAAACGGGACTTCCGGGGGGACTTATTCGTGGGCCGGAAATGGGCTGAGTGCAACCAATATCGCAAATCCTGTTGCTACCCCCGGTTCTTTTCCTCAAACCTATACGCTTACCTATACAACCCCCGGTGGAGGGTGTATAGCCACAGATGTGACAACAGTAGTCCAGTCCACTATTCTGGCGACTGCAGCGGTTTCTACTCCTTCAGCGATGTGTCTTGGGGGCGGCCCGGTACAATTAACGGCTTCTCCCAATACCCCTTTAGCGTCAGGATATGATGTTACTTCTATCCCGTATGCCCCGATTGCAGGCTCGGGTACTACTGTTACACTGGGAGATGACCAGGTGAGTGGTGTTTTACCGATAGGGTTTAATTTTACATTTTACGGAAATACCTATTCTGATTTTTATATCTCTTCCAACGGATTCATCACTTTCAACCCTGCATCCGGAAGTGGTTGCTGTTCCGGTCAGGTTTTGCCCAATGCCTCTGACCCCAATGACCTCATCGCTGCCAATTGGGATGACCTTTACCCCCCGGCCGGAGGAAGTATTGAGTATTTTACTACGGGTATTGCTCCCAACCGGATTTTAGTGGTGAATTATATTATGATAAACCCCTGTTGTGGTGTGAATGCTGCACTCGACGCTACTGCTCAGATTTTGCTTTACGAAGGAACCAATATTATTGAAATTCATGCTGCCGATATCGGTGGATCCGGGGGGCAGACAATGGGAATTGAGAATAGTAACGGGACGTTGGCTACGGTGGTACCCGGAAGAAATTCCACTACGTGGACTGCTACCAATGAAGGGTGGCGTTTTTCACTGACTACTTCTTACACCTATTCATGGTCCCCTTCAACTAATTTGAGTGCTGTAAATATCTATAATCCGGTTATCTCAGCCCTGATTGATACAGTTTATACGGTTACCATTACAAGCACTGAAGGATGTACTGGGTCTTCCACCGTTGTAATCAATACTGATAATACATTAAGTAATATCGCTACTGCCATTGCAACCCCTGACTCGATTTGTAGCGGAAGTGCGACTCCTGTTCAGTTGAATGCAAGCCCGGTTTCAATAGTATCCTATAACGGAAATGGCCCGTATTCTGTAATGTCTATTCCATTTTCGCCGGTTGCAGGCTCAGGAACCCCCGTTATTCTGGGGGATGACCAGGTGAGTGGTGCTTTACCTGTAGGTTTTAATTTTACCTTTTACGGAAATACCTATTCTAATTTTTATATCTCTTCCAACGGGTTCATTACCTTCAATCCTGCATCCGGAAGTGGTTGCTGTTCCGGTCAGGTTGTGCCCAATGTTTCAGACCCCAATGACCTCATCGCTGCCAACTGGGATGACCTCTACCCCCCTGCCGGAGGAAGTATTGAGTATTTTACTACGGGCATTGCTCCCAACCGGATTTTGGTAGTGAATTATACTATGATAAACCCCTGCTGCGGTGTGAATGCCTTGCTTGACGCTACTGCTCAGATTTTACTTTACGAAGGAACCAATATCATTGAAATTCATGCTACCGATATTGGTGGCTCCGGAGGACAGACTATGGGAGTGGAGAACAGTAACGGGACACTGGCTACAGTTGTACCCGGAAGGAATTCCACAACATGGACTGCAATCAATGAGGGCTGGCGGTTTGTTTCCGGTGTACTTGCCACACATACCTACCTATGGTCTCCTGCTGCGGGTATCAGTAATACTGTTAGCCATGACCCCGTTCTTACGCCTCCGTCTTCTACAACTATCTATAATGTTCAGATTACCGAAGTGGCAACGGGTTGTGTAACGAATAAGCCGGTTACTTTAACCGTTCTTGAACCGGTTACCCCGGATGTGGTTCAAACTGATTATTGTAATAGTGCTACTTTATCCGTTACAAATTCTGTTACCGGAACAATTAACTGGTACACCAATAATACCGGTACAGGAATTCCTGTAGGTACCGGAACCCCTTTTAATACGACCTCCAGTAATACGTACTATGCTTTCGAAAACGTCGGAGGATGTATTAGCGGCGTTTCCAATGCTTCTACCGTAAATGTAGGAATGGGAAATCTATGGACACATATCCCCAATCCCCCAACCCCGCTTGCAACCAATCAGACATATTACGCAGATGCTTATTGTTTTGATCCGGTGAGCGGGATGAATTACTTCTATCAGGCCGGAAGTCAGACATTGCTGATGGCTTCGGATTATTCTATTCCACCGGGAGTGAATCTTGTGAGCGGAACTCCGGCGAATGCTACCGAGATGGCGGTAAAGCTGGATGTATTATCAGGATATGGCTCAGGTACCGGAACATTTATCACTGCACCTTCCGCTCCTTATGTCCAGAATCCTGACGGATGGTACGTCATGCACAGGACATGGAATGTGCTCGTACATCCCGCAAATCAAATCCCTTCCGGCTCAAATGTAGTCCGTTTCTTCTTCAATACCATTGACGAAAACGACGTAACTACCCCCACAGGGCACGTATTAAGCAACTTTGAGTTCTATAAGCTGATTACCGGGTTAGACCCGAGCCTGCCCGCTGATCATGCCGGGGTAACGACTCCTCAGATTCAGATTTATCTTCCGGGGGGGGCGCCTACTACAACTACATGGTCTTTGAGTACAGATGCCATTACCGGAGCGTATTATGCAGACTATGCGGTTACCTCCTTTTCCGGTGGCGGTGGCGGCTCCGGAATTAATCTGCCCGGGCCTTTACCGGTAGAGTTGATGGAGTTTAACGGAGAAAACCATGGAAGCATGAATCTTTTGAAGTGGAAAGTAAAGACTGAAACCAACCTGTCTCACTATGAACTTCAGCGTTCCGGAGATTTATACTCTTTCGCTGAAATAGGGCGGGTACCTGCAGAAAATCTGGAATCTTACCACTTTGCAGATAATTTCCCGCTAACCGGCAATAATTTCTACCGACTGAAAAAAGTAGATAATGACGGACACTATACCTACTCCCACGTAGTTCAGATATCCAATTACCCCACTGGATTCCAATATTCACTTTATCCCAATCCCGCCACTAAAAGTCTGACGCTGAATCTTCAGGGGCTAAATGGAAGTGAGTTGATATTTCGTCTGTATAACGAACTCGGGCAGGTGGTTTTGACGGATTACACAAAAGAAACCGGAAATGCCCTCAGAACGATGGATATTTCAAGCCTTATCAGTGGGATTTATTTCTATAAACTGACTGACGGGCAGAAAACCTACAGCGGAAAAATAATCAAAGAATAATAAACAGATAAAAATAAAGCACTTCAGGCAGGCAGGACTCCGGTTCTGTCTGTTTTTTTTTGCTCAAAATCTAAATTGCCGGAATTAGAGAGCACTATAAACTATATCCCGAAAATCATTTGTCCGCCCTTACAGGATAGCCTGTTTTCTGGTTTTTGCCTGTATCTGACTATGGAGAAATAATCCACACAGATAAATCCTTTTGGGTGGTAATTATTGCAAAAAATAAATTTTATGCTCAGATAATTTTTTATAAAAATTCAGGACAGGCAAAAAATCTCATAGAATAACCCGATATGCTTTTTGTTCCCACCGCTATAAAATGTTGATTATAAGACTATCGCAAAAAAAATCTAAAATTATTATAAAAAATACTAAAAAAATTTGTATATTTAAATTTATAATCCATTATTTGCATAATTATTTTAGTAGTCAAAAAAAGTGAGAAAAAAAAATAAAAAAAAGTGGGAAAAAGTGGGAAAAAGTGGGAAAAAGTTTTTAATTTTACGCAAAATTTAATGTCCGTAAATCTGTAAACATGAAATTACTTATCGGAGAATATGCTTGTACACTGGATGCAAAAGGGAGATTCCTCATTCCTTCTGCATTACGTAAGCAATTACCCGAAAATGAACAGACGGATTTTGTGCTGAATAAAGGGTTGGATCAGTGTCTGATGATGTATCCGGCAACGGTATGGCAGCAGGAACTGGAAAAAATTCAGTCCCTCAATATGTATGAAACGCAGAACCGGACATTTGCAAGGATTTTTTTAAGTGGGGCAGTGGAAGTTTCACTTGATGGGAGCGACCGGATGCTAATCCCTAAAAATCTGATGGAGAAAGCAGGGCTGAACAGAGATATTATTCTTCTTGCTCAGCTGGACCGAATAGAAATCTGGGATAAAGAAGTTTATGAAAAATGGATAGAAAACCCGGGTTTTGATATTGCTCAACTGGCAGAAAATGTAATGGGTAAAAAATAAATCGCTGATATTTTCTGGAATACAGAAGAAAAACAGTAAAGTTCTTATAATATTATAATGTATGTACCATATTCCGGTATTATTAAATGAGAGTGTTGATGGGCTGAATATAAAACCGGATGGGATATATGCAGATGTAACGATGGGCGGTGCCGGGCATACAAGGTCAATCCTGAGCAGACTTGGAGAGAATGGGCGGTTGTATGCATTTGACAGGGACCCTCAGGCTTACAAAAATGCGCCGGATGACGATAGGTTTGTGCTGCTACCTGTTGATTTTCAGTTCATTGAAAAAGCGTTGGAGCAATATGGAGTTGCTCAGCTGGATGGGATTCTGGCAGATCTGGGAGTTTCTTCTCATCAGTTTGATACTCCGGAAAGAGGATTTAGCTTTCGGTTCAATGCCACACTGGATATGAGGATGGACCCCGGGCTTGCACTTTCTGCGGCGGATGTGCTCAATACCTATTCTGCCGCTGAGCTTCAGAAAATGTTCTCGGAGTACGGTGAAGTGCCAAATGCAAAACGGTTAAGTGTAATGATTACGGAAAAGAGAAAAGCCGACAAAATCGTTACCACTTTTGGATTTGAACAGGCTATTTCAGATTGTATTCCCTTCAAAGACAGGAGTAAGTATCTGGCGCAGGTGTATCAGGCATTGAGAATTGAGGTAAACCGTGAACTGGACTCGCTCTTTGCTTTGCTCGGCAGTGCAGTACGCCTGCTGAAAAAAGAAGGAAGAATCAGTATTATCTCCTATCATTCATTAGAAGACAGGATGGTAAAACACTTTTTCCGCTCCGGTAATATGGAAGATAAATTAGAGAAAGATTTTTATGGGAATATCCTTACTCCCTGGAAATTAATCACTAAAAAAGCGATTCAGCCTTCTGAAACCGAAATTATTGCTAATCCAAGAGCAAGAAGTGCAAGGTTAAGGGTAGCTGAAAAAAAATAAAAAATAGTAGAATTGTATTTGTATAAAAAGTAGTCAATGCGTAAAGTGCCTCATCTTCTGGACCCTGCCGAAGACCCCCTTAAAAAGAATAAGGGAAAAACCGGTTGGATTTCTATTCGAAAAATAGATGAGTATCTTCGTTTTGTCCTGTTTTTGGCCGTGGTTGCAATCATCTATATCTGGAATGCGCATCATGCAGACAACAAAATCCGGGAAAGAGATAAACTGAAAGCCGAGGTAAAAACACTGAAAGCTGAGTACTATATGAGAAAAGCCGACCTCAGTGCCAATACCCGATATACCAATATGATTGCAAATCTGGACTCTATGGGTTTATACAGGCCTCAGAAAGCACCGTTTAAACTCCTGAAAAATCCCGTAAAACGTTGATAATGACAAAGAAGACTGGAGTTTCAAACAGGATATTGTTCAGGATATATTTACTCTTTGGAGTATTTATGTTTTTCGGGCTGGTTTTGATTTCAAGGGTTTTTTACCTGCAAATCAACAGTGACCAATGGGACAGAATTGACAAGGAAGAGCGGTTTTCCCTTCAGAAAATTTCAGCTGACAGGGGCAATATTCTCTCATCGAATGGTACTATTCTGGCGACAAGTTTACCTTTTTACAAGATAGCACTTGACCCCGGAATTATTGATACAACGAAATTTGTGAGTTTTGATGACTCACTCAAAGTTCTTTCTCATAATTTATATCATTTAATTGGTAAATACGAAGGCGAAAAAGATACGGCCCTGCATATGGATTCTCTGTTTTATTACAAAAGAATCCGGGAGGCCATGAAAATCAAAAGCCGTCACGTTTTTGTCGTAAGGAGAATTCTGAATTACAAGGAATTCAAAGCCGCAATTACTTTTCCGGTTCTGAACAGAAAAAGAAAAGAGGGAGGAGGCATTATCGTTGAAAAGTTTAATAATAAACGATTTTATCCTTATGGCGAAATGGCAAAGGTTACCCTGGGTACGATGTCTAATGACTCCGCCGGAATCAGAGGGGTGGAATTTGCCTGTAATCAGTATCTTCAGGGGAAAGACGGTTATTTTATGGCGCACAAAATTGCAGGAAATCATTATGTACCTATTGATGATTACAGTAAGGCCGATTCTGAAGATGGCTATGATGTAGTGACGACGATTGAGGAAGACCTTCAGGATATTGTGGAAAGGGCACTCGAAAAAGGAGTATTATCCAATCAGGCCAAATGGGGAACGGCAGTATTGATGGAGGTAAAAACCGGTAAAATCAAAGCGATTGCAAATTATCCTGAAAAGTACAATCATGCAATTGCAGAATTAATCGAGCCGGGATCTACTTTCAAACTTGCTTCTGCCCTCGCAGCACTCGAAGAGCATACGGTTTCCCCTGCTGATTCTGTGGATACAGGAGAGGGAATTGTAAAATTTGGTGACAAGGAAATCAAGGATGACCACCCGATTGGGAAAGTTACCTATGAAACAATTTTTGCCAAATCAAGTAATGTCGGGATTTCGATGACAGCGATGAAAGGGTTTGAGTCAAAACCCCAGAAGTTCATTGACTATCTGGATAAATTCGGGTTTAAGGACCCGGTTATTCCTCAGTTTAAAGGCGAACCCACTCCTGTACTGACAAGACCCGGAACGCCGCTTTGGAGTGGTTCTGCTTTGCCTTCAATGTCAATCGGGTATTCTGTACTGGTTACTCCGCTTCAGTTACTGACCTTCTACAATGCAGTTGCCAATGAAGGAAAGTATATTAAGCCTTACCTGCTCTCCAAAGTGATAGACAACTCTGTGGTAATCGAAAACCTTACCCCAAAGCAGTATCCGGTTCAGATTTGCAGTCATGCAAATATCCCGAAACTGAAATCAATGATGGAAGCGGTTGTGGAGTACGGAACAGCAAAGGATATCAATGGGACTCCGTTTAAGATAGCCGGGAAAACCGGTACCGCAAGAAAATCAGTAAACGGGCAGTACGTCTCGAGATACAGAGCATCTTTCGTAGGCTATTTTCCGGCAGACAATCCTGTATATTCCTGTATTGTGATAGTAGATGAACCCGCAGGAGGAAGTATTTACGGAGCTGATGTTTCGGCTCCTGTATTCAGGGAAATCGCCGAAAAAGTATATACTCTTGACCGGGAAGTACTGGGAAAACTGGAAAAAATATCCCCGGAACCCATTACAAAACCTGCTCCCAGGATTTTGCGTTCGGAGGTGGCTCAGGAGTTTTATACTGATATGAATATCGAAACTTCCGGAATCCCTCAGTCTGAATGGATTGCTTCAAAAGGGAACGACGGACATCAGATTAGTTTCAGGGAATTTACTCCTTCAGGGCTTATGCCGGATATGAGGGGAATGTCAGGAAGGGATGCCGTAAATCTGCTGGAGCAAATGAAAGTTTCGGTAAGGGTTTCAGGAGTGGGGAAAGTTCAAAGACAATCGCTCGCTCCGGGGACAAAACTCTGGAAAGGGACATCGGTTACTTTATATTTAGATTAAAAGGTTTGGGCAAATATATGTTGAAAAAAATTTTACAAAACGTAAAATATCAAATTCATTCAGGAAGCACTGAAGTAGAAATCACGGATTTTTGTTTTGACTCACGTCAGGCCAGAATCGGGAGCCTCTTTATCGCACTGAAAGGTACACAGACCGACGGACATCAGTACATTGGTGTAGCGCAATCTGCCGGAGCCGTTGCCGTTGTCTGTGAAGATTTGCCGGAATCATTTGCGGAAGGAGTTACTTATATTCAGGTGGAAGACAGTGCTGCGGCACTTGCCTTTATCTCCGCCAATTTTTATGGTAACCCTGCCGCTAAGCTAAGAATAACGGGGATAACCGGTACAAACGGAAAAACCTCGACAGCCACATTACTGTGGAAATGCATGAACGAACTGGGGTATAAATCAGGCTTGATTTCTACTATCAGTTACAAAATAGGGATGGAAGAGAGGGCGTCTTCTCATACTACTCCCGACCCAAAACAATTACACCGCATTTTTGCGGAAATGGTTGAAGCGGGTTGTGTATTTTGCTTTATGGAAGTGAGCAGTCATGCACTGGAGCAGAAAAGAGTAGAAGGAATCCGGTTTGAGGTAGCGGCTTTTACCAACCTCACTCATGATCACCTGGACTATCACCTTACTTTTGCGGCTTATCTCAAAGCCAAAAAGAAGCTCTTTGACAATTTGGACAATAAAGCAACCGCAATCATCAATGCCGATGATAAAAACGGAAACGTAATGGTACAGAACTGTAAAGCAAATGTTCTCCGGTATTCTTTACAGAGAGAAACGGATTTCAGGGCAAAAGTGCTGGAAAATACTTTCGAAGGGTTGCTGCTGGATATCAATGGTACTGAAGTCTGGTTTCGGCTTGTAGGACGGTTCAACGCCAGTAATTTGCTTGCAGTGTATGCCGCGATGACCGCTTTGGGTATTGAAAGTGAAGCGGCTTTGAGTGTGTTGAGTGCTCAGAAAGGGGTAAGCGGCAGATTTGAAGCGATTTACTCTCCTGACGGAAGCATTACTGCAATTGTAGATTATGCGCACACTCCGGATGCACTCAAAAACGTCCTGGATACAATTAATGAAATCAATCAGACAAGGGGAAATGTGCTAACCGTTGTGGGTTGTGGTGGAAACAGGGATAAGACAAAGCGCCCGGTAATGGCAAAAATAGCAGCCGAAAATTCAAATACGGTTATTCTTACTTCGGATAATCCGCGTTTTGAAAAACCGGATGAGATTCTTGCTGAAATGAGCGCAGGAGTTCCGCTGGAGCTAAAACGGAACGTGTTTCAGATTGAGAACAGAAAAGAAGCGATTGGAGTGGCGGTAAGGCTCGCAAAACCGGCTGATATCATTCTCATTGCAGGAAAAGGGCACGAAACCTATCAGGAAATAGAAGGAGTGAAATATCCTTTTGACGATAAAGAAACAGTAAAAAATTATTTGGATTCAACGAAAAAATAAAATATGAAAAAGAGTTTGCTTTATATAATCATGCTTTTTATCCTCACTCTGGGGCTGCAAAGCTGCTGCGATAAATCTTTCTGCAGTGCGCATCCCGGAGGGTTTGAAGATACTTTTTATCTGGCACTCAATACAGACTCATTGCTGGGAAAGGCTTTTACTGGCCCCGAGCTGCAAAAAATATATCTGGATAAATACCCCAAAAACGGGCTTAATTCTCCGGTTATTTCAAGAGCAAATGCCGATATCGTAACCCTTCTGGGGGATGATGATAATCAGGATTTCAAAAACTACGATTATGTACTCACCAATGAAGGTGGTACTTTCCGGTTTGAAATTACCGATTTGGCAGTGGGCGGAGAAGAATTCAAAAATAAGTGCAGCTCCTGTTACTACAATACTCAAAAAACCTGTAAGGTAAACGGAATGATTTACGACAGAAGTGGTTCAATGGATTACATAGTATTATTTAAACCTTGATAGATAAATAAAAAATGAAAAGAATCAATTTTTTACTACTTTCTGCTTCTGTAGCTATTCTGATTGCATTGATGAGCACAGGTTGCCGCAAGTGTGAATGCCTGGATGATATTTATGATACTGCTTTTTTCATTCGTTTTGATACGGCATCAGGACAGTTTTCCTCTGCTGAAATTGGCAGTAATGCATATATCCTGCGATTCGCAAAAGGCGATACGGTGAATGCGGTGGACACGGTTGCACAGGCTTCCGGTGAGTTCGCTTTTATTCTGGGGGAAATAGAATCAGATTTTGAGAGCTTTGATTATCTCATCGACGGTAATGGTACCTATGATTATAAATACAGGATTACGGATATTCAGCTGAATGGGGATTACAACGAAGGGAAATGCAAATGCTATTTAAATACCCTCAAAACCTGTAAAATCAATGGAGTAACGATAGACAGAACCAATAGTAATGAATATATTTTATTACAAAAGTAACGATTAACGAAAGATGCTTTACTACCTGTTTAACTGGTTAGATACTACTTATGATATTCCCGGATTCGGAGTTTTCCGCTATCTGACCTTTCGGGCTATCCTTGCACTTGTGTTTTCTCTGATTATTTCTCTTTTGATTGGAGGAAAAATTATTGATATCCTCAGGAGTAAATTAATCGGTGAAAGCATACGGGAATTAGGACCGGAAAGCCACAAATCCAAAAAAGGAACTCCTACAATGGGCGGGTTGATTATCATTGCGGGAATCGTTATTCCGGTTATGATGTGGGGAGATATCAGAAATGCCTATGTATGGGTTGCGCTGATGGCAGTAATCTGGATGGGAGTTATTGGATTTACAGATGATTATATCAAAGTCTTTAAAAAGGATAAAGAAGGCCTGAAGGGAAGATTCAAAATTATCGGACAGGTTACGCTGGGGCTGATTGTGGGAATTATCATGATTACTGACCCCGATTTTATGGGAAGCCGGGCAAATATTACGCAGCTGAATATGATTAAAACCACTCAGCAAATTGCGGACGCAGGCTTTGTCAATGGAGATAAACTTATCAAGGTCAATAATTTTAAACTCAATGGATTTCCCGAAGGACATTTATACGCAGATATCGAAACTTACACCGTAGAGCGGAGAATCCTCCTTGACGGAAAAGAAGTAAAGAAAATCATAGAAGTAAAAGTCTCTCAGGATAAAAGGTATGAAATTGCAAGAGAGATTTTTGGACCCAAGGATAAAAGTTTCGTTTACCGGACCAATTTGCCACTGATGAAAAATTATGTATTTGATTATTCTCAGATATGGGGACTGAAAAATATCATTAATAATGATTTACTGGGAAAGATAGTATATGTGCTGATGGTTATTTTTATTATTACAGCAGTATCCAACGGCGTAAATATTACAGACGGAATCGATGGGCTTGCAGCTGGAACTTCGGCGATTGTAGGAACTACACTGGGCGTATTTGCTTATATATCAGGAAACTCTATTCTTTCTGACTACCTGAATATCAGTTATATACCACTTTCCTCCGAACTCATTGTATATGCAGCGGCTTTGGTAGGAGCGTGTGTGGGCTTCTTGTGGTACAATACTTATCCTGCTCAGGTATTTATGGGTGATACCGGAAGCCTTGCTCTTGGCGGTGCGATTGCAATCATCTCGCTGATGGTCAAAAAAGAACTGCTGATTCCTATTATGTGCGGAATCTTTCTGGTAGAAAGTCTTTCGGTGATTTCTCAGGTTACTTATTTTAAATACCTGAAAAGAACCAAAGGAATCGAATACGCTAAAGCAAACCGGCTTTTCAGAATGTCGCCTTTACATCATCATTATGAACTGGGCGGTATGCACGAATCCAAAATCGTTATGCGCTTTTTTATTGTGTGTATTTTACTTTGTGTATTATGTTTCGCTACATTAAAGTTACGCTAAAATGAAAAATTTCTTCAATCCGGATGACAGGGAAAGTCTTATCAAAAGAATTGAAGCGCTTTCTCCGGAAGCAAAACCCCTTTGGGGAAAGATGAATGTGAACCAAATGCTTTGTCATTTATATGATTCTGCAAAAGTAGCAATGGGAGAGGTCAGACCAAAGCATATTGGAAATTTTATTACGAGAATGAAGTGGTTTAAAAAATATATTCTGCGTAAAGATACCTTCCCGAAAGCGAAAGTAGAAACAGCAAAAGAAGTAAATCCAATGAAAGACGGCACTAAGCCCGCCGGTTTTGAGGAAGATAAAAAGAAGTTACTTGAAATAATGAAGGTGTATTCTGAAAAAGCAGATTCTGTCCCTTCTCCCGAGCATCCGATTCTGGGAGTATTTTCAAAAGAAGATTGGGGAAGGCAGATGTATATACATACAGATCATCATTTAAAACAGTTTGGTGCTTAAAGGATGAGTAATAAAAGAGGCGTTGCAACAGGTTTGGTACTGATTATTATTACAATAATGTTTACCGCCTTGCTTTTTCCGGTTATTCAATGGAAGCATCATCTGAAAAGTAAAGCAGAGGCAAAAAAAACGGCTGGACCTAAGCTCCCGAAATGGATGAAGAAGGGCAGAATGGAGTGGGAAGGATTCAGTCAAACGATAAAAGATACTACAGGCATAGTTCCTTTTCACTCCTTTGACTACGGAATGGTTTACAGAATCAAAGGTTCAGCCGAAGGAGGAGAGGAAGAACAGGCTTTTACGCGGTATCGCTTTCAGGAGAAACGTCTGGAAAAATCAGAGTTGAATCAGTTCTTTTCAATATTAAATGACAAAACAAGTTACGGCTTATATGGAGCTGCCTGTTTTGAGCCTGGTATAGCAGTAGTTCTGTATGATAGCCTTCATAAACCGGTTCAGGCTTTTGCGATATGTTTAGATTGTAATCATATAGAGTCCAGACCAAAGATTTCAGCGAAAATGGACAGAAAAGAAGGATTTTCATTCAGATCAGATGCCATTCGTAAACTGAAAGCTATCTTTAATGAGCAATGGAATATGCGCTATTATGCCTGTTCGGAGTTGTTTGAAACTGAAAAAGAATGTGAAAAATACAGAATAATGCAAATCAAAGATTCTTTAAGAATCAGAAATGAGTTGGAAATGTATAAAAAAGAGATGAATGTGTATGAGTAAAATAGCAATTCTGGGTGCAGGCGAGAGTGGAGTAGGAACGGCAATTCTGGCAAAAGACAAAGGGTTTGAGGTATGGCTCTCAGACGCTAAGGAAATTGCCCCGAAATATAAAAGTATTCTTGAAGCGGAGAATATCCCTTTTGAGGAGAACGGACATACAGTAGAAAAGTTCTTTGAAGCAGATATTATAATGAAAAGCCCCGGCATTCCGGAAAAGGCAGATATCGTGAAGGAGTTACGCAAAAAAAACAAAAAAATCATATCCGAAATCGAATTTGCTTATGGATTTACCAATGCCAAAATCATTGCAGTTACGGGCTCCAACGGGAAAACGACCACCACTTCCCTGATTTTTCATCTGATGGAAAAAGCAGGTGTGGAAGTAGGATTGGGCGGAAATATCGGAAAGAGTTTTGCGTGGCAGGTTGCCCGAAATCCAAAGCCGGTTTATGTACTGGAACTGAGTAGCTTTCAACTCGATGATTTAGAAACTTTCCGTCCGGATATCGCCGTACTTACCAATATCACGGAGGACCATCTCGACAGATATGATTATCAGTTGAAAAAGTATGCAGCCAGTAAATTTAATATCTGCCGGTATCAGACAGCAAACGATATTTTTATATACAATGCTGATGATTCCGTAACGAATCAGGAAATGCCTGAATACAGAATATCTGCTCAAAAACAGGCATTCAGTATGAATGAAAATAAAAGTTCTTTGATATATGAAGAATCAGGGCTGCTGAAAATGATGGATGCAGACTTTGATTACTCCTCAATGCAGATTGTCGGGAAGCACAATGCAGCCAATACAATGGCAGCGATTCTTGCGGTGAGGGCAGCCGGGCTGACTTCCGCTCAAATCCGGGAACATCTTCCTTCTTTTGAGCCGATTGAGCACAGAATCGAAAAAGTAGCAACCGTAAAAGGAGTCCTTTACATCAATGACTCAAAGGCTACTAACGTAGATTCTGCCTGGTACGCACTGGAATGTATGTCTCAGCCGGTGATATGGATTGCAGGCGGAGTAGATAAAGGCAATGATTATGCAAGTCTGATTCCTTTGGCAGAGGAAAAAGTGAAAGCACTCATCATTTTAGGGCCTTATACCGAAAAGCTACAGGCTTCCTTTGAGGGAAAAGTCCCCCGGATTCTGATGGCTTCCGGAATGAAAGAGGCCATAGAAATGGCAGGTGCTGTATCGGAATCGGGCGATTGTGTGCTGCTCTCTCCCTGTTGTGCCAGTTTTGATTTATTCAAAAACTACGAAGACAGAGGGAAGCAATTTAAAGAAAATGTAATGAATTTACGATAACCATTAACGAAATACAAAAGTGTTTGCATGGATTTTAAATAAATTAAAAGGCGACAAAATCATCTGGATTTTGATTTTTCTCCTGTCGCTTGTGAGTATTGTAGCAGTTTACAGTGCTTCAAGTTCGCTTGCATTCAGGATGAAAGCCGGAAATACAGAGTCCTACCTTTTAAGGCATACGCTTTTGCTTTTTCTGGGAGTGCTGATAATTTATGTCGTTCATCTGATAAATTACCGGATTTTTGCACGCATTACCAATACGCTGCTGCTGATTTCTGTCCCCCTGCTGATGTACACCGTAGTGAGTGGAAGAGAAGTAAATGAAGCATCCCGCTGGATTAATGTATTCGGACAATCCTTTCAGCCATCGGATCTGGCCAAAATCGCGCTGATTATGTACCTCGCTAAACTGCTGACTTTACGTCAGGGCGTAATCAGGGATTTTACAGAAGGATTTTTGCCGGCAATTTTCTGGGTATGCATTATCTGCGGACTCATCGCCCCTACAAACCTGAGTACAGCAATGGTTTTGTTTACGGCGAGCCTTGTAGTGATGTTTATTTCAGGAGTAGAAATTAAGTATATCGGATTGCTTTTGCTGATCGGGATGTTTGGAATCATGCTCTTGTTTGCAACTGCAAAAAGGGCTACAACCTGGAGTTCAAGGTTAAAAGCCTATAAAGAGCAACTCGTAGCGCATGAGGACGGGACTTACGAAGGGAGTTATCAGGCTTTACAGTCCAATATAGCTGTGGCAACCGGAGGCTTTTTTGGAAAAGGGGCGGGGAGGAGTATTCAGCGAAATTATCTTCCGCTCGCATTTTCAGATTTCGTATTCGCGATTATTATTGAAGAATACGGTTTGCTCGGCGGATTAGTGGTTTTGTGCCTGTATCTGACACTGCTCTTCCGAACGGTAATGATTGTAACGGTCAGTAAAACCTATGGCGCACTTGTCGCATCCGGTCTTGCATTTATGATTGTTCTTCAGGCGTTTATCAATATGGGAGTAACGGTCGGCCTTCTGCCGGTTACGGGACTTACGCTTCCCTGGATTAGTATGGGAGGAACCTCGATTTTGTTCACAGGTTTTTCTTTCGGGCTGATTCTGAGTGTGAGCCGGGACGCAATGGAGAATAAGCTGAATAATAATATGAAAGTGGACCCAGGTAAAATTATCCGGACTTAATATAGATGAAAAGGAGAAGATTTATCATTTCAGGAGGAGGAACAGGAGGGCATATTTTCCCGGCCGTTTCTATCGGAAAAGAAATCCAGAAAAGATTTCCGGACGCCGAAATTTTATATGTGGGAGCCAAAGGAGGGATGGAGATGAACTTAGTGCCTAAAAATGGATTCAGAATAGAAGGAGTATGGATTAGCGGAATTCAAAGGCAGCTGAGTATAAAAAATATTTTCCGGAATCTGCTTTTTCCGGTGAAGTTCTTTGTAAGTCTTTGGCAGGCGTATCGTATCCTTGCCCGCTTTCAGCCGGATTGTGTGATTGGGGTGGGTGGATATGCAAGCGGGCCTTTGGGAAGGGTGGCAGGCTGGAAATCCATTCCGCTTGTGATTTGCGAGCAGAATGCTTTTCCGGGTATTACCAACCGCTGGCTGTCTTCCAAAGCTTCGAGGATATTACTGGGAAATGCAGACGCTTTGAAATACTTCGACGCTCAGAAATGTGTCGTTACCGGAAACCCGGTAAGAAGTTTTGTACTCACCGACCGCCGGGACGCAATCGTAAAGCTTGGGTTAAACCCCGATAAGCCGGTTGTGCTGAGTCTGGGAGGGAGTTTAGGCTCTTTGAAAATTAATAATGTACTGGAAAGTCATCTGAAGGAAATCCTTGACAGTGGAATTCAACTCATCTGGCAAACCGGAAAATTCTACTTCAATGACCTGAATCAGCGGGTGGAGAAGCATCCGAACCTGAAAATGCAGGCTTTTATTGAAGACATGGCTTTAGTGTACAGTGCGGCAGATATTATTATCAGCAGAGCGGGCGGAAGCACAATCTCTGAAATGATACAATTATCCAAAGTTGGGCTTTTGGTGCCTTCGCCCAATGTGGCGGAAGACCATCAGACCAAAAACGCACTTTCACTCGTCAATGCAGGAGCCGCTGTATTGGTGAAAGACGCTGAGGCTCAGGAAAAACTGATACCGGAATTGAAAAATATTCTGGAAAATACCGAAAGAATGAATACACTGAAAAAGAATATTCAGGATTTTGAGAAGCATGATTCTGCAAAAGAAATTGTAGATGAAATAGAAAAAACGATACGTATTTAGCATACAAAACGCTCTGACAGATGAAAAAAGATAATCATATCCCTGATTCATTATTTTCCCCAGAACCGGAAAACCATATTTATTTTCTGGGAATAGGAGGAATTGGAATGAGTGCCCTTGCAAGGTATTTCCGGCTGAGAGGCCTGAAAGTGTCAGGATATGATAAAACGCCTTCTATTGTCACTGACGCTTTGGAGAGTGAAGGGATAAACGTGTTTTTTGAACCGGATATCAATCATCTGGAAACGGTAACGGCAATGATTTATACCCCGGCGATTAAAAATCATCCTGAGTTTGCAGAGGCTGAGTCCAGAGGAATTCCGGTAATGAAACGTTCAGAAGCACTGGGTATTATCAGTAAAGGATACCGTACACTGGGCGTTGCGGGAACGCATGGCAAAACCACGACTTCTTCTATGCTTGCATGGCTGATGAAAGGTTGCGGTCTCGAACCCACTGCATTTCTGGGAGGAATTTCGAGAAACCTCAATGGTAACTTTGCCTTCGGAAATTCCGGATTTTGTGTAGTGGAAGCCGATGAATTTGACCGTTCTTTTCTCAGGCTTTCGCCCGAAATGGCCGCAATTACTTCTATTGACGCTGACCATCTGGATATTTATGGTACAGAGGAGGAAGTAAAAAACAGTTACCGGGAGTTTGCGGCACTGGTTACCGGTTTTTTGCTGATACATGAAGACGCAAAAGGCTTTGACTGGGGCAGAGAGTTTAGCACATACGGGATAGAAAGCGGAGAGTACAGAGCTGCCAATATCCGGTTTGACAGGCTGGGAACGTTCTTTGACTATCAGAGTGCCGAAGTGGTGATTCCAAATATCTTTCTTCCGATTCCGGGAAAGCACAATGTACTGAATGCAACTGCTGCCATTACATTAACCCTGAAAGCCGGAGGAGATATGACAAAAGTAAAAGAAACCCTTGAAGGTTTCAAAGGCATATACAGAAGGTTTGAAGTGATACATCACAGTGAGACTTTGTCATTGGTAGATGATTACGCACATCATCCCACTGAACTGGAGGCCGCAGTGCAAACCGCAAAATCCCTGTTTCCGGAGAGGCAGCTGATTACCGTATTTCAGCCACATCTCTTTTCCAGAACCCGGGATTTCTATCAGGGATTTGCAGAGGCGCTCTCCACATCAGACGCAGTGATTTTGCTGCCTGTATATCCGGCAAGAGAAGAGCCAATACCCGGAGTAAATGCAGAAATGATTCTGAATGAAATGGGGGCAGTACTGAAATCGGTTTGTACAAAAGAACATTTGATTGCTACGCTAAAGGAATATATCTCAGTTCCCGCAGTGATTCTGATGGCCGGAGCCGGAGATATTGACAGAGAAGTTGAAAAAGTAAAAAATTTTATAATAAATTATTAACCATTAACGATTAAAAGAAAAATAAAAAATTGAATCAACGTCCTACTCCTAATAAAGAAAGAAGAAACCGGACTTTTGAAGAAATTCAGCGGGAAAAGGAACTGGAAAACCAAAAACAGGAAGTAAAAAAGAAAAAAAAGGGTTCACCCCCAAAGCTTCCGGTTCTTTTCCCCCGACTGCGTCTCAAAAGGTCTGTACAGTATGCCTTAGTGGCTGCTTTCTTCCTCATTTTACTGGGTGTGGTAAACCGGTACAGGTCAGGTCAGATTTGCAAAGAACTGAATATTACCTTTATCAGTGACAATAAGGACGCTTTTTTGAGTAAGAGTGAAATTGAAAAAATGATTGAGGAAGGATATGAAAGTAAGGTAGTCGGAGTAAATATGGGGAGCATTAACCTCAAAAAAATGGAGGTGATTCTTAAGGGAAGTCCTTATATCTCTGACGCTCAGGTTTCAAAGTCTTTCGGCGGTAAACTGAATATCTCGGTAAAGTTAAGAGAGCCTGTTGCAAGAATTATGAATTCGGATGGCACTTCAATTTATCTGGATAAAGACGGGATTAAGTTCCCTACGGCAAACCGTCATTCTTCCAATGTGCCCTTAATCAGGGGAGCATTGTATGAAAATCTGGCACCCAGGGATTCGTTCCACTGCGAGTTGGTCAAAAATGCAATGCCCGTGATTAAATATATAGATTCGGATAAATTCTGGAACTCTCAGATTTCCGAAATCTATATCACACAGTCAAACGAGTTGATTTTTTATCCGCAGATTGGCAATATTTTTATAGAATTTGGCGAACCTAAAAGGATAAAAGAAAAATTTGAGGATATGAAACGCTTTTACGACCAGGTAATTAAAGAAGTAGGCTGGAATAAATACAAAGGATTCAGCGTAAAATTTAAAGGCCAGGTGGTAGCAAAAAAAATATAAAAAAAATGAATGCCGGAGTAATCCGGAGGAAAAAAAGAAAAACCAACTAATTAACACAGAGTTTTTACATTATTAATTTTTTGAGAAATGAATGACAAAATTGTAGTCGGACTCGACATCGGAACTACCAAAATCTGCGCTATCGTGGGCAAGCGTAATGAGTTTGGTAAAATTAACATTCTTGGAATTGGTAAGGCAGATTCAGACGGAGTAAACCGCGGAATAGTGGTAAATATTGAAAAAACCGTTCAATCTATCCGTGAAGCTATCGCTGACGCTGAAAAACAATCCGGAATTAAAATCGAAGTGGTACATGTAGGGATTGCCGGAGAACATGTACGAAGCATGCAACACAAAGGGATTATCACCCTGAATCACCCGGATCTGGAAATCACCCGTGAGGATGTTTCCCGTTTACACAATGAAATGTTTAAAATCGCTACCCAGCCGGGTACTGAGATTATCCATGTTTTACCTCAGGAATATACCGTTGACAATCAGATTGGTATCTTTGAGCCGGTAGGAATGTCGGGTGTCCGTCTTGAGGGCAACTTCCATATCGTTACCGGACAGACAACGGCAGCGAATAATATTTACCGTTGTGTGGTAAGAGCCGGACTTGAAGTAGCGGAACTTATCCTTGAGCCTTTGGCTTCCAGTGCAGCGGTACTTACAGAGGAAGAAAAAGAAGCAGGCGTTTGTCTTGTAGATATCGGGGGCGGAACTACAGATATTGCTATATGGGAAAATAATATTATCCGTCATACAGCAGTTGTGCCTTTCGGGGGAAATATCGTAACCGAAGATATCAAACAAGGGTGTAAAGTGATGAAGCGCCATGCTGAATTACTCAAAACCCAGTACGGAAGTGCACTGGCAGAAGCCATCACCGAAGAGCTTATCATCAGCATTCCGGGACCAAGAGACAGAGCCGCTAAGGAAATCAGCCAAAAAATGCTGGCTCAGATTATTCAGTCCAGAATGGAAGAAATCATGGAGTTTGTAGCAGCAGAAATCAAAAACTCCGGATTTGAAGATAAACTCGTGGCAGGTATCGTCATTACCGGTGGCGGAGCACAGTTACAGCACATCAAACAATTGGTGGAGTTTGTAACCGGTATTGATACCCGTATCGGTTTGCCGGGAGAGCACCTTGCGAGCGGAATGGTGGATGAAGTAAATTTCCCGATGTACGCAACCGGGACAGGACTTGTCATCATGGGCCTTGACGCAATAGAATACCTTCAGCGCCCGGCAAAACTGACAAGCCTTCAGCAGCAGGTAACGAATGCAGACGAAAACAGAACGCCCTACGCCCATAAAGAGGCGGATAAAAATAATAATATTGGTTTTCTGGGAAAAGTAAAATCCTGGTTTGAAAATACACTTAGCAATACCGGAGATTTTATCGAATAAACCTCAGATTATATTAACCTATCGTTTAAATTTTAAAAATTGTAAAGATTATGCAATTCGAATTTCCCAAAAATCAAAATTCAATCATAAAAGTAATCGGAGTCGGTGGCGGTGGTGGAAACGCCGTGAACAACATGTTCCTCAAAGGAATTGACGGGGTGGACTTCGTTATTTGTAATACTGACGTTCAGGCGCTGAAAAAAAGCCCTGTACCGATGAAAGTGCGCCTCGGCGTAAATCAGACAGAAGGGCTGGGTGCAGGTGCCAATCCTGAAGTAGGTAAAAAAGCAGCAGTGGAGAGCCTGGAAGAAGTGCGTGCATTACTGAAGGAAAATGCAAGAATGGCCTTTATTACTGCCGGTATGGGCGGTGGAACCGGTACAGGTGCTGCTCCCGTTATTGCCGCTATGGCCAAGGAAATGGGTGTGCTCACCGTAGGAATCGTTACCGTTCCCTTTAAGTTTGAAGGGCCTAAGCGCATTCAGCAGGCAATGGAAGGAATCATCGAACTCGAAAAAATGGTGGATACCTTAATCGTGATTGATAATAATAATCTCCTGAAAATTCTTGGAAACAAGGTTTCTATGATTAATGCTTTCCGTGAAGCGGATAATGTATTGTGCAACGCTGCCAAAGGCATTGCCGAAATCATCATGACTGAGGGATATGTAAACGTGGACTTTGCCGACGTATGTACCGTAATGAGAGACGGTGGCCGTGCACTTATGGGAACCGCAGTGGCTGCCGGAGATGACAGAGCGTTAAAGGCTGCTGAGGCCGCTATCAATTCTCCTTTACTGAATAGTATGGGAATTCAGGGCTCCCGCGCCATCATTGTGAATATTACCGCTTCTACTGATACGCTGGGTATGGAAGAAACGACTCAGATTGTAGAGTATATTCAGGAAACCGCCGGGATTGACGCCAATATCATTTACGGTATTGTATATGACGACGAGATGGCGAATGACCTCAGAGTTACAGTGATTGCAACCCGTTTTGAAGAAGACGGACAAAGAAAGCCGCTTGAGCTTGCTTCTCTGAATGCGAAAAAACCGCAGTCCAAAGAGAAAAAAGACAGTAAGTTTTTCCAGAAAGACCTTGAAGAAGAAACTTTTGACCTGCCTTACGAGTCCAATATGACCGAAACGGAAAGAGAAACACTTCGCCGTCTGAATCAAAAGGAAAGAGAAGAAAGAATCAAAAAACTGAACTCCAAGGTATATGATATTCATGACCCTGAAAGCCTCCAAAAGCTGGAAAATCAGCCTGCTTACCTGCGTAAGAAGGTAACGCTTGAGGATAATACCGGGAAAGTAAGTCATACCAAACTCTCCGGAACCTCCATGGAAGAAGGGAAAGACGGAAAGTATAAAATCAGGGAACATAATCCGTTCCTGCATGATAACGTAGATTAAGATTGATTTTTCATATAAGTTTATACGTCGGAACGAATAATTCAGACGTATTGACTACAATTTTGTTTGCCCAAACAAATCCGGAAACTCACCCTGCGACAGGGCGGGTTTCCTTTTTATTTAACAGGGTCGCCGGATGAATCAAAAAGGAATAAAAACTTTGTCAGAATTCTCGGGCTTTATTTGGTTTATTCCCCGGGTTGTAGTATTTTTCGGGAAAAATAAAGCAATAAATATGGAAACTTCTCTGATTTTACTCAACCGGTTTAACTGGGAAAACTATCTTTCCGTAGAGATATCCCCTGAACAGGGGAAGTTTTGTCCCTCTTTTTTGTATTCCCTTGCTCAGGCTTATTTCGAAAATATCGTGGCTTTTGGAATCAATTACAATGATGCTCCGGCCGGATTTATCATGTACGGGGATTTTACAGGGATTTACTGGATAAATCGTTTGGCAGTGGATTTTCGGTTTCAGAGAAAAGGAATTGCCCGCAATGCGTTAAAACTACTACTCGAACACCTTTCCCGCAAATCTTCCGATAAGGAAATAAGGACGAGTTTTTCCGTAGAAAACATTGCCGCTCAAAAATTATTTTTCAGTCTTGGATTTGAACCCGTAAACACCGAATTAGGAGAAGAAATTGTCGCTGTATGGAATCCTAAGCACTAAGAAATAAGACAAAAATATCCTTACAATTGTTCCCATATTGCAAGGATAAAGAAACCGTCAAAAACCCTTGATTTGTTCTTTCTTTCAGAACAGTTTATTATGGTCAGGTACTTAAAATAAATTGGTGTAATACCGGTAAGAGGACTTGAATAATAGCCAAACCTTCAGGTAATTGGGCACCCGGATTCTTACCTGCATTACTTTCTGTGGAGGGGTATTTCTGATTTTATCCAGGAGTTTTACGTAATAAACATAGGCAACATATACTCCGAGGCGGGAATTCATGGGTAATTTTTTAATCCCTTCCAGTGCAATACGGAAATCATTGTCTATTTCAGCCTCAATTTCCCGTTTTGTCATCTCATTAA
>JAIBAH010000073.1 GCA_019695295.1 Bacteroidia bacterium | reverse complement strand
CTGGGAGGCCTGCGAAACCCTTGTAAATCAGTCGGGTGACAAGCAATGGGCAAAAAAATACCTGGAATTATGCCCCGATGGAAGCTATAAGAAAAAGGCTGAAAAAATGTTGCTGTAATTTAAAAAAAATACTCTCTGTTAAGTGAAGACTATTTTAACAGAGAGTATTTTTTCGTTTTTTATTGATTTTGGAAGGGGGATAAAAATTCGTTAATTTACCGTACTTCCTTCATTTACCCCTTCCTTTTCGGGATGTATTACATGAAGTTTTCCGGTGTAATCTCCTGCATACAGTATCATACCATGAGATTCTACGCCCCGTATTTTTCTGGGAGGGAGATTCATCAGTACCAAAACCTGTTTTCCCACAAGTTCTTCCGGCTTAAAATGCTCTGCCACCCCCGATACAATGGTGCGTTTGTCTAATCCGGTATCTACAATAAATTGCAGTAACTTATCCGATTTGGGTACATAAGCCGCCTCAAGAATCCGGGCAATCCGTATATCCATCTTCTGAAAATCCTCAAAAGTAGTGAATTCCTTCTGAGACGGTATAGGTATCACCGTTTCCGCTGGCAAAGCCTCCTGATTCTGTACTTTGGATTGATTGAGTTTTTCTATTTCCATATCTATCAGCTGCTGCTCAATATTCATAAACAACGGAACAGGTTCATTGATTACATGATTGGGCTTTAGTGTAACTGCTTTAAAATGAAGATTTTCCCAAGCAATATCTTCTTCGGAAAGATTCAGCATCGCGGCAAGTTTTTCGGCTGTATCCGGAAGAAAAACCCTTGCAAGGATTGTAAGTTTTGCTACAATCTGCAAGGAAGCAAACATTACTTTTTTCGCTTCTTCCGGGTCAGATTTCATGAGTTTCCAGGGAGCAGTTTCTGTAAGATAGCGGTTTCCGGTCCTTGCGATATTCATAAATTCAAAGAGCGCATCCCTGAACCGGAACTGCTCGATATTCTCATGAATTTTGGTTACACTCTCATAAATTTCCCGGAAAGCGGCCTTAATCACCTCATCGGTTTCGCCCACTACATCCGGCACTACGCCTCCGTAATTTTTATGGGTAAGAATCAATACTCTGTGAATAAAATTAGAAAAAATCGCATTGAGTTCACTGTCATTTCTTTGTTTAAAATCGGCCCAGGTAAACTCGCTGTCTTTGGTTTCCGGAAGGATAGAGCAAAGAACATATCTTAAAATATCTCTTTTCTCCGGAAAATCCTTCAAAAATTCATGTACCCAAACTGCCCAGTTACGGGAAGTGGAAATTTTATCGCCTTCAAGGTTCAGAAATTCATTTCCGGGAACGTTTTCAGGCAGGATATATTCTCCGTGTGCATGCAGAATCGCCGGGAAAATGATACAATGAAATACGATATTGTCTTTTCCGATAAAATGAAGAAGACATGCGTCATCCTCCGGATTTTCCTGTTTTTTCCAGAATTTTTCCCAGTCATTCTGCTTTGGATTGACAAAAGGCGGGAAATTGGAATTCAGCAAATCCGGGTTGGCAAAATCCGTTTTTTTACTGCTCAGTTCCTCAAATAATTTTTTGGTAGCGGAAATATACCCAATCGGAGCGTCAAGCCAGACATAGAGTTTTTTCCCTTTTCCTTCTTCCAGCGGCACATCTACTCCCCAGTCCAGGTCTCTTGTCATTGCCCGGGGATGAAGTCCACCATTGAGCCATGCTTTACACTGACCAAAAACATTTACCTTCCATTCATCCTGTTTAGTGCCCAGAATCCAGGATTCCAGCCACGCCTGATACTTATCCAGCGGTAAGTACCAGTGTTTGGTGGTTTTCAGAACCGGTTTTTGATTGCTGAGGGTGGAGAGGGGATTGATCAGGTCGGTAGGATTAAGGGTTGAACCGCACTTTTCACACTGATCTCCAAAAGCTTTGTCATTCCCGCAATTCGGGCAGGTCCCCTGAATGTATCTGTCGGCCAGAAACTGCTGATATTCTTCGTCAAAATACTGCTCTGATTCTTTTACGAGAAACTCGTTTTTTTCATTGAGTTTCAGAAAAAAAACCTGAGCGGTTTCATGATGAATCGCATCGGAAGTTCTGTGGTATATATCAAAATGAATTCCTAATTGCTGAAATGTATCTCTCATCAGGGAGTGATATTTATCGATAATTTCCTGAGGAGAAACGCCTTCCTTTTTTGCACGCATAGTGATAGCCGCTCCGTGCTCGTCACTTCCGCAAATAAAAACCACTTCTTTTTTTCTTAGTCTCAAATACCGTACATAAATATCTGCCGGCAGATAAGCCCCTGCGATATGTCCGATATGAAGCGGTCCGTTTGCATAAGGCAAAGCCGCGGTAACCGTAAATCGTTTATATTGATTCAGTAAATTTCCCATAATTACCAGATTTTTAATAAAAAGAGGTGCAAAGATACAAAAAAAGTTTGTCCTGAGAGCATTCAGGTACTTTTTAAAAACAATAAAAAAGAAAAAGAGGAGAGGAAATGAATTTACCTCAAAACAATCCGGGCTGGGAAAGAAGAATCTGACTATCTGTTGGAATTAACCGCTTCTTTTTCATTTTCAGTATCTTCCAAAGACTTGTGATAGATAAGATATTTAATGACATAAGGGTGATTCCGGGACTGACTGTTAAAATTTTTGACGATAATTTTCAAATACTGATTTTCAGCAGGTTCGTATTTTATCAGGGCAAGTGGTTCACTGTCTTTATCCTTGGCAAGTACCTGATTGAGATTATTGAGCATTTCGACATCTACATCCAGAACCCCTTCTTCCCCGTAAGCCACTACAAAATAGCTTTTCCCTTTTTCAAACATAAAATCCCTGAACATAGCTTCAGCCTCTTTCAGTTTACCGTACTGCATGGTTTTGGGAGCGTATCCTCCCTGCTTCATGAGTTCATTGATTGCCCCTTCTGTAAGGTCCTGAGCATAAAACAGATTGACAGAAAACAGTAACAGTATTGCAGAAAAAAATGATTTCATATTTTTAATAAAACGATTGTATGATTTTTTATCATTCGCTGAATGAAATGACAATTCCCTGTTTTATACGAATAAAATTAAAAATTAGTCAAAAAAACAAGTTATTTTTTTGACTAATTTTATTTGAGGAAAAAATTACGACATCAAAATAAGATTCAGAAATGGATAGCTGATTATTTTACGATGATATTTGTGTAATATGAAGCACTTGTACCGGCCCAGATTCCGTTTCCTCCCTTTACATTGGTTTTCACGATAATCGGCGGGCTAAAGGGGCCGCTTCCATTCAGATTGTTAATGTAGGTATCCCAGAATTCATACTGCGCTTTATCGATTGTACCCCATTTAACAGAAATTGTATCCCCCAGTTTGAAGTACTCTTCGTGATCAGCGAGAGAGTCTCCCCTTACTTTTGACCCCTGAATCCAGAATCCGTTTACATACTGACCATCAAACAAATCAAATTTAAAAGCGGAATTTCCATTTTCAGTATAGGGAGAAAGTGCTCCTTCGTATGCTTTTTTCATAGAAGCCCGGGATGTCCAGTAGCGGTAATAATCCGTCTGACCGGCGGGGTCACGGAAATATCCCAAGAGCCGGTATAAGCTATCATGGCCTTCTGGCAGAAAAATCGTATTGGTACTGTCCACTTTTTCAAAACTGAAAGAATCCAGAGGCACCAGATCCGGAATCGTGGTCACTGCGCTCAGTTTTTGTCCTTCTGATTCGATTAAAAGCGTATAGGTTTTTCCGGCCTGTCCGATTAAAAAGGGATTGGTATAAATGGTAAAGGAATTTCCACCAGGTTGAGAAGCGGTAAATTCCTGAAGGGGTACAGTATCATTATCTACCACAACTTCTACTTTTGCTCCCTTTACAAAAAAATCATTCAGATTATTTAAATCAAGCGACTGAAAATAAGGCAGGCTTTTCGTGAGAATGACAACCGGAAAGGAATCATTTTCAATATAGCCTTCTACCGTAATTTTATTATCTGCGTCCGGTAATTTTATAGTAATTTCCCGTTCACAGGCAACTAATAGCAGTACAAACAACGATATAAGCAATACAGACAACGAATTTTTACCAGATGACATAAAATGTATTAATTTACAGATTAATTTAAAACGAAAAAAATGGAAATAAATAATAATAATTACGCACTTAACGATAAATACTACATAAAAGTTTATACAATTATATTAAGGATTTAATAAAAAAATTATTACTTTTGCATAAATTTTCAGTATCTCTCAATATAAAAAATTAGTTCTAAATCATAATTCATTACATTTAATTCAATAAACATAGAAGTTTATGAAAAAATTGTTTACTTTCGTTATTAGCTTATTGTTCTTTTATGGTGTGGCGAATGCACAATACTGTGCTTCCGGAGCAACATCAACAGTGGATGACGACATTGGTCAGGTAATTTTTGGTTCAATGGCCAATCCTGCCGTTGCCCCCTCTCCCCTGTTGAGTAATCCATTATCTGTAAATACCTATTCCAATTTTACAGCAACGGTTCCTCCTTCCACATACTTTCTGGGACAGTCTTATCCTATTTCTATTCTTCAGATTAATTCTTCACAGTTTTTCTACACCTGTTGGGCAAATGTATGGATAGACTTTAACCACAATAATACTTTTGACCCGACAGAGTTGGTATTTGGAGGCTCCTCTGGAACCGCTAATCCGATTACCGGCTCTATTGCAATTCCGGGAACATCTCTTACCGGTCCAACCCGCATGAGAATTGTACTTCAGGAAGGAGGTACCAGTACCTCAACGCTGGCCTGCGGTTCCTATACCTGGGGAGAAACAGAGGATTATCTGGTAAATATCGCACCTGCTTCTCCGGATGATGCGGGTATTACCGGTATTTTTGGACCTATTTCCGGATGCGGGCTTTCTGCTACAACTCAGGTTTCCTGTGATATCACAAATTTTGGGAGCAATCCTCAGTTTAATATCGGAGTTTGCTTTCAGGTTGACAATGGTCCTGTCTTTTGCGAGCCAACCACCGTTTCTCTTGCTCCTTCCACTACGGGGTCTTATACCTTTACTGCTACCGCAGATTTATCTGTTCCGGGTATGCACGCTGTAAAAGTATGGACAACTTTACCCAATGATGGATTTTCAGGAAATGATACACTCATAAAATACGTATTACATAAGATCCCTGTTACCAATTATCCCTATATAATGGATTTTGAGGCTTCCGGTCCCACACTTCCTTCAGGTTGGGAAAATTCAGTAGCTGACCAGGGAATCGACTGGGAATTTACCAATCAGCCTACTTATCCCGGACCGTTTCCTGCGGGAGACCATACTTTGGGTACAGGGTATTACTCCGTAGTAGATGACTACTCTGATGTTGACTCTGCAATTCTGATTACACCCTGTTTTGATATTTCTTCCATGAGTGCACCTCAGTTTGCATTCTGGTATCATAGCAATAATCAGTTTGCTCCGACACCGGCTTATGAGAACTTTATCCATGTAGATTTACTCTATAATGGTGGGATTGTTTATGATGTAATTGTACCGATTGGACATAAAAATACCCTTTGGAACCAGGAAATCATAGACTTAACTCCTTATACTCCCGGAGTTGTAGGGGTTCGTTTCAGAGCCGAGAACTTCAATCAGGGAGCAGCACATAATCTGGCAATAGATGATATTAACCTGAAAGAGTTATTACCTTTTGACGCTTCTGTTCCGGTACTTACCAATCCGGGCAATGGCTGCGGCTTAACTGCCAATGAGCCGATTTCTATTGCAGTGGTAAATATGGGATATAATTCATGGTCCAGTGTACCCCTTCATTATTCTGTCAATGGAGGAACAACTGTAACAGAAATCTACAACGGGCCTGCGGTTCCTCCCGGAGATACCTTATTTTATACATTTACCGCCACTGCCAACTTGGGTTTACCCGGTACATATAGTATCTTAACGTATTCTACACTTGCCGGAGATACCAATACAGCAGATGACTCTCTGGTTTCTACGATTACCTCTATTCCAACTATCTCCAACTATCCCTACTACGAAAACTTCGATCAGGGACCGGGAGGCTGGGCTCAGGGAGGCACAAACAGCTCCTGGCAATTGGGTACACCCAGCGGTGCTCCAATTCAAAGTGCATATACAAGCCCGAATTCATGGGAAACCAATCTTACCGGCTCGTATAATAGTGCGGAAGAATCATGGGTGTTAAGTCCCTGTTTTGACCTTTCTACTTTGAATGCTCCTGTATTTGAAGCGGCTATTGCCTGGGACCTGGAAGGCTCATGGGATGGAGTTGTATTACAGGCTTCTACAGATGGAGGGGTAACCTGGTCCAATGTAGGTAATTTTGGTGATCCGTTTAACTGGTATAACGGACAAGGTCTGATTACTTCTCCGGGTTCACCATTTAATCCCGGAAATGTAGGCTGGAATGGTTCCGGTACGCTTGGAAGCGGATGGGTTATCTGTAAACACGACCTGAATGGTTTACAAAATCAGCCTGCAGTAAGACTTCGTTTTGCTTTTTCTGCAGATTTTTCAGTACAATTTGACGGATTTGCATTTGATAATGTAAGAATCTACGATAAGCCACAATATGATTTGGGAGTATCTGCATTCGTAACGCCTACCGGTGGATTCTGCGAAACGCCGAACGTTCCGGTTACGGTTATAGTAGAAAACTTTGGTTCTCAGGCTCAAAACAATATATCTGTACACCTTGATATTACAGGCCCTGTTTCTGTAAATCTGGTTCAGACCCTGGGGGCTCCGCTTCCTGTTGCGGCTACAACCAATGCAACTTTCAACTGGAATGCAACTACCGGCGGAACCTATCTGCTGAAATCCTACACCTCCAGTCTTCTTGACCCGATAAATGATAATGATACTTCTTATTTAACCATTGTGGTATATCCGATTGCGAATACACCCACTGTTAATGATGATGTACTTTGTACTCCGGATTCCACTACTCTTTCGGTTTTAGCACCTCAACCCGGAATTATCTATTTCTGGTATGATGCCATTGGAGGAAATCTCCTGCATACCGGTACTTCCTATACCACTCCTTATTTAACTGCTACTACTGACTATTATGTTGTAGGAAGGTCAGAACTCATCTTCAATGTAGGTAAACCTGATGATACAGGTCCCGGTTTCAATACTACCGGAAATGTAAACTCAGGTCTTGTATTCGATACTTTCAATCCGCTTACGATTGACTCCGTAACTGTTTACCCTACTTCTTCCGGTACAATGTCAGTAAACGTATTTGATGCTTTGGGTGCTTTAGTAGGAACTGCTACAACAAATATAGGCTCACCTGCCTTTTTGGGTGCTCCGGTAAAATGTAAGATTGATATCGATATCCCAACGCCTGGATTCGGTTACAGACTATTGCTTGCAAGCACTTCTACTGCCTTATATTATAATTATGATGGTGCTGTATATCCTTATACTGACCCCAATAATAATATATCGATTGTAAATACCCAAAACAGCTTTGGTACATTATACGGATACTATTATACTTTTTATGACTGGAGAATCAAAGTATTAGGATGTGACAGCGGATATGACTCAGCTACTGTTGTGGTAGGTGCTGTACCTCAGCCTTTCCTTGGTGCTGATGCGATTACCTGTTCCGGTTATGTCGTTGACGCTACTACCGCCGGTGGGGTTTCCTATGCCTGGAATTCCGGTCAGACTTCTCCGGTAATTATTGTAAACAACAGCGGTCAGTATGTCACATATGTAACGAATCAATACGGATGCGTAGGAACAGACACAATTAATGTAACTGTACTGCCAACACCTTCTGTGAATCTGGGACCGGATGTAACGGGCTGTCTTACCGCTGCAACGCTGAATGCAGGTACCAATCAGCCTGTGGGAACGACTTACCTTTGGTCTGCCAATACCAGCTATGCATTGACACCTTCGGTAAATGTAACTGCAAACGGAACCTATTATGTATCAATCACAAGTCCTTCCGGATGTTCTGATTCCGATACGATTAACGTATCGTTAAATGGAGTGGATGTGGATCTGGGTCAGGACATTACGGCATGTTCCAGCAATGTAACCCTCAATGCAGGAAATCCTGGTTCCACTTATTTGTGGTCAACCGGAGCTACGACACAAAGTATCAACGTTACGAGTACAGGTACTTATTCTGTAACGGTTTCTAAACCTGGCTGTTCTGATTCAGATGTCATTAACGTGACTTTTGGAACTCCTCCTTCAGTGAATTTAGGACCTGACCAGACTGCCTGCGGCGGAACAATTCTGGATGCCGGCAACCCGGGTGCAACCTATAGCTGGTCGAATGGAGCTACTTCTCAAAGTATCCCTGTAACCCAAACCGGTACTTATTTTGTTTCGGTTTCCCTCAACGGTAACTGCCTTGTTTCTGATCAGATTAACGTTACAGTAAACCAGGCTCCGACAGGAAGTTTCATCATTCAGTCTTCTACCCCCAATACAGGATACTATCAGTTCAATGCCAATAATACTACCGGCTCTTTACCGGTAACGTATAACTGGAACTTTGGCGACGGAACGACAAGCAATCTGCAAAATCCTGCTCATACTTATCAGTCTCAGGGAACATTTAATGTAACTTTGATTGTATCGAATATGTGCGGAAACGATACGGTTACTATGTCAGTATTCAGTAATAATACTACAAGTTTAGATGACCTTCTCACTATCAGCGACCTTCAGGTTTATCCGAATCCTTCTCACGGAGCATTCACAGTAAGCAGCGAAAGCCTTATTGCTGATGAATTATCAGTAGAGGTACTAAATGTTCAGGGACAAAGCATTTATTCTCAGCATTTAGGAAAAGTTTCCGGATTTACCCACGAGGTAATTATCCAGAATCTTGCACAGGGAATGTATATGGTGAAATTGTCTGACGGAAAACGCTCAACTTACAGTAAAATTGTAATTGAATAATTACCGGAAAATTTCAAATACTTTATGACTCTTCTGTGAGGTCATAAACATAAAAGCAGGAGTAATCCTGCTTTTGTGTTTTATGACTTTTTTGAATATCCCTAATATTAGTGGCAAACTTTTATTATATAAATTTCGTTTAAACTAAAATACCTTTTCAATTGGCTTAATTCAGATAATAATACCCTTTTCAATATTTTAATTTAGTACAACTTCATTTACAGTAAAACTCACTTGTACCCTTTTAAACGTTGATTACCTTTGGTTCTCAACGTTTTTTATAAAAAAAAACCGCAGGGGATAAATCTGCGGTTATTTTTTATACTGTCCGAAAATAAACAGTTTTGGTTATATTAATTTCAGGCTCTTTCAACAATTTGAGAACGATCAGGGCCTAAAGACACAAAGGACGTTTTCTGACCGGTATATTCTTCAATTGTACCGATATAATTTTTCAGCGTATCCGGAATTTCATCATAGGATTTTGCTTCGGAAACATTACCCCATGAAGGAGCACTTTTATACAAAGGCTGAATGTCTGAATCAGAAAGGTCATAAGGGCAGGTTTCCTCTATCCCGTTTGACGTTTTATAGGCATAAGCATACTGAACCTCATCAAGGCCGGAAAGTACGTCTGCTTTTGTCATAATCAGGTCAGTTACTCCATTGAGGGTAACGGCATATTTGAGCAAAGGCAGGTCCAGCCACCCGGTTCTTCTGGGTCTTCCGGTTGTAGCCCCGAATTCTCCCCCCTGTTTACGGATGAGTTCGCCCATATCATTATCCAGCTCGGTAGGGAAAGGACCGCTTCCCACTCTGGTACAATAAGCCTTAAAGATACCATATACTTTACGGATATGACGGGGCGCAATTCCGAGTCCGATACAAGCCCCTGCAGAGGTAGTATTAGAACTTGTGACATAAGGATAAGTGCCAAAATCTATATCCAGCAAAGTTCCCTGAGCACCTTCGGCAAGGATTTTTTTTCCTCCGGTCATAGCGTCATTTAAATACTGTTCGGAATTAATTCTTTTCATTCCTCTTAAGAAATCAAGGGCTTCATGAAAACCCGCTTGTGATTCCTGTAGATTGTATTCATAATCATACTGCTGAATAAGTCGCTGATGTTTCTGGACCAGGACATTGTATCTTTCCTCCGAGTCTCTGTGTGACAAATCCCCTACCCGAAACCCGTTTCTTCCGGTTTTATCCATATAAGTAGGTCCGATACCCCTTAATGTAGAGCCGATTTTCTTTTCGCCTTTGGCTTTTTCAGAAGCGGCATCGAGGAGTTTGTGAGTAGGCAAAATAAGATGAGCACGGTCTGAGATGAGCAAACGGGAACGCACTTCTATTCCTGCTGCTTCAAGGGAAAGAATTTCTTTTTTGAGGGTAACCGGGTCTATAACCACCCCATTGCCTATTACGCAAACAGAAGGCGCATGGAAAATACCAGAAGGAATGAGATGTAAAACCTGTTTTACTCCGTCTATTATAATTGTGTGGCCTGCATTGGGTCCACCCTGATATCTTGCGACAATGTCATACCGTGGAGAGAGAACATCCACTACTTTTCCTTTACCTTCGTCGCCCCACTGCAACCCTAAAAGTACATCAATCATGTTTATTGTTTAAGTTTAATATGGTTAAAGTTCGATTATTGGGATAAAGAAGCAACTGCTTGCTCTACATTTGGATATACCCTGAAAATAGTATTGAGTTTGGTAATGGTAAGGAGGTTACTGACATTGGAGGAAGGATTAGAAAGAATCAGTTCTCCGTCTGTTTTACGTGCCTTTGTAAGGAGTGTAATTAAAACCCCCAGGCCGCTGCTGTTGATATGCTCCAGGCTGGTAAGATCAATAATAATCTGATTAAATCCTTCTCCAATCAGATTGGCAACAGTTTCAGTGAGGGTCATTCCGTCATATTCTCCGATTAATCTTCCGGATAACTGAAAGACAACATATTTTTCCTTTTTTTGATAGGTAAAATCCATGATATTATATTTTTGGTTTTTCTGAATTTTTATTGGTGTTCTTTTTTCCTTCGCAGTTTTCGTCCTTACAGCTACCGTACAATGTCAGGGAATGAGACGCAATGGTAAATCCAAGCAGTTCTCCTACCATTTTTTCGATACTTCCTACTCTCGGGTCACAGAATTCCTGTACTTTTCCACAGGTTTCGCATATCAGATGGTCATGCTGACGGTATCCGTATGATTTTTCGTATAAAGACTGATTGCTTCCGAACTGATGTTTTTTTACCAGATTACATTCATGCAGTAAATCCAGGGTATTATATACTGTAGCGCGGCTGACGTGATAATTTTTATTTTTCATTTCGATATAGAGGGATTCTACATCGAAGTGGTCGGTTCGATTATATACTTCCTCCAGAATAGCAAATCTTTCGGTGGTTTTTCTGTGCCCTTTTTCGTCCAAATACAAAGAAAAAATATTTCTTACCTCCGTTATTCTTGCTTGTTTTAATTCATGAGGTAACTCCGGCATAAACTAGTTGATAATTACTGAAAACGAATTCTATTTTCAGGGCACAAAAATAAAGATTTATTTTCAATATTTTGTGATATTTTTAAAGGGATTTAATATTAAGGTGTATTTGATTTAATAATACAAGAAACAATCTGAATAAGAAGCCGTTATTACTGATATAATCTCCTTTGTATGATTTTTTATCCTGAAATTTTATGTATCAAGTCCTAAAGTCCGGAGCGTTTTTTCTTTTACTTTTTTGTTTTTCTTTCTCCTCAGCGCAGGTAGAATATTTTGTAATGATTGACCCTGATTCCGGCACTTATCAGAAAATCGCTCAGATTCCGAATGTAGCGCGTGTTTTTGTAAATCCCTGTTATGACGCTCTGAATTCATTAGACGGGCATTTTACGTTCAGAGGCGGGCCCTCTGATACCGTCACTTCCCTTATTACCCTGACGATTCAGTCTGGAAGCATTGAATATAGTGCTCCTTTTCCCACTTTCGCCAATCCCCAGACTCAGTGGGCTGAATTTCAATACAATAACTCAACCGGAAAATTGTATGCTTTATACCAGAACGACAATACGCTACCGCTTTATTTAACGGAGGTAAATCCGGCCAACGCTTCTTTGACTATAATTGACAGTTTTCCGGACATTACTTCGGTCAGCAGCTGTGCATTTACTACCTTCAATCCTGCAGACGGTCACTATATTTTTTCAGGTCAGATTGGCACAGGCGTTTCAAAACTCTTTTCTATCGCTGTTTCTGACGGGAATATTGTGTATCAGCCAGATTTTCCTCCATCGGGTGGAGGCTATTTTTCGGGATTTCATTTTCATCCGAATGAGGGGGTACTTTATGGATTATACCGGAATCCGGCAGATAGTATGTTTTTGATTTCCGTTAACCCTCAGACAGGCACTTTCGCGTATAAAGGCTATATTCCGGAAGTCAGTTATATTGACGGGGATGAATCTACGCTGGATATTATCAACGGAAGGTATATTTTCAAATCCCCGGTTACTGACATTAACGGAAATACCATTTTTCGGTTATACAGTATCAGGTTGTCGGATGCTGCAATTCTGACCGCTCCCGAGTATCCTCATACCAATGACCCTCAGGATAATTTCATTCAAATCCGGTATGATAATACGACCAACGCATTATACGCTCTTCACTGGGACTTTGCGGTTACCGGTATTTCCGAATATGATATCATTAATCTCTCATTATATCCAGCCCCGGCAGAAAAAGAGTTTACCCTTACTCTGGGAGGAAACAGAGGAGAAGAAATCCGGTATTCTATCTTTGACCTCAACGGAAAATTGCATGCTGAAGCCCGGTTACCTTTCCGCTCTTCCTTTAATGTGAATGTGGAAACCCTTCCTGCCGGAATGTACTTCATCCGAGGCGAAACGGGCAACCGTTATTTTTCAGAAATCTTTGTAAAAAAATAACCTGATAAGCGGGTTTTATATTACCGCGTATTCCACAGGAAAGAAATGGAATGAGTATTTTTCCTCTTACCAACAGAAGAAAACACCTTATTTGACTTTGAACTTATAAACTGCACCTACACCAAGGTATAAGCCATCTCTTTTCAGATTATTGCCGGCCAGGTATGCTGAGCCTCCCAATTGTATAAAGCCCTTGAATCGTTCCACTCCCGCCCTGAGCGTAATGGCAGGCTCCCACATCAAAGCAGAACGATGACTGGCCGTATATAAAATATCCGGATTTACATAGGTCGTGTCATTTGCTGGATTTTTCCCATCAAAATTCCTGACAGAAGTGAAGTTGATATTGGCGAGCCTGCAGGAAACAAAGGTATCAAAATAAGGAGACGTAAATCCAAGTGCAGGTTGTACATAAAGTTTCACAAAAGTCAGTTTACTGTTCAGGGTAAGCGGGTCTCCCTGACGCTGACCCGAAAATCCCGCTCCGGCATATACTTCGTAACGAAAATTGTCATGAAAGGTATTGAAGTATCCGGCTCCTGCCTCCGTAAGATATCCATAAGACCGTCCTTTTTGGGTGTAAAATCCGTTGGCTACAATTCCAATATTATTTTTAGGAGAATAGGCCGCCTGAGCCTGCCCCGTTACTATATAGGCGTGACTACTTGCAGCAGCCGATACACTTACATCTCCTTTTTCTTCAATCATTGGATTAGCATGCATATTGGGTGCGTAAAGAATCGTCGTACAGTATGTATTGGTCCACAAATAGATTATACTGATCAGATATAATAAAAGTAATTTTTTATTTTTGAGAGGATTCATGGTTTAAATTTTTAAAAAATACCGAACAAGAAACAAAGATATATCTTTTTACGGAGTAATCCCTGTTTTTATTATATAAAAGCCACAGATTAGCCTGTCAGGAGGAAAAATCCCCCCGGTAATTGAAATTTTTATCGTCTGCCTGAAAAACATAAACAGGCAAGGGTTCTTACAGCAACCTTTATTCAATCATACACTTTCCATGATAAACCTCCTCACCGACCTGAATCTGATAGTGATAAACACCTTTTGCAAGGTCAGACACATCAAAATCCAGTACAGAGTGGTCTTCCAGATTTCCTTTCCACCGAATGACTTCACCTCCGTCAGTCCGGTATAATCCGAAAATAGCGTCACCGTCTTTACCGCTGGTTGATAAAAACAATTGCTTTTGAGCCGGATTCGGATAAAGGATATAACGGAAGTCGGTTCCAAAAAACAATGTGATAACGGGAGAATACTGGAATGTCCCATTAATATCCATCATTTTTAAGCGATAAGTATTTTCCCCTTCATAAGGAGTTTTATCAGAAAAAGTATAATTTGCTGAAGACTGAATATCTCCTTTTGCTGTTACCTTTCCGATTTTTTCAAAATAAGTCTGGCCATTCACTGATTTTTCTACCTCAAAATGAGAAAGGTTGGATTCTGATTCTGTAACCCAGAAAAGTATGTTTTCTCTTCCGATATTTTTCCCGCTGAAAGAGGTAAGTGTCACAGGCAGAGGGGGATTGCCATTACTTCCACCACCTCCTCCCCCACCGGAGAAAGAATTCACAGCGTATTGAAAATAATGAACGGAAGGGAAAGCCGGCGCATTGCTTCCTCCTGACCAGGGTGGCAGATAGGGATTGCTACCCCAAAGTAAAATATCACTCTGAGTAAGTCCCGAGTGCTGATCAGCGAGTTTTGCAGAGGCATTAAAGCCATTCAGCTTATAGGCAGTCAGTTCGCTTTCTGATGGGATAGCCACACTACCTGCAGCAACGATAGCCGTATTCAGGTTACTGAAATCTACATCTTTGTAGTAAGAACGAACACTTACCGCAGCGGTCGGCTGAGTATGCGGATAAACGTCCCAGGTACGGGGCATTACCCACCATCCATTGGGGTTCAGGCCTGCATCCACATAAGGTACAGACGCAGGAATATGTACGGCATTGCCCGGAACAATATGCATATTTACGGAGTAGTTATTTCCCGCATTTCCCGGTACAACAGCATTATTTACCAGATTTCCTCCTATATTTTGCCCGTTCAGTTCCAGTGATAGCAGCAGGTTATCTCCATCGCAATCACAATAATGAGTCCATGCTCCCTGAGGAACTGCATGTGAGGCCCAGTAAGTACCGGCTGTAGTGGGAATATTCTGAGAAGGAGCAGAACGCAGCGTCGCAACCGCAGGCGTTCCGGCACTATAGCACCCTCCATTTTCTATAAAGGCATAATAGGTTGCAGAAGAAGTTGCAGCATAACTTCCTCCTGTAGTCAAAGGAGCACCGCTATGCAAGGGGTTATTAAACCAGGTAATTGTTCCTCCGCTACCGGTTGCGGTAAGGGTTGCTGTGCTGCTAATTGCTGTATAAGTACAGGCGTCCGTAGTTACAGGAGCAGAAGAAGGGACATTATTAATCGTTACCACTACCGGCTCAATGTCTGAGCAGCCGGCACTCGTTGTACATTTGATATAATAGGTATTGGATACGGCAACTGCACTGGGATTGGTCAGTACAAGTGTTGCACCGGCATTTTCCCAGTAACTAAGGGCTCCTCCATTGAGCGTACTGCCTGCAGTAACTGCAGGAGCCGTCAGATTTACAGTTGCAGGGCTACAGGCTGAGGCGGGATTGGTGATGGTAAGTACAGGAGCGGGATTGATGGTTACATTTACGGGTTCTACATCCGTACAATTAGCGGAGGTAGTCACTTTTATGTAATAAATCCCCTGCACTCCCACCGCAGCCGGACTTGCCAACGGGATTGTAGCTGCCATATCCGTCCAGTAACTTAAAACTCCTCCATTCAGGGTACTTCCGGCAGTTACAGCCGGAGCCGTAATGTTAACGGTAGCAGGACTGCAAACAGCGGCCGGGTCGGTTATGTTCAGCGAGGGTTGATGGATGGTAATAGTAAAAGAGTACGTGGCACTCACGCAATATACCGGATTCCGGAAAGTTATGATAAAGTTATAGGTTCCTCCGGATACTCCATTGGGAATAGTGATAGAAAGCGGAGAACCGGACAGTGCCGCATTATTAATCCCCACAAATCCCGGCATTGGGCCTGGAGCGGAAGTGGAGAGGGAATAAAGTGTTGGAGCACCACTCACAACAGTAAAAGGAAGGGAAGCTCCTGTAGTACCTGCACATATCACCGGGAATGTCCCCAGACTTACACTTACAACAAAGGAGCTTGCAAGGGTAAAACTCCCTTCATCTGCCCCTAAATCCGGAGGAGTATTCCGGGTATCATTGTCATAATCAGTAGTTGTTAGTCCTCCGGTACCTTTTCCTTCCACTACTGTGGGGCTCGTTATATGCAGATTGAGCAGGGAAGAATCGCCGTCTGCGTTTATGAAATTCGGATTTCCCCAAACACTGAATACATCCTGAAGTACCAGCGATTTCCAGCTGCAAAGATCCATTACCGGAGCGGAAGCAAAATTTCCGATATATCCATCTGTTCCTGTAGTGTAATATGCATTGTAATCTAGGGTTAAGCCAGAGCCGGAATTCAGTCCGACAGCATAATGTTTGATTGCAGGAGAACTACTGGAGTGAGAACGTGCATTCATGAAAATATTGTTCCTCACATTCCTTGTCCCACTACTATTCGACCCAAAGGCAAAAGTAGGACTACCGGCAGTAACATTAGTTCCTCCGATATAAACGCTGTTGTTGTAATATACGTTATTTCCCCCTGCATCTCCGATTCCGGTAATTCCATACCCAGAGGTAATACTGCTTCCGGATTTATCCAGGCCCAGTCTCACCATATTATTTATCACAGAAGCCTGACCTGTACCAATATAGATTCCATACATCTGAGAAAGCGGACTGGAAGAAGAAAGGTTGAGTGAGTGTACGGAATTGGCAGCGATGATGTTGACCCCACCTGAAATGCTTGCATAATAAATTCCCATTACGCCAGCCATTGCGGTTGAATTGGAGTTGACAATATTCCAGACTGTATTATTGCTGATTATCTGAGCGTTTCCGGTTGCAGTAAATAAAATACCGCTTGTAGCAGAACTGAAAGCAAGATTCGGAGCAGACGAAATCAGATTGTTTACCTGATTCTGCTGAAGCGTATAATTCCCATTTGAAGCTGTATATATTCCATTCGTATTCAGCAGGGAAGCACCGGAGTGCGTATTAAACATCCGGGTAACCGTATTCCCAGTTATTGTATGACTGTTGGCCGGCGCATTCACTTCGGCGCTGATTCCGTACAGATTCCCTTCAGAACCCAGCAGATTGGACAATTGATTGCCCTGAACCGTGAAGCTCCCGCCCGTTCCGGAAAGCCATATTCCCCTTACATTATAGGTTCCGGAAATAACCGCCGTACTGTAAACGGAATCCACTACATTATTGACAATCCCAGTTGCGGCATTCCCTGCTCCCTGTGAAAAATAAATCCCGTTTGCACTTTCTCCTGCAATTTTCCGGATATTATTATTAAGAACCCTATATACAGGGCCCGTATTAAATACATAGAGTCCGTTTACCGATAAGCCCGATATAGCAGAAATTATGTTGCCGGAAATACTGTCAGTAGTTGCGGCGGCAGTACTGGCAAACTGTATTGCATTCACACTTCCGGTAAGATTGGATAGGTTTTTTACAATATTGTTTTTGATATTGTAAGAACCTCCGGTAATACTCAGCCTGATACCTATGTGTGTGATGGCGGGGATACTGGAAGAGATACTGTCTATTACATTCCCCTGTATAGTATGCAGAGCCGGAGTACTTACTGCGCTATTGATGGCATTGATAAAACTGGTAGCAGAACCCAGATGCTTGATTGTGTCATTCAGAATTGTGTAAGTCGCACCGGAGTTGATGAGGTTCATTCCGTAAACTGCGCCTCCGGAAGCGGCACTGGAGCGAAGCCGCTGGATTTTATTCCCCTGAATAATCTGACCCGAAGCAGTGGTTACGGAAGAATATATTCCGTTTACATTTCCGGTAGTGGTATTCAGAATTTCTTCTGCGGGCAGGTTGCTGCCGATTTTGTTTTGACCAATCGTAAATACTCCGGACTGAAGGTTGATAACCCTGATATCAGCAACTTTGCTTAATGTACTGGATACAGTAATCTGCCTGATGGTATTATTCTGAATAATGATATTGTCTCCCGTTCCTGTACCAGCAAAAATTCCTGAGAAAAATCCGGTAGTAGTAGTAGATGGATTATAACTGAACTGGATATTACTGATGGTATTTCCGGTTATATTTCCCACAAAAAACTTCCCCGTTACAAGAGAAATTCCACACTGGGCATTGGAGGTTGAAGTAGTGGTTACGCTGATATTACTGATTGTATTCCCCTGAATACTTGTTCCTGTAACCGTTGAGTTATTACATTTAATTGCCCTGAGAACGGGCCCTCCGGTTCCATTGGTTAAGGTCAGAGCAGTTCCTGCACAAAAAGGAGCACTTCCACCGATATAGTTCCCGGAGATCAGGAAATTATCCGTAGCGTTATTTTGAATATCTATCCCTGTAAAGGTAGTGGTAGAAGCGGTTGCAGTTCGTACAGCGGTTTGATAGAAGTGATTTCCGCTGATAATCCAGTCTGCATTTCCACTGCCACACAAAATCCCGCCACATTCTGCTCCGGGGTTATAATAATCGTAAATATAGTTATTTAAAATACTTACATTGTTGTTTATCGTTACAGCAGCAGGAGTGGCTCCGGAGTAAATCCCATTGAAAGGAAGATTGGTACCGGAAGCGGTAATGACATTATTCTGAATAATATTATTATCATTTCCGGTAACGCCGGCTCCGTTATTGAATACAATTACACCGAGGGTTGCCGTTACAGTAGAACCTTTAAACGTACAATTCTGTACAGTATTACCCGTAGCGTCATTGAGAAAAGTAAGGGTTGCTATTCCGGTTCCGGTACTCTGGGTATTTTCAAAAGTAAGGCTGTTTCCGCCTGTATTCAACCCGTCTATTGTTACATTATCTGCTCCGTTTAACCGTACAAGTGAAGCGTTCAAAGCCCCGGAAACCGTTTTGGATCCTCCGGCAGGCTGAATACTGAGTGTGGTATAAATGGCGGTATTATTCAGGTCGGCGGAAGCTGTTTCCGTTGTATTTCCGTTGATAAAAATCTGAATAATGCCGGTGTGGGATACGGCAAGATTGATTTCATCAAACGCTGCTTTTAAAGTAGCATAAGGAGTCGCTGTGGGGATTAAACCGGTGGATGAAAGTACAACGACAGGCCCTCCAAAAGTAAAACTGTAATTACTACCGCCATTATTCAAAATCCTGAGGGTGGATAAATCGTGAGCGAACTGACCATTTGCAGAAACATCCGCATTAATTACACCGGCGGTTTTGTTGGAAGTATAGAAATAGTAACTTACGTTTGCACCCTGACTTTGTACCGGAATCTGCGCTGTACCTGTAGTACCCGTTACATTTACCAGCACAATCCCGGAGGTTAAAAATCCGTTTACTGAATACCGGCAGAAAAGATTTTCCCCCGGATTGAGGGTTGCGGGTAAGCCGGTAATATTCAGGGTTCCTCCGGAATTTACGGTTGGCGTTCCGGTCAGATTATTGGGAAAGAAAGTAGTTTCAAGTATAGAAAACCAGGAATCGGCAGCTCCGTTTTCGAGAAAATTGAAAGTATAATGCCTGCCATTGGTGGTAGTTTGGGTAAAACCCGGGCTGCCATTCAGAAAACCGGCGGTATTGCTGTTGTATAAAGCCCCGTAGTTACTCCCGGAATTCGGCTGAATACTCGTATTGAACGGCATTAAAGCCCCTCCGGGTGAATAATGCCTCCATACGGCACAGGCAGGAGCACCGCAGGATCCAAAATTATTGTTTACCAGAAATGCCCATTCGTCACTGTGAGCGCCGGAGGCTGTTACGGTAAACTGACGAAAACCCCCAAGATCAGTAAGTGAATGATAAGTAAAAGCACCACTAATGTCTGTGAAAAGATAGTTGGGCTGAGCAAATACAGGTGAGTGAAACCCTGTGAACAATAGCAAGAAGGTTGTGATAAACTTTAGTTTTCTCATGAATACGATAATTTGTCGCAAAGATACAAACAAACCCTGATTTGAGTATATCTCAGTGTCAATATTTAATATTGATTTAAAAAAATAATATAATTAAATATTACTAAATTGTTTGCAATCAACGATTTTAATTACTATTTTTGTTGAGGTTGTAATAGGTTTTTACTATTTATATCTACATATTTGTAACTTATTTGTAACTGAAATATGGTTTCACTGAGATCAAAAAAAACAACTAAAGGGTACAGTTTGTATCTTGATTTTTATTTCCGGGGAAAAAGGGACTTCGAGTTTTTGGGGATATCCGTTTCCAGAAACTACACAGGCAAAAACAAAACGCGGATTGCCTCCGACTCTGACCGTCAAAAGATGGCTCTTGCGAACAAAATTCTTCTGAAGAGGCAACTTGAATTTATCGACTCAGGATATAAGATAAAGGCAAAAACTCCAGACTTTTGGGAATTTATGGAGAAGGAAGCGGAAAACAAAAACCACTACACTTATAAAGCCGCATTGAAACTACTGAAATCTTTCATCCCAGAATTACGATTTAGGGATATAAACGAGAATATGGCTTCAGAATTTCAGGCATATTTAAAAACGAAGAATCTTACCAATACATCGATACATCATTATGTAAACCGAATTAAAATACTCATTAATTCCGCCGTCAAACTTAATTATGTTCACTCCAACCCTTTTTCTCAAATCAAAATAGTGAAACAGGATACACAAAAACTCACATTCCTGACACATGAAGAAATTGAACTAATCAAAAATTTGGTACCCGCCAATAAAACACAGAATGATTTACGACTTGCATTCCTTTTAGGCTGCTATACGGGAATGCGGTTTTCAGATATCCAGCTATTGGAGTGGTCGTCCATCAGAGACAACCTCATTAGCTTCACACAGAAAAAAACCGGTGGTATGAATTATATTCCTATCTCTGAAAAGGCACAATGGGTACTGGATCAGTGCGACAGAATTAGCACGTATGTATTTGAAAAACTGCCATCGTTAAATGCAGAAATTATCCGGAATTTGGCATCACAGGCGGGAGTCAAGAAAAATATAACTTTCCACGTCTCCAGGCATACTTTCGCTACACTCGCTATCTCAGCTGGAGCTGATATTTACACCGTGTCGAAGCTACTCGGCCACTCCAGCATAAACTCCACACAGATCTACGCACATGTGGCGGACAATGTAAAAAAAAATATCGTAAATCTTTTGTAATCCCCGCAAAAAAATATACCTTTGCATCATGGGAAGGAAGCCAGGAAATTGCCGACTTTTACTGGAATAGCGCCCTCCGACAGCAAAGAAAACCGACACCCCAAAAGTGTCGGTTTTTTATTTTGCCCCCAAATAAATGTTTAAACAACGAAATGCCGCCGCCCCGGCTTCCCTACTTTGCTTGAGGTAAACGCTCATAAGTCGGAGAGAATTTTTTTTTATTCAATGTATCTTCCGAAAAAAAAATAATTTAATTCGGCGATAGCCGCCTTATAAATTTTTTTTCGGAAGATGCCTTTTTTCTCCTTTCTCTATTTTTAAAATTTTATTGTTTTAAGAGTTTGAAGAGTGGGCGCAATATATATGCACCTACCATGCACGATACGTGCAATAAATAAGCAATACATGTGCATTATTTGCAGGGGTAGGAGTTATCCGGTTGTGCTTCCCTGTATTATCACTGCATTATTTGCGGGGCTGAAGATTAAAGCATAAAAAAGCGCACTTTTTTGGGGTGCGCTTTTTTAGATTTACTTTTTTAGGCTTCGATCCTGTCGATAAATCACGCTATCCGTTGGAGTTCCAGCAATATCTACATTATTCGCAAATAGAAAGATAATAACCTAAATTTTGATTATTATATCACAGTGTTTTGCATTGCCAAAATGCTCCTGCAATAAAATGTATATGACCAATCTAGGTACATTGCTATTTATGTCGTTCCTGAATTGTTCAGCCAACTCATGCTGCGCCGTAACTTCGTCACTCTTTTGGAAATAAGCTTTAAATGGCTTCATATCCAATCCGTAATCTTGAGGATTATTTAAAATCTCCGTATATTCTCCAATAGTCATAAATTTTTATTATTAATTGAGGTAAAATAAAAAAAGCGTATAATGTAGTAATATTTCCGCCAAGTTTCTGAATACATAAGCGTAAATATTACAAGCCATTATGACTATTTGGAAAGTAAATAAAAATCACTTGCACCAACGCAGCCCCCACCTTCTATGTAATAAACCAGTTCTCCATGATTTTTTGAAACGTACGAAATTATCCATTCCGTTCCTTTTTTGTAGTGTGAATTAACATCAACTTTTGCTCTAATTGTACACCCTTCCAAATAAGAATAATAATTTTCGATTTGTTCAGGGCTTAAACTTTCGATTTGTTGTGTTGATAAACCTTGCATGAATTTGAAATATTTGAATGTGAAAAATAAAAAATCTGCCAACATTTAAGTCCTGGCTTTGTCCTGAAGGCGAAGTCAGGACTTTGTTGAACTAAGCCATTTTACTTTTTTTCTCGGCTTCGCTCCTGTCCAAGTTTCTGTGTATTACCTCGTATATTTCTCTTATATAGGCCGCAGTAAGGGTATCGTAAAGGGGCTCTATATATTTAAGAAATAACAGTAAATAGCCGGACTGCGCTTCGCTTGTTTGAAAAGCTACCATCTTTTTAATGTCTAAATGGGAGCGCTTCACCAACCAAACTTCAAGGTTATATTTTACCTCCGAATGCAAATGTTGGTAGATTTGCATTGATTCGTTACTACTAACTAACTTGAGGTAATCGGTATCGTGAAAGCTGAGCAAGTTTCTGAGTAAAATAAATACGCCAAAGCGGGCTCTATGGGATAGCTTCATAATGATACGCGTATTAAATTCCCTATTTTTTTACTTGCAAGCGAGCCATCTTTGACTCTGTTCCGGACAGACTGCTGGCTTATCTTTAATATCCTACCAGCTTCAGAGACGGTAAACCATTGCTCTGTTTCCCGTCCTGGCTCCCTTCTCGTTTCCTCCCT
>JAIBAH010000007.1 GCA_019695295.1 Bacteroidia bacterium | reverse complement strand
ATCACCATTTCCGGTGAATCCGGTGGCTCTCTGATGTACTTTAATGGTACTGATTGGGTAAACCTCGGAATTGGAATTCCCGGTCAGATTCTTACAATCTCAGGAGGAGTGCCTGCGTGGGTAAGCCCGCCTGCGGCTCCTACTTTAGGCAACCTTACTTCTTCTACTGCAGGAGTTACCGTAACCGGAGGAACAGGAGCGGTAATCGGAGCAGGTACTACCGTAAACGTAGCCACCAATGCCCTCAACCAAAACGGACTTGTAACCGGCCCTACTGCCGCCAATGCCAATCAGGTGTGGGGGACTGACCCGCTTGGAAACCCCGGATGGATTATGCCGGTGAGCAATGACTGGCGGCTATTAGGGAATACTGCAACCAATGACCCTGCCGTTCCGGTAACCTATGGAACTACTGCTATAGGCGCAGGAGAAAATTATCTGGGTACAGGAGATGCTCAGGATTTGGTACTTGCAACCAATGCGACCGAAAGATTCCGAGTCAAACAAACCACCGGATTTGTCGGAATTGGTACTGCTACTCCCGCTACCCGTCTGCATGGTTTTCGGAATGACAATGCCAATAAAGCGGCCATTTTGGGACAAGCATCTCAAATAGGCTCAGGAGTTACCGATTTTCAAAATATCGGTGTTCAGGGATATGGACAGGGACTATCCGCCTGGGGATATGGAATCGGAGTTGCCGGCCTTACTGACCCTGCCACAGCATGGGTAGGAGTGGGGGTTTATGCCAGATTCGGCAGTACAATACCCGCCTATACCTGGATTGGTACAGATTTACCGGATGCTGCTTTATATGCAGATGGCGACAATAGTGCTCCTGCTGCTGTTTTCGCAAATGGAAGAGTGGGAGTTATGAATACACTCGTAAATCCGGTGGTAAACGCTATGCTGGATGTAAACGGTGATCTTGCTCTAAGAGAAGGTGCCGCAATGAATGTAGCAGCCGGAATTAACAATCTTGCCGCACCTGCAAATGAATTCAGTCATTACAGACTCACCGGTGCCGCTGGGGCTTTCAGCATAGCTTCCCTCGGTGGTGGAAGTAATGGTCAGATTGTAAACCTGATTAATACCACCAATCAGACTATGACAATTGTGAATGGGGCAGCGATTCGTACAGGCTCAGGCTCAAACTTAGTGTTAGGTCCACAGGGGAGCGTAAGTATGATATACAACTCCACACTTGCAGCATGGCAGGTTACTTCAAAATCCGGAGAGCCTGATATGAACCTGGCGGCTTATTCCCAGACAACCACACTGTTTGGGTGTGCTACTACCCTTAAAACGATTACAATAACTACAGCTGCTACAGACAGGGTATTGCTTTTGGGAGAAGCGGATTATTTAAAAACTGGCTCAACTGCCTATTTCGCACTGGGGATTTACCGCAATGGGGTAGAAATCCACGAAGTTGCGGCCTACTCTCCTGTTAATGCCGATAATTCACTACACACCAACTGGATAGATACTCCGGGAGCAGGAACGCATACTTATACGATTCGCTACACTTTAGGAGCAGGTACGGCTTCTTTTTATGGAAGTAACCTGATGGGGTATATCATTAAATAATTAATTCAGAAAAATTATCATGAAGTATTTATATATATTACTTGTATTGTTTTGTACTACTCAGTGGATGTATGCACAGAGTATGAATGATGCTCAAAGAAGAGCAATCCTCGCAAGTTATTCGCTGGATAAAGAAAACTTCGTTTATGAATCTCCCAAAGGAGAGGCTTGTGTAAATATTATCCTGAATAGCTTTCGTACCTTTGGTGAGTTACCTCCAAAATTAAATCTGGAAGGACTTCCCCTGAATGACCAGCTTTTGTGTGAAAACCTGATGGCAAAATTACTTGTTTTTCAGGTGAACCCTCCATCATGGGACGACCTCGTTAAAATGGAAGAAGAGAAGCTGAAGAATTGGGATACAAGGGTAAATCGTCACTCAAAATATCCCTCTGTAAAAACGGAAAGTATAACAGAAATGCAAACCTTACAACCACTTTCCGGACAGCAGGATAAAGTAACGCCCAATCTTCCTGATGACAATCAGATTTCTCCGTTAAGAAAACAGAAAATTCAGGAACGGATGAAATCGGGAAATTAATAAAATATCAAAACATTTTTTCTCGTTAAAATCAAGCGAGTCTTATCTTTATATATTCACACTTATTCATTATTTTAATACAAATGAAATACTGTACTTTCATTTTAGCCTTAGCGATGGCTACCAATTTGGGTATCCTATCTGCTCAGAATGTCGGAGTTGGGACATCCAGTCCCGCCGAAAAATTACACGTTGCAGGCTCTCTGCGTGTAGATGACCTTCAGACTTCTCTTGCCGCTTCTGCTGCTACCGACAAAATGGTGTGGGTGGACGCAAATGGAAAAGTGTATTCTTTCCCTGCCGGTACTCCCGGTAAAATCCTCGGTGTTAATGGTACTGGCCTGCTTTCATGGCTTGATCAGGGTATGTCCTCCAACTTAAACAATGGTCAGATCTGGATTGGAGACGCTGCCAATACCGCTCAGCCTCAAACCTTGTCCGGGGACGCCGTCGTATCCAATACCGGCGTGGTTACCATTCAGGATAATGCGGTGGATGGCACTGATATCACGATTTCAGGGGAGTCCAATGGCTCGCTGATGTATTTTAATGGTACTGATTGGGTAAACCTCGGAATCGGTACTCCCGGGCAGATTCTTACTATCTCGGGAGGAGTGCCTGCGTGGGTAAGCCCGCCTGCTGCCCCTGCTTTAGGTAACCTTACTTCTTCTACCGCAGGAGTTACCGTAACCGGTGGAACAGGAGCGGTAATCGGAGCAGGTACTACCGTAAACGTAGCCACCAATGCCCTCAACCAAAACGGACTTGTAACCGGCCCTACTGCCGCCAATGCCAATCAGGTGTGGGGGACTAACGCACTTGGAACCCCCGGATGGATTACACTTGCCCCCGCCACTGACCATGATATCTATGAGGTGGGCACGACCGTTTCACCCGATAATATTAATGACAATAAATATACTTTGGGGAACCTTGCAGTAGGCATTAATAATCCCTATAACCACGACCTGACCGTGGGCTCTGCGGGTACTGCGATTATTAAAGTTGGTCATACGGGCAGTTTCAATAACGTTGAGTCAGGGAGATTGATATTTGATGAGTACATAGACTCTTATCCCACAGAAGGAACATTTTGCGGAATGCAGTTAAGATATGACGGAAATGCAAATGCAATTCAGGTAGAAGGAAATTGTGGATTTGGAGTAAATACAGCTACTTTTATGAGGGACAATGCGTATGTAGGCATTAATAATACCGCCCCTGTTTATACGCTCGATGTAGGTGGCGGTGCAGGAGCTACAATTAATATCAGAACCAATGGCCGGATCTGGAGTAATTCTACAGACGGTGGAATGTGGATGGATAATCTTCAGACAGGTTTTGTCGGAAATATCAACGCAACCCAGATAGGAATGTGGACGAACGGAGTAGGCTGGAACGCTTTTAATATTAATAAAACAAACGGTTACGTAGGAATTGGCACAGGAACTCCAACAACCAGACTACATGTAGTTTCAGACGGAGATAATATACCTGTAATTTATGGAGTCAATACTAATACTACAGGAGCAACGACTTCCTTTGGCGTTCGGGGTGAATGCGGAGCAACCGGTTTAGGTTCAGCAGGAATCAGCGGCGTTTCTACCAACTTCGGACAAAATGAAATTGGAGCTGTGGGAGATTACGGACTTTGGGGAACCGGCATTTTTGGAATGGGATGGGCCTCCGCCTATACACATATGCCTTCATCAAGGGATTTTGGGGTATTCGGAACGGCCACTTTCTCTACAGGAACGGGAGTATATGGATATGATGGGTCAAATTCTGCCGGCTCTTTCGCTTTATATGGTAATGGAAAATTTGCCTGTACCGGAGCAAAAGCAGCTTCTGTACCTACCTCTCAGGGAAATCAGTTGCTCTATTGTACCGAAAGCCCGGAAATATGGTTCGAAGATTTGGGAAGCACAAAGCTCTCAAAGGGTCAGGCTCATATTGCTCTTGATAACATGTTCCTCGAAACGGTTTTTATTGATGAAACCCATCCTTTTCATGTATTTTTACAGGAGCAGGGAGATTGTAACGGGTTGTATTTTATTCCGGATAATGATGGAAAAGGATTTACCGTTAAAGAAAAGCAAAACGGAAATTCCGATATCACGTTCTCTTACAGAATTATGGCTAAACGCAGATTCTATCAGGATCATCGTTTTGGTGTGGATGCTCAGCAGCCGCTGGAAAACAACCTTGCCAAAGCCAGAGATGTAGCTCCTCTGCCCAGAGATCTTGCTTCCATGAAAGCATATGTTGAAAATGCAGTTGCCGCCAAAGAAGCTTTTGGTCAGGCAAATCCTAAATCCACCAACGAAGAACAACAGGCTTTTGCAAAAGCACTGAACAGTGGAGTATTCGGAAACGAAGGCAACTATTCCCTTCAGGCAATCAGAAAATTTGGTCAGGAACAAAAGTCTGTAAAAGATAAAAATACAAAAAAAGACTCCCCTGATAATATTAATAGAGAAAGCAAAATGACACCTGAAAAGAATAAAAAATTCCAAACGAATCCTATCAGGACACAAGATGCTGCAATGAATGAATAGTCAGGCTTTCAGGATTCGTCACTAAAGTTAAAAGCATCGGGAAACCGGTGCTTTTTTCTTAGGAAAAACCTCAGCATTTTCCTTCAATCAGGAAAAACTAAAATTTTATCCAACTAAAAATTCAGATTGATTATTATAAGATTATATTGTATATTTGACCATTATTTTAATTCCTGTTTTTACTTAAATATCAAGAAATTATGAGACAAATTTACTTAACGCCAACCTTCCTTTTTTTATTCTTTGTAATAACGGCTCAGTTGTCTTCTCAAAATATAGGAGTCGGTACTGCCAATCCTGTGGAAAAACTTCATATTGCGGGCACTTTGAGAGTGGATGATTTACAGCTTTCAGCAATAGCCACAAATATAAACGACAAACTGGTTTGGGTGGACGCAAACGGAAAAGTCTATTCCTTCCCGTCCGGAGCTGCGGGGAAAATACTGGGTGTAAACGGTTCCGGTATTCTCGCATGGCTGGATCCGGGTATGACCCCCGCATTAAATAATGGTCAGATATGGATTGGGGACGCTGCCAATACCGCTCAGCCTCAAACCCTCTCCGGGGACGCAGTCGTTTCCAATACCGGAGTGGTAACCATTCAGGATGACGCAGTAGATGGTACTGATATCACCATTTCGGGTGAGTCCAATGGCTCACTGATGTATTTTAACGGAACGGATTGGGTAAATCTCGGAATTGGAATTCCCGGTCAGATTCTTACGATTTCCGGGGGGGGACCTGCCTGGGTAAGCCCTCCTTCTGCACCGGTTAGCAGTAATCTTATCTCTGCAACATCAGGAGTAACCATTACAGGAGGCACAGGTGCCGTACTGGGAACCGGAACAGCCATCAATATAGCCACCAATGCCCTCAACCAAAACGGATTGGTAACCGGCACAAATTCAGCGAATACGTTTCAGGTATGGGGAACGGACGCTGCCGGTAACCCGGGCTGGAGAGATGTAACTGCTTTAACCGGAATTGATAATGGATTATATTATAATAGTTTAGCAGGAAAAATCCGTCAGGGCGGTGCCTTAGTAGAAAATACAGCAATTCCTCAGGGGAACTTCAATTTTGTCCATGAATTAAACGGGAGTGGTAACTGGGAAGTCAGAAGTGGCGGAACTCAGGGAAGCGGACTATTCGTCGGAAACAACAACAGAACAGGAATCGGCACTCCAACTCCCGCTTCAAAAACGGATATTGAAGGAAACATCAGCATCGGCTCAAATTATTCAGGGTCCATTCCTGCTCCTGCGGAGGGTGCCATCATTGAAGGAAGTGTGGGAATAGGAATACCCAACCCGGTTTCATCCGCAAAGCTTCATATCTCAGCTACCGACAAGGGAGTATTGATTCCCAATATTGCCCTCACAGCAACCAACTCCGGAGCTCCCGTTACGCTTCCTCAGACCTCTCTCCTGGTTTATAATACGGCAACTGCCGGATCTTCTCCGTTTAATGTCACTCCCGGTTACTACTACTGGGATGGAAGCCTTTGGCAAAGATTTGTAACCGGAAACTCCGGCGCAGGCTGGCAACTCGATGGAAACAATAATGCAATCCTCAGAGCGATTGGCACCAACGATAATTTTGACCTGCCTTTTGAAACCAACGCTACAGAAAAAATGCGCCTTACCACAGGGGGAAGGGTCCTTATGGGAACCACTACTTCCGGCTCATATCCTTTTGCAAGAATAGAGGTGGCAGATGTAAACGGAGCAAATAGTGATATTGTCCTTAGAGTAGGAGGAGGATATCTTGCAATGCTCATGCAGGCCTCTAACGGCGGAATCGTAACCCCTACAGCCAGGCCATCCAACTCCATCACCGGAATATATGAATTTCAGGCTCATAATGGTGCCGGATTTCAGGCACTGGCATCTATGGGAAGTTTTACCGGAAATGCATACGGCCCGGGTAGTGTCTCCGGAAATCTTACTTTTTCTACCCGGAATACTACCGACCTTGCACCTCAAATCAGAATGACGGTTGCTCCGGATGGGAATGTAGGCATCGGAAGTATAGCCCCAGTCTTCAAACTTGATGTATCAGGAACTATCCGCGCCAATAATGCCGCATTCACACCCAATGCAATCTCTTTTGGAGGATATATTACCGGAAACAGCACGAGTGACGGACACAGATTGCTGAATAATGGCAATGCCCCGGGAGCAATCGGCTTTGGTTACGTCGGTCAGCCCAATACTGATTGGTTCTATATGTATTCCGATAACTTTGTCAATACTTCTTCCCGTTCTAAGAAAAAGGATATTACCACTTTAAACGAGGATTTATACAGATACATTATGAATGACATTGACCGGATTAATCCTGCTTTTTATCGTTATAAAGGGGAAACCGCAGAAATGGAAGCCGGCAACGAAACAAAATACCGTCCCAATATGCATTTGGGAGTAATACTGGAAGAGACCCCGGATTACCTTCAGGATCAGGCTTTCTTTGGAGTAGATATTTATTCACTGGGAACACTTTCACTCGCCGGAGTAAAACATAACCGTGCAGAAATCCGAAAAATAATAAATCATCAGGTTGCCGGCAAGGGAGAAATAAAAGAGAAAAGCGTCTGGATTAATTTTCCGGATAATTTTGAAGGCGATAATCCGATTGTAAATATTACCCCCACAAGTCCTAATTCCGGGTTTTACCTATCTGAAGTTACTGACAAGGGCTTCAGAGTGGAAGGAAATTCTCCCTTTTCTTTTAATTGGTTTGCCTGTTCGGAAATAAATGAAAATCCCACTCCGGATATTTCTCCGGAATTAATGCAGGCACTGGAAGTTGCTCCCGAAAAAAAAGCTCTTTCTCGGGAATACTGGAACAAAGAATCTGAAAAAATCAGGGAAGTAACCCGAATTTCCAATGAAAAAATAAAAGAACCTGAACTTATTTATCCTCCCAAGCAATAAACCCGGATAAAGAAAATATCAGGAATCGTTTTTCAGGGAATAAGCTCGTACATATTTCCGTTTTTCAAAAAAATCAGTTGCCGTTGACGATAGCCGCCGGCAACTGATTGTATTTTTCAGGCAGAGCCCGGATTTTTGCTTTTTCTTCTCTTATTCTTCTTACTGAATCATCAGCTTAAGATGTGCCTTTCCTTTTTCAGTAATCAGGGATACAACATAAATCCCCTTTGCAAACTGAGATATATCTACGGGCAATTGAAGTTCAGATGTATTGGAATGAAAAGAGGAAAACAAAGTACTTCCCTTCATATCCTTAATCTCCACAGAAAGATTTTCAGCAGAAGTCATTACCGCTTCAATGGTAAAAATCCCTTGATTGGGATTAGGATATACATTAAAACGGGACAAACCGATACTCAGATCTTCTATTGAAATTGCATTCTGAACCGTAACGCTTCCTGTCTGAGTACATCCGTTTGCGTCTGTAACAAAAACCGCATAATTGCCCGGAGGAAGACTGGATGCTGTCATCACAAACTGTGGGGGAATACTATTCCAGGAATAAGTATAGGGTAAAGTACCACCGGTAACAGTTGCTGTAGCAGTACCGTTAGTTCCGGTAGAAGGAGTGGAGGATGTATTCACCGACAATAATGCAGGAGCCGTAACTGTTCCGCTTTGAGTAACGGTACATCCTTTACTGTCTGTAACTACTACACTATAACTTCCGGGAGCAACTGAAATAGTCTGAGTACTCATACCATTAGACCATGAGTAGGAATAGGGCGATGTACCACCCAAAGCAGCCACAGCAAGAGAACCGTTCAAGCCGGCACAATTCGAATTGACAGGAGTTACATTCACGGCTAAAATGGCAGGCTGAGGTACACTTCCACTTTGAATCGTAGAACATCCCAGCGCATCTGTAACCGTTACAGTATAACTACCGGCGGTAAGATTCGATATAGAGGAACTCGTACTTCCATTGGACCAGGAATACGTAAAGGGACCTGTTCCTCCTGAAACCTGAGCAGACAAACCGCCGTCATTTCCTCCATTACAGCTTACAGAAGTAGGAGTCAGGCTCACAGTAGCTCCGCTGGCGTTACTGATATTGAAGGTTTGTTCCTCTACACAGCCTATTGAATTTGTAACAAAAACACTATAAAGTCCGGCTGAAAGGCCGGATACCGAAGCGCTACCTGTTGCACCGGTACTCCAGGAGTAAGTATAAGGGGAATAAGGGCCACTTGCCGTACAGGTTGCACTTCCGTTGGAAAGTCCGCATCCGGCAGGCATTGTATTAACGGTAACCGCAGGTCCTCCCAGCACTATCAGAGTATCAACCAGTGAAGTATCTGTCTGAACGAAAGGAGACCCAAAAACCACAGCGTATGAATTCGTTACCGAACGGATAATATAGTTACCCGGCGTTGCAGGAGTTGTCCCGGTCATTATCAGACAACCGCTTGCCCCCCCTGGAAAAGCACAATTGGGCTGACTGCAAACGTATGAAAACCCGGGAGGAAGTCCGAGCAATGCCTCCAATACAACCGAATCAATCGGTACTGTAAGCGGAAACGGATTGGTAATTACAGTATCAGCGGGAACAACCAATGTAAATACCTGACTGTAAGCAGTATTTGTACACACAGGTGCCAACGTTTGAGGATAAACCCCCGCCTGCGTATATTGCGGATCAGGGGTACACTGCGCCATGGAAAAATGCTGAATCAGCAGAAAAAAGAATACGAAAAATAAATAATTTTTTTTCATTGAATGTGAATTTATGTGTTTTTTACAAAAAAATTAAGAACATATTTTAAAGACTTAATCCCTGTAACGAAAAAAATCCCCGGGAGGGCTTATAATTTAATTTTTTTTTCGTTTCTGGCCAAATAAGCGGCACCCACCAAAGCAATCAGCAACAAAACCGATAATACTTCAAACGGAACAAGATAATTCGTCAGGGTTTGTACACCCAGTTGATTTACACTGTCCTTCATCTGTAATGTATTCTGACTTTCAAGAATCCAGGTACTGTTTTCCCAATCCTTCAGGAAGAATATTCCGCCCATCAGCATCATCATCACCACCGGAATTGCGATACCCCAAAACGGCTGAGTAATTCCGGTAAGTGGCGGTTCATTCAGCTTTCGCTGCGTAAGCATTACCCCAAAAATAATCAATACCAGTACACCCCCGATATACAAAATCAACTGGGAAACCGCCGGAAAATCAGCTCCGGCAAATACAAAAAGAGCAGCAACGCCAAAAAGTACAATAAACAGCGAAAGCGCCGCATGCATCAGATTCCGGGTCACCGCCATAAATATCCCGGCCAAAAGCGTTATCCCTAAAAAAAGATAGAATACAATTTCCATGTTTTCGCTGTTTATTTTTCTTCAATGCAAAATTAGGAATTTTTTTGACGAAAACCCTAAATAATAGGATATTCTTTGAAAATCCGGAAATTTTATCTTCTAAACTGAAAACACAAATCGAAAAAACATAAAAAACTTGTATCTTTTGATTATACTGGAATTATACAAATATCAATGAATTTTTCGTTTAAATATTTCTTTCAATAAAAAAACAGTTAAAACCTATTATTAGCCATGCGTAGTATTATTGTATCATTATTTCTCTTAATTTCAATTTCAGCACTTGCTCAATCTCTCAAAACCGGAGAAAAACTCATCTATAAAGTGAATTTTCAGGGTGATGAGTACGCATTTGCTGCAAAAATCCAGCAATTGACCCCGGAAATCGCTTTTGGCTTTGCCATTACTTCCCAGTATCCCGTTTGCGGAACAGTAAAAATCCAAAGCGAAGCCCAGCAAAATGCAATAAAAATGTACAATCAGTTTTCGCGCGATGAACCAAATATCCTGCTGAAAGATGCGGTTTCAGTTTTCCCCAGCAAGGTTATGACCAACGCCCTGACTTCCGGAAAACCCCTGAAAATGGATGCCGGTAATGGATTTATGAACTATCAGAAAGGAGAAACCAAAGAAATGGAAGTAAGGTATCATTCTTACAGGGATAATTCAGTCAAAGAAGAAAATACTAAAATAAAAGCGACTGAACTCGTTTCAGAAGATGGTAAAAACCATATCTGGATTACCACTGACTGGGGACAGGCCGTAATCGTGGAAATGGACTTAGGCTGGACAATCCGGATAGAATCCTTCGTTTCTGAAATGCCCCTTGACGCAAAACCACAGAATTTACTGGGAAAATCATTGTCTTCTCCTGAATTAGCTCCTTTATACTACAGAGTTTCCAACTGCTCCGCAATTGCTGTGGAAGACCTCAGTGACCCGGGAAAACCCTATGTAGAAAAAGAATATTTCAGCCCGATGGAGGGAATCCGGATTAAGACCCATAATGATACCCTTACGGCACTGCTTTTTTATACAGAAGGATATGAGCATGAAGGATTTACATGGAGAGGCTATAATGGAAAATTTGACTGTGGCATCAATCTCAATATGTCTTATCAGGAAGTAGATAAAACCATTGGAAAACCTTCAACCCCAAGATGGCCTACTGATGTACTGATTCAGTACCCTCAGCAAAAACTTACGGTCTATTACAATATGCCGGATAACGATAAAAACAAAAAAGCAATCGCCAACGCAAAAATTAACTTTATTGAATTTCAGTAAGATTATCTCAACCCGGATCATCCGGTATTCAGCCACATTTAGCCATTCTCATTGAAAAAATTTATAATCATCCATCATACGGAGAAAAGTCACATTCTCTGGATGATGGATGGTTTCTAAAAATCAGGTCAACCGGTGATTTCCGTTTTATTCCTAGTAGCTAAAAGGATGATTTGCAATCCAAAAATAAAAAGAAACTAATTGTAGCAGAAAAAGTGCGCCTAAGACAACAAACTTTCTGGGAGAAGTATAAAAATAGGCACCGATTATAAGAAACAAAGGAAATATCATTACGATGTACCTTTGCATCGAAATAACTGAGCCTGAAGTAAGCGGGAGCAACAGACTCATCCAAATCAGTACATTCAGACTTAAGGTCATTTTTTTTCTGATAAATACAGCGAAAAGCATGACAAGAATTGTATAAACCGAATTAAACTGCGAAGCAAGCTCTCCTGTTCGGAAAAAAGACAAAAACGGAAACATAAACTCTCTGTACCAGCCATCCTGAGCAATGCTGAATGCAAAATAGTACCCGGTCATACTATACTGATAAAGGCAATAGCCGGCGAAAGTCAGCGGAGCAGAAAGGAAAGAAAGAGAGTGTAATATCGTTTTAGAATCCAGTAACTTTTCAAAATTTATTTTATGTCCTTCAAGTGCCCCTTTTTGTTCCAGAAAAAACAAAAACAATGGAATAAGCAAAATCAGCCCGTTGGGTCTTGTCAGCACAAGAGGAACGAGTAAAAGAGAAAACACAATCATTTGATTTCTGATAATAGCGATAAAGCTAAAAATCAGCAAAATAAAAAAAACAGCTTCTGTGTAAAGCACTGAAAAATAATAATGAAAAGGGAACACAATCCAGAGCAGAGTCGAATAAAAGGCCTTTTCTTTATCCTTAAAAAACCAGACAGCAAAAAGATTGAAACCCCAGGCTGCAATAGCTGCAAACAATAGAGATAGCATAACACCCACAGTCTCAACGTACAAACCGGTTATCCGGGAGGCAGTACTTAACAGTATCGGGTAAAAAGGAAAGAAAGCCCATGCACTTTGATGATACTCCTCTTTATCACTGTAACCCAAATCCTTACGGCTTTTTACTTCAGGATACCCCTCCTTTGCAATCCTTGTGTACCAGAAAGCGTCATTTTTGCGGACAATATCCAGGTATCCGGTGTAACTTAAAGAATAATCTTCCTTTACCCAGTCCAATGAACTGCAAAGAACAGAGAACAGAAAAAATAAACTATTGAAAAGTAACGTATAAACAATCAGGCGAAAAAACCGGCTTCCTTTCATATTTAACCTCAGGATTGAGTATTTATCCCGGTATGACCAAATCCCCCCTCTCCCCTATCCGTTTCATTGAGAGAAGTTACATTTTCCCATTTTACCGTTTCATGTCTTGCCACTACCATTTGGGCGATTCTGTCACCATGATTTACCACAAAAAACTCTTTACCCAGATTGATCAGAATCACCTTAATTTCACCTCTGTAATCCGCGTCAATTGTACCGGGAGAATTTGGAATTGAAATCCCGGACTTAGCAGCAAGCCCGCTCCTTGGACGAATTTGAGCTTCGTACCCTTCCGGAAGTTCAATGAAAATGCCGGTTGGGATAATAGCAATGTCTCCGGGCGCAATTCTAACTTCCTGTTTAAGATTCGCCTTTAAATCCATCCCGGCAGACAAAGCCGTTGCATACTCAGGAAGGGGATTTTGAGACCGGTTGATAATTTTAATAGAAATCATAAGTTCAATAAATTTAAAAAAAATTGCCATCAGCAGTTTATTACTAATGGCAATTTTATATTCTTTAACGAAAAAAAATTAGGCTTCGTCTTTCTTTTCTTCATCAGAAGACTCTACTTCTTCAGCAGCAGGGGTTTCAACAACCTCTTCTGCTACCGGAGTTTCAACTACTTCTTCCACTACCGGAGTTTCAACAACCTCTTCTACTACCGGAGTTTCAACCACTTCTTCCACAACCGGAGTTTCAACCACAACCGGAGCAGCTTTTTCTGTAGTAGTACCCGTTTTTTTCTGTCTTCTGCTTTTCTTTTTCTGAGCTGCGCCTGTTTTACCCGGAGCAAGTTCATTGAAGTCCACCAATTCAATTACAGCGAGTTCAGCATTATCGCCCAAACGGTTTCCGATTTTCAGGATTCTTGTATATCCGCCATTACGGTTGCTGATTTTGAATCTTACGTTACCGTAAAGCTCTTTTACGGCCTCCTTATTTTGGAGAACATCAAAAGTCATACGACGGTTAGGCGTAGAGTCTTCTTTAGTCCTGTTGATAATTGGCTCAACGAATTTACGAAGTTCTTTAGCCTTAGCCAAAGTAGTTTTAATTCTTTTATGTTCAATTAAGGAGCATGCAAGGTTTTGCAGCATAGATTTTCTATGTGCAGTTTTTCTACCAAGATGATTAACTTTATTACCGTGTCTCATAATATTTCTAAAATAACTATAAAAATTCTACAATTGCTTACTTAAAATTTACTGATTAATCCGCATCCAGGTGATATTTGGACACATCCATTCCAAAGTCCAGTTCTTTGCTTTGCACAAGTTCTTCCAGCTCAGTAAGAGATTTTTTACCGAAATTGCGGAACTTAAGCAACTCAGTAATATTGTAGCTCACCAAATCCCCAAGAGTTTTGATATCTGCTGCTCTTAAGCAATTGAATGCACGAACAGACAAATCCAATTCCGCCAAAGGAGTTTTGAGAAGTTTTCTCATCTGTAGATAAGACTCATCCACTTCATCTTTTTTCTCAGGCTCTTCCACTTTCAGTTTGATAGTCTCATCTGAGAAAAGCATAAAGTGACGAATCAGGATATTCGCAGCATCTTTCATTGCATAATCAGCCTTGATAGTCCCGTCCGTGATGACTTCTATTTCTAATTGCTCATAATCCGTGCGTTGCTCAACCCTGTAATCTTCCACTGCATATTTAACATTTTTCACCGGAGTGAAAATTGCGTCAATTGCAATTTCGCCAATCGGTGCATTGGAAACGGCATTTTCTTCGGCGGGCACATAGCCTCTTCCTTTAGAAATTGTCAGTTCAATGTCAAACTGAGCGTTTTTTTCAAGATGAGCAATAATATGTTCAGGATTCGTAACGCTGTAGGCATTTGTATGCTCAGCGATATCTTGAGCAGTAAAAACATCTTTACCACGAACAGAAACGAAAATACGATTTTCGCCCTCTCCTGTTTTTTTCAATCTTACTCCTTTGAGGTTAAGAATAATTTCGGTTACGTCTTCAATTACTCCCTGTACCACTGAAAACTCATGATCAGTTCCGGGGATTTTAATTGAAGTGATAGCATAACCTTCAAGAGAAGACAACAACACTCTTCTAAGAGCGTTGCCGATTGTATTTCCATACCCTCTCTCTAAAGGTCTCAGATAAAAACGACCGTAAGAATCGGTATTCTTCTCGTGCGTTACCTTTTCAGGCATTTGAAAGTTTAAAATAGCCATTTACTTTCGTAAATTTATATTAAGTAAAAGAAATCTGTTAAAACTAAATATATAATCAGGGAAAATCCCGTATTGTACCAGAATATTGTTCCAGTTATTATTTGGAGTACAACTCTACAATCAGGTTCTCTTTAATATTTTCGGGAATATCATCTCTGTTTGGGAGATTCAGAAAAGTACCTTTGAATGCTTTTGGCTCAACTGCTAACCATGGGAAACGGGCAGAAGTACCAAGCATACGGGTAATCACCTCTAATTCACGGGACTTTTCAGCCACTTCCACTACATCTCCTGGTTTCAACTGAAAAGAGGCGATATTTACTTTTTTGCCATTTACCATAATATGACAGTGGCTCACCAACTGACGGGCTGCACGGCGTGTAGGAGCAAAACCCATTCTGTAAACGGTATTATCTAAACGGGATTCAAGCATTTGTAAGAAAATTTCACCCGTTACACCGTGCTTGTGCGCGGCTTTTACAAATGTGTTGTGGAATTGCTTTTCTAATAATCCGTAGATATATTTAGCTTTTTGCTTTTCCTGAAGCTGAACGGAATAATCAGAAGGCTTCTTACGGTTTTTTCCATGCTGACCTGGACCGTATTTTCTTCTTTCTAACGCCTTGCTGAATCCAAAAATAGGCTCTTTGAACCTTCTGGAAATTCTACTCTTAGGACCGGTATATCTTGCCATTTTAACTAAAAAAAATTTGACTGATTTCCATGAGATTTACAAAGTAAACTTTGCAGTGAACTCACCGGATTTTTGAATTGATAATTGAATAAATAATTAAACTCTACGTTTTTTCGGAGGACGACATCCGTTGTGTGGTAAAGGAGTAACGTCAACGATTTTCGTTACTTCCACTCCGGCAATCCCTACTGTACGGATTGCTGCTTCACGACCTGAACCTGTACCTTTTACATACACTTCAGCTTTACGTAACCCCAAATCAAAAGCAACTTTAAGACAGTCTGAAGCTGCCTGTTGTGCTGCATAGGGAGTATTCTTTTTAGAACCTCTGAACTTCATTTTTCCGGCTGATGACCAGGAAATTACATTCCCTGCCAAATCAGTTACAGAAACAATAATGTTGTTAAATGAAGTGGTAACGTAAACTCTGCCGACCGCCTCGACCTTCTTTTTTTTCTTAACTTTAGAAATTTTAGCCATAATTTGTTATGCCACTAAATTGAATGCATTAATGCAAAATTTAAAATTATTTCGTTGCTTTTTTCTTATTTGCAACGGTTTTAGGTTTACCCTTACGTGTACGGGCATTGGTTTTTGTACGCTGTCCACGAACAGGCAAGCCTTTTCTGTGGCGCAATCCCCGGTAGCACGCAATATCAAGCATACGCTTAATGTTCAATTGAACCTCGCTTCTTAATGCTCCTTCTACTTTGATTTCGTCATTAATAATGCGACGGATTTCAATAATCTCCGTATCATTCCATTCACTCACTTTTTTATCGTGAGAAATTCCCGCCTGATCTAAAATCTTCTCAGCGGTTGCCTTTCCGACTCCGTAGATATAGGTAAGACCTATAACACCTCTTTTTGTTTTTGGTAAATCAACTCCTGCTATACGTGCCATACTTTAACCTTGTCTCAATTTACACTTTGGATTTTTTTTGTTAATTACATACAAACGCCCTTTACGGCGAATGATTTTGCAGTCTGCTGTCCGCTTTTTAACTGATGCTCTTACTTTCATATTCGTAGATCAAATTTATTATCTTGATTTTTTTTACGCTATTTATAGCGATAAACAATTCTTGCTTTTGTTAAATCATAAGGAGGAATCTCCAGTGCAACCTTATCTCCGGGTACGATTTTAATGTAGTGCATTCTCATCTTTCCGGCTATATGTGCATTCACTTCATGACCATTCGCCAAACGAACTAAAAAACGCGCATTGGGATAAGCTTCCAATACTACTCCGTCAGCTTTTAAATTATCTACTTTTGCCAATTATATATATTTATTAAAAATTAAAAAACAGATAAATGTGGTCAGAAAATCAGATGTTCCTACTTTTCAATGTATTCAAATGTAGTCAATACCTCTGCTTTATCTTTTCTGATTACAATTGTGTGTTCAAAATGAGCTGAAGGCTGCATATCAGAAGCAAAAATCGTCCAGTCGTCAGAAGCAGTTTTGATATTTCTCCTCCCCATATTAATCATCGGCTCAATGGCTATGACTAATCCCGACTGTAACTGCATTCCTGTTTTACGTCTGCCGTAATTGGGAACTTCAGGTGCTTCATGAAGGCTTTTGCCTAATCCATGCCCTACCATTTCTCTCACAACACTAAACCCGTAAGACTCTACATAAGTTTGAACCGCATTTGAAATATCTCCGACATAATTGCCTTCAATTGCTTTCTGAATTCCTTTAAGCAGAGACATTTTCGTAACGTCCAATAGTTTTTGCTTCTTTGAAGAGATGGTGCCAACCGGAAAGGTATAAGCCGAATCTCCAAAAAAACCGTTCATTAATACTCCGCAATCCAACGAAACGATGTCACCATCTTTCAGTATTCTGGAACGGGAAGGCAATCCATGTACGACTTCTTCATTCACAGAAATACAAAGTGTATTCGGAAAGGGAGTCATGTCGGGAGAAGGCTGATAATTCAGAAATGCCGGTATCCCTCCATTCTCTCTTATATATGCTTCGGCAATCGTATCAAGTTCAAGTGTACTTACACCCGGTACTACAAACTGCTTCAGCATCCCGAGAGTCTTACTGACCAACAGACAACTTTGTCTGATTAATTCAATTTCCTCTTCTGTTTTAAGTATCGCCTGATTTCTTCCCATTTTCCAATTACGAAGTAATCACTCCACTTGCCTGACGACCTTTTACTCTTCCTGACTTCATCAGTCCATCATAATGACGATTCAGTAAGTATCCTTCGATTTGCTGGAGTGTATCAAGTACAACCCCAATCATAATCAAAAGAGTAGTTCCACCAAAGAATTTAGAGAAGTTTCCTGATGCTCCGAATAAAGTAGCAACAGCAGGAAGCAAAGCAACTAAAGCCAGTGTGATAGAACCTGGAAGAGTAATTTTCGAAAGAATATTATCAATATATTCCGCAGTTTTTTTACCAGGCTTGATACCCGGGATAAAACCACCATTACGTTTCAGCTGATCTGCAATTTCATTTGGATTTACTGTAATTGCAGTGTAGAAATACGTAAACACGATAATCAAAATACTAAAGAAGAAATTGTACCAGAAGCCTGTGTAATCAGAGAATGCACTGAGAACGGCAGAGGCACTGTCACTTCCAATCATTTGCGCAAGGGTGCTGGGTAAGAAAATCAATGCCTGAGCAAAGATAATCGGCATTACGCCTGCTGAGTTCATCTTTAAAGGAATGTATTGTCTTGCCTGAGGAACTCCTTTGCCCATTTGCATCATTTGTCTTGAGCCGACCATCTGGCGGGCGTAGTTCAAAGGAATTTTACGGGTAGCCTGAGTAAGAGCAATTACGCCCATCGTTACAATACCCAGCACAATCAGTTCAATAAAGAATACCAGAAGGGCTTTGGTTTGAAGTTCAGACCAAAGAGCTGGCAGGAAGCCGGAAACAATACCGATTGTAATAATCAGGGAAGTTCCATTTCCGATACCATTGTCTGTAATTCTTTCCCCTAACCAGACAAGAAACATCGTTCCGGCGGTGATGAGGAAAATGGTGGTAAACCAAAAGAAAGGAGAATCGGATACAGCCTGAGGATATTGACCTCTGAGATAACCTACATAGGTAGCAGATTGTCCGAGGGTAATCGCAATCGTAAGGTAGCGTGTAATCTGATTCATTTTTTTCGTTCCGCTATCCCCTTCCATTCTTAACTTTTGAATCGCCGGTACTACAGCTGCAAGTAACTGAACTACGATGGAAGCAGAGATATAAGGCATTACCCCTAAAGCAAATAAAGACCCTCTCGAAAAGGCCTGGCCCATAAAGGTATTAAACAAATCAAGGATACCTCCTCCTGCACCCGCTTTTCCGGATGAAAAAGCAAGCTGTAGTATATTTGAGTTAATTCCCGGAAGAACGACGAATGAACCTAAACGATACACGGCTAGTAAAAGCAATGTATAAAGTATTCTTTGTCTTAACTCAGTAATACTGAATATGTTTCGAATAGTCTGTATCAGTTCTTTCATTTTTGATTATATTTCTGTTACTGATCCGCCTGCGTTTTCAATTGCAGTTTTTGCAGATGCACTAAATTTATTTAATTTAACATTTAGCCTGGAAGACAATTCACCTCTTCCCAAAACTTTCACTAACTTTCTGCTGTTAGAAATAACTCCGTGATTTACAAGAACTTCATGGTTAATCTCTGTAAGGCCATGAGTAGAAGCGAACTCCTGCAAAGCGTCGAGATTAATTACATTATATTCTGTTCTGTTAAGGTTCGTAAACCCAAACTTAGGTACACGTCTTTGTAAAGGCATCTGCCCTCCTTCAAAACCCGGCTTATAGTTATAACCGCTGATTGCTTTCTGACCTTTGTGTCCCTTTGTACTTGTACCACCATGGCCAGAACCCTGACCACGTCCGATTCTTTTAACCTTTTTGGTAGAACCTGCTGCTGGTTTTAATGTAGATAAATTCATATTATTTTAAGCTTCCTCTACTTTAATCAAATGTGAAACTTTCTTTACCATTCCTACAATCGGTCCGTTTACTTCTTTTTCTACGGTACGATTGATTTTGCCTAAGCCTAAAGCCTCCAAAGTCAGTTTTTGATCTTTGGGTCTTTTAATCATGCTTTTTATTTGAGTGATTTTAACTTTCATGGGGAAATTAACCGTTAAAAACTTTGCTTAATTCAACACCTCTTTGTTTTGCAACCATTCTTGGCTCTCTCATTAATGAAAGGGCTTTGAGTGTGGCTTTTACAAGATTATGCGGATTGGAAGAGCCAAGGCGCTTACCAATTACATCTTTGATTCCGGCACTTTCAAGTACCGCACGCATAGCACCCCCTGCAAGTACCCCTGTACCGGGTGCTGCCGGGCGCAATAATACTTTCGCTCCGCCGAATTCAGTTACGATATCATGAGGAATAGTACCATGAGACATAGGAACCTTAATCAGATTCTTTTTGGCGTCTTCAATTCCTTTTTGAATTGCGTCAGTCACCTCATTGGCTTTACCTAAACCATGCCCTACAGTACCTGCGCCATCTCCGACTACCACGATAGCTGCAAAGCTAAATCTACGACCTCCTTTAACTACTTTAGCGACACGTTTAACTTTTACTACTTTTTCAAGTAATTGATTTGCTTCGCTGCTTCTTACTTTGTTTTCGGTATTCATAATTAGATTAGAAAATTAAACCTCCTTCTCTTGCTCCGTCCGCGAGGGCTTTTACTCTTCCGTGGAATAAGTAACCCCCTCTGTCAAAAACAATTTTTTCGATTCCTTTTGCTCTTGCGAGTTCTGCCAACTGCTTTCCTACTTCCTTACTTTTTTCAGTTTTCGTTATTGGCTGCGAAGATATATCTTTTTTCTGAGATGAACAACTTAAAAGTGTTTTTGCATTCACATCATCAATAAGTTGTGCATAAATTTCAGTATTACTTCTAAATACAGAAAGACGTGGCTTTTCAGCAGAACCGGAAATTTTACTTCTGATACGTCTGCGAATGGTATTTCTTCTCTGTAATTTTTGTACTAATTTTGACATGATTCAATAAATTATGCTATAAAATCAAAAAGTATTTTTTAGTTTAAAAAAATGAAAAAGCCGATTGAAAAGCAAAAAAATAATTACTAAACAATCCGCTGATTTTTTATTTTTTCTTACCACCTGTTTTGCCGGCTTTTCTTCTGATAACTTCACCGACATATTTAATCCCTTTACCTTTGTAAGGTTCAGGCTCTCTTAGAGAACGTATTTTTGCGGCTACCTGCCCTACCAATTGTTTATCAATCCCTTTAAGGGTGATTTTAGGATTCGCTCCTTTAACAGTAAGGGTTTCAGCAGATACTTCTTCAGGTAATACAATTACTACCGGGTGAGAAAAGCCAAGCTGTAATTCAATTTGATTTGGGGAAGTAGCCTCAGCTCTGTAACCTACCCCAACCAATTCCATCTGCTTTGTAAAACCGTTAGTGACACCTTCAACCATATTATTCAGCAGAGTACGGTATAAACCATGCATAGCTCTGAAACGTTTATGGTCATTAGGGCGGGTTACATTCAATACATTATCCTCCACACTTACAGTAAGGTCTGCATGTACAGGCTGAGTAAGCGCACCTTTAGGACCTTTAACTGTAACATTATTGCTTTTATCCACACTTATCGTTACACCTGCGGGCAATGAAATTGATTTTTTTCCTATTCTTGACATAGACTTGAAATTAGTAAACGTAACATAAAACTTCTCCACCTACATTCAATCTTCTTGCTTCTTTATCGGTGATAACACCTTTGGAAGTAGAAACGATTGCAATACCTAAACCGTTTAAAACCTTTGGCATTTTACCAGCCTTTGCATAGCGGCGTAATCCCGGTTTACTGATACGATTAATCCCGAGAATAGCGGGCTGCTTCGTAATATTGTCATATTTAAGTGCAATTTTGATTGTACCCTGAGGTTTTTCATCTACAAATTTGTATTTTTTGATGAAACCTTGATCAAAGAGTACCTTTGTAATCTCTTTTTTAAGATTAGAGGCGGGAATATCCACCACCTTATGCCCTGCACTAATGGCATTTCTAACTCTTGTGAGATAATCTGCTATTGGATCTGTTACCATAATATATTACCAACTAGTTTTTCTTACTCCGGGGATTTTACCTAATAAAGCCAATTCGCGGAATTTAATCCGGCATAAACCGAACATCCTGATATAACCGCGTGGTCTTCCTGTTAACATACAACGGTTTCTCAAACGAACCGGAGATGAATTTTTAGGAAGAAGCGCTAAACCCTGATAATCTCCGGCTTCCTTCAATGCTTTGCGTTTTGCAGCGTACTTTGCCACTAAACGCTCACGCTTTTTTTCTCTTGCAATAATAGACTTTTTTGCCATTTTTTATTGTTGAATCTTTTGACCCTGGAAAGGCATACCAAACGCTTTTAATAAAGCAGTAGCTTCCTCGTCAGTTTTTGCACTTGTAACAAAAGTAATATCCAAACCAGAAATCTTATTGATTTTATCCACATCAATTTCCGGGAAAATGATTTGTTCTTTAATACCGAGGTTGTAATTTCCTCTTCCGTCAAACCCTTTTGAAGGTACTCCTTTAAAATCTCTTACACGAGGGAGAGAGACATTGAGGAAACGGTCAAGAAATTCATACATTTGCGCATTTCTGAGCGTCACTTTTACGCCGATAGGCATACCTTCTCTCAATTTGAAATTTGAGATACTTTGCTTTGCTTTAGTTACTGCCGGATGCTGACCTGCAATCAACTGAAATTCTTTTACGGTTTCATCGATAAGCTTTTTATCGCTTACTGCGTCACCCACCCCGCGAGAAAGAACAATCTTCTCTAATTTAGGAACCTGCATTACCGACTTGTAGTTGAAATCTTTCATCAAAGCCGGAACGATTTGTTCTTTGTACTTTATGTAGAGTCTCGTTTCGTTCGCCATTTTTATAAAATTATTACACCACTCTTTTTAGATACTCTTACAGAAAACCCTTTCTCATTTTTCGTTCTGGAAGTACGAGTGGGTTTATTCGTTTTAGGATCAAGCACCATCAGATTAGAGACATGAATCGGTGCTTCTTGTTCAATAACCCCGCCTTTAGGGTTATCAGGATTAACATTCGGCTTCACATGTTTGGAAACCAATCTGCAACCTTCAACAATTGCTTTCATTTTTTTGGGGAACACACGCAGAACGCGTCCTGATTTCCCACGGTCATCCCCGCTTAAGACTTTAACGGTGTCACCTTTTTTGATATGAATCTTCGCCATCACTAATAGCTTATACGTTAAATAGTTACAATACTTCCGGTGCCAGGGAAACGATTTTCATGTACCCTTTTTCACGTAGTTCACGCGCAACCGGACCAAAAATACGAGATCCTCTTGGGTCTCCTTCTTTGTTGATAATTACTGCTGCATTATCGTCAAAGCGGATATAAGAACCGTCTTTACGACGCACTTCCTTACGTGTACGAACGATGACCGCCTTAACAACGTCGCCTTTCTTTACACCTGCACCTGCATCTGCGGCTTTTACAGAGCAAACAATTTTATCCCCGATTCGGGCATATCTTCTTTTCGTTCCTCCTAATACACGGATACAAAGGACTTCTTTGGCTCCGCTATTGTCTGCAACTTTGAGTCTTGATTCTTGCTGTATCATGATTAATGATTATTTCGCTTTTTCGATTACCTCTACTAATCTCCAACGCTTACGTTTACTTAAAGGACGAGTTTCCATGATTTTCACGGTATCACCGATACCACAATCATTTTTTTCATCGTGTGCCATGAATGTAGATGTTTTCTTCACAAACTTGCCGTACATTGGATGTTTGATTTTGTATTCTACAGACACAACTATGGATTTCTCCATTTTATTGCTGATTACTTTACCGGTACGAACCTTACGGAAATTTCTTATTTCGGCCATAACTCCACTTTTAATTATTTCAGTTCTTGAATTTCTTTTTCACGTAATATAGTCATAAGACGAGCAATTGTTCTACGTGTTTGCTTAATCTTAGCGGGGCTTTCGAGCGCAGAAACTGTATGGTTCAGGCGCATACGAGTGTACTCATCGCTGGTTTCCTCAACTCTTGCGAGAATTTCTTCAATGCTTAATTCGCGTATTTCGTTTGATTTCATATACTTTACTGTAACGCTGTTTAAAATTAGATATCTCTTCTCACAATGAATTTGGTTTTGATGGGCAGTTTATTTGCCGCCAAACGCAGAGCTTCCTTAGCTATTTCTTCACTTACCCCATCCAATTCGAATAAAATTCTACCCGGATGTACCACTGCTGCCCAATATTCGGGAGCTCCTTTTCCTTTACCCATCCTTACCTCAGCAGGCTTTTTCGTAATCGGTTTGTCCGGGAAGATTCTAATCCAGAACTTTCCTTCCCTTTTCATTGCACGGGAAATCGTGATACGGGTTGCCTCAATTTGCTGTGCAGATAACCAAGCCGGCTCCAATGCTTTCAAAGCAAAGGTTCCGAAGGATATTTCAGCCCCTCTTTGAGCGTTACCTTTAACGCTCATTTTATGGACTCTTCTGAATTTCGACTTTTTAGGCTGTAACATTTTCCTTTTAGTTTTACATTAATAAAAGACACTCCATTCCGAAACGGGCTGCAAAGATACAAACATCTCTGAAATTTACAATGTCTTTATTAAAAAAATTTAAATTATTTTTTCTTTGGTCCGGTATTGCGCTTTTCTCTGTCTCTGTTTCCGCCTTTACCTCCTGCGTTTCTGTCTCTTCTGTCAGTTCTTCCACCTGATCTGTCTTCTCCAGAGCCGCTGAAATTACCGCTACTATTTCCCACAGAAGGAGATAAATCTACTTTTCCATAAAGCTCCTGACGGAAAATCCATACTTTTACGCCAATTACTCCATAGATAGTATGAGCTTCTACCAGTGCATAATCAATATCAGCTCTCAGGGTTTGCAAAGGAACGCGTCCTTCTTTGTATTGCTCTGTTCTTGCCATCTCAGCTCCACCAAGACGACCGGAACACATAATTTTGCAACCACCTGCTCCAATACGCATGGTATTGGAAAGCGACATTTTCATCGCACGACGGAAAGAAACCCTTGCTTCAAGCTGAGAAGCTACTTGCTGACCTACCAGGGTAGCGTCTAATTCCGGGCGTTTGATTTCGTAGATATTGATTTGAACTTCTTTTTTAGTAAGGTTTTTGATTTCCTCACGTAACAAATCTACTTCTTTTCCTCCTTTACCAATTACGATACCCGGACGGGAAGTATGAATTGTAATTGTAATTTTTTTCAACGTTCTTTCAATTACAATTTTGGAAATTCCTCCCTTTGGAATACGGGTATTAAGGTATTCGCGGATTTTTTCGTCCTCGATTAACTTATCGGCAAAGTTTCTACCTCCATACCAGTTGGAATCCCACCCTTTGGTGATTCCAAGTCTAAGACCGATCGGATGTGTTTTCTGTCCCATTTATTATAATTACCTTAGATACTATCAATGACTAAAGTTACATGACAGGAACGCTTACGAATAACGTGGCCTCTTCCTTGCGGAGCAGGTTGCATACGTTTGAGTGTACGTCCACCATCTACAAATATTTTACTAATATAATGTGTTCCATTATCCACTCTCTGACCGAGTTTTTCCTCGGCTGCAGCTACCCCTGCCTTAATCAGTTTTGCTACATCAGGTGCTCCGGCTTTTGCTGTAAATTTCATTACGTTCAAAGCACTGAATACTTCCATACCTCTTACCTGATCAACGATTAATCTCATTTTTCTGGGGGTGCAATGATAATTGCGGAGCATTACCTTTGCGACAGAAGATTGTTCTTCCTTGCGACGTTCAGCGGAGAGTCTTTTTCTTTTGGGAAGCTTTTCGCCTCTTTCTTCGTTTTTTACGTTACTCATATCTTCGCTATTTCTTTATTTCTTTTTATCTTTTCGATTACCTGCATGCCCTTTAAAAGTACGCGTCGGAGAAAACTCTCCTAAACGGTGCCCAACCATATTCTCTGTTACATAAACAGGAATAAAAGCTTTTCCATTATGAACTGCAATTGTGTGACCTACGAAATCAGGGGAAATCATAGAACGGCGAGCCCAGGTTTTGATAACCCTTCTATCCGTTTTTTGATTCATTTTATCCACTTTTTCCTCTAATTTAGGATCTACAAAAGGTCCTTTTTTAAGTGATCTAGCCATTAGTATTCTTATTTTTTGCTTTTTGCCTTACTAATAATGAAACGATTCGATGCTTTTTTAGGAGAGCGCGTTTTATATCCTTTAGCAGGAATACCTTTACGGCTTCTCGGGTGTCCACCTGAAGAGCGACCTTCACCACCACCCATCGGGTGATCAACCGGGTTCATTGCAACCCCTCTTACGCGGGGTCTTCTTCCTAACCAACGTTTACGTCCCGCTTTTCCAAGAATAATATTATTATGTTCAGGGTTACTTACGGTACCTACAGTGGCCATACATGTCAATAAGACAAGACGGGTTTCGCCTGAGGGTAAGCGCAAAATAGCATATTTGCCATCTCTACCTACTAACTGAGCATAAGTACCTGCACTTCTTGCCATAGCACCGCCTTTACCCGGATGCAGTTCAATATTATGAACGGAAGTACCCAAAGGAATGCTTTTCAAAGGCATTGCGTTTCCTACTGCCGGCTCAACAGTTTCACCTGCTACTACGGTCTGCCCTACTTTGAGGTTAGCCGGAGCAATAATGTATCTTTTTTCGCCATCTTTGTAGTAAAGTAAAGCAATATGAGCGGAACGGTTTGGATCGTACTCGATTGCCTTTACTGTAGCCGGAACGTTATGTTTATTTCTTTTGAAATCGATCAAACGGTAACGGCGTTTGTGTCCTCCTCCTTTTTGGCGAACGGTTAGTTCTCCAAGTCTGTTTCTTCCGCCTGATTTACTCAGCGGGCGAAGGAGAGATTTTTCCGGGGTGGATTTCGTGATTTCTTTAAAATCTGAAACCGACCTTATTCTGGATCCGGCTGAAACCGGTTTTAATTTTCTGATACCCATCGCTTATCTATGCCTCTCTTAAATGTTCTTATAGAAATCAATAGAATAACCGTCTTTTAAAGTAACGATTGCTTTTTTGTAGTTTGCTGCCTTACCGCTGGTTACGCCTTTTTTCGTATAGCGGGAGTAGCGTTTTCCGCGTACCACCATGGTGTTTACCTCGGCTACCTTTACTTCGTAGATTTTTTCAATTTCTTCTACGATGTCAAACTTATTTGAGTCCATATGAACTTCAAATGAGTAAGCGGGAACTTTTGCACGCTCAGATGCTTTTACAGATTTTTCCGATAATATTGGACGAATCAGGATCATAGTATGATGAATTAAGATAACCTTTCATTAATGTAACCTACAGCACTTTCAGTTAATACCAGTGCACTTGCCTTGAGCAAATCATAAGTATTAATATCAGAAGCAGAGATGATATTCACACCGGGAATATTTCTGCCGGAAAGGTAAACCGTATTCAGTTCTTTTTTAGGCGTATTTCCTTTTGCAGCCAATTCAGCCTTAGCCTGAACTGCTTCAGGAGACACAGCCGGAAGAACAAATAGTACCTTTTTGCCATTTACCTTTAAGTTTTCCAAAACCGAAAGGAAATTTTTGGTTTTGGGGGAGTCAAATGTAAAGTTTTCCACTACAGTGATAGCTGACTCCTGTACTTTGTAAGATAAAGCACTTCTTCTTGCAATAGCTCTTTGCTTTTTATTCAGCTTGAAGCCATACTCATGCGGTACAGGTCCGAAAATTCTACCTCCATGACGATGAATCGGAGAGCGTTTATTACCCTGACGGGCATTACCTGTTCCTTTCTGGCGATAAAGCTTTTTGGTACTACCCACCACTTCCGCACGGGTTTTGGCTTTGTGAGTACCCTGACGCTGATTCGCCATGATGAATTTTACATCCAAATAAATTGCGTGATCGTTAGGGGTCTCCATGCCGAAAACTGCCGGAGAAAGAGAAACGGTACGCCCTGTTTGTCCCCCCTGTATATTTAATACTGCTACCTCCATATTATTTTTCAACAATGACATAAGTTCCGTTATTTCCGGGTATTGCGCCGGAGACTACCAACAAATTTTTCTCTGGATATACTCTCAAAACTCTAAGGTTTTGTACTTTCACTCTGTCTCCACCCATTCTTCCGCCCATTTTCATGCCTTTAAATACACGACCGGGAGTAGAACCAGGACCAAGTGAACCGGGAGCGCGCATACGATTGTGCTGACCGTGTGTAGCCATTCCTACTCCGCTGAAGCCGTGACGCTTAACAACCCCCTGGAATCCTTTCCCTTTGGAAGTTCCGATTACGTCCACGAAATCACCTTCTTCAAAAACATCCACATTTACGGTATCCCCTAAGTTGAGGTCATCGCCGAAAGATTCAAACTCAACCAATTTTCTTTTGGGAGTAGTATCGGCTTTTTTGAAGTGCCCCAACATAGGCTTAGTCGTATTCTTTTCTTTCTTTTCAAATGCCGCCAATTGAATCGCGTCATAACCATCTTTATCGACAGTTTTGATTTGAGTCACTACATTTGGCTCAACATATATTAGTGTACAAGCTATGCTTTTGCGGTTTTCGTCAAAAACGCTTGTCATACCGACTTTTTTTCCTATAATTCCTGCCATCTTTGTGATAAATTAATTGTAGCAAATTTAACTACTTATCAGACTTTTATCTCAACATCCACTCCGCTAGGGAGATCTAATTTCATTAAAACATCTACAGTTTTTGCGTTTGAGCTGAAAATATCAATCAAACGTTTGTAGGAACATACTTCAAACTGCTCTCTTGCCTTTTTATTAACGTGCGGAGAGCGGTTCACAGTGATTACCACTTTCTCAGTTGGTAACGGAATCGGTCCGCTCACAACCGCACCTGTTTGCTTAACGGTTTTCACAATTTTATCAGCAGATTTATCTACCAGATTGTGATCGTAAGACTTTAGCTTAATTCTTATTTTCTGTGTCATCTTTATTATGCTTTAACGCCTTTAGATTTAGCTACTACGGTTTCCTGAACATCTCTTGGTGCTTCAGAGTAATGCGAGAACTGCATTGTTGAAGCAGCACGGCCGGAAGTAAGCGTTCTCAAAGTGGTTACATAACCGAATAATTCGGAGAGAGGCACTTTTGCTTTTACTACTTGAGCTGTACCACGATTTGTCATTCCTTCGATTTGACCACGGCGACGGTTTAAGTCCCCTACCACAGAACCCATATAATCTTCAGGAGTTACTACTTCTACAGACATAATAGGTTCAAGAATAACCGGTTTCGCTTTAGCACAAGCTGTTTTGAATGCATATCTTCCTGCAAGTTCAAATGATAATGAGTCAGAGTCCACTGCGTGGAAGCTACCAAAGAAAAGTCTCGCTTTTACACCACCCAGGGCATATCCTGCCAATACTCCGTCTTTCATTGCTTCTCTGATACCTTTATCTACAGAAGGAATAAACTCTCTTGGAATCACCCCTCCTTTGATATCGTTTACAAACTCATATCCTTCTGTATTTTCAAGCGGAGAAAACTCGATTTCCACATCAGCGAATTTACCACGACCCCCTGTTTGCTTTTTGTAAAGCTCTCTGTGAGATACAGTTGCGGTAATTGCTTCGCGGTAAGCCACCTGAGGATTTCCCTGATTTACTTCTACTTTATATTCTCTTCTCAAACGATCCACAAGGATTTCAAGGTGAAGTTCACCCATACCTGCGATGATAGTCTGACCAGTTTCTTCGTCTGTAGATACCTTGAAAGTAGGATCCTCTTCAGAAAGTTTTTGAAGACCATTGGATAATTTATCTTCGTCTGCTGTAGATTTAGGCTCAACAGCAAGGCGGATAACCGGCTCAGGGAAAGTGATAGATTCAAGAATAATCGGGTTATTCAGGTCACACAAAGTATCCCCGGTACGTACATCCTTAAGACCTACAGCTGCTGCAATATCTCCAGCCTCTACCAATTCAATTGGCTGACGCTTATTTGCATGCATCTGCATGATACGGCTGATCCGTTCTTTTTCGCCACTTCTTGTATTAAGGATATAAGAACCCGCTTCGAGTTTACCGGAATAAACACGGAAGAATGCAAGACGACCTACGTGAGGGTCAGCCATAATTTTAAATGCCAGGCCACAGAAAGGCTCATCAACATTCGCACTACGAAGTTGTGGCTCGTCAGTTTTAGGATTAATCCCTTCAACCGGTTTGATATCGAGGGGAGAAGGCATGTATTTACATACAGCATCAAGCAAAGCCTGTACTCCTTTATTTTTAAATGCAGAACCACACATCATAGGGCTGATAGCCATATCAATTGTAGCTGCACGTAAAGCTGCATTGATTTCGTCTTCAGTGATAGAGCTTTCATCCTCAAAATATTTTTCCAGCAATCTGTCATCATACTGAGCGATTGCTTCAATCATTTTGGTTCTGTACTCATCTACTAACTCAACCATATCTTCAGGAATTGGAATAACGTTGTAGGTCATTCCCTGGTCATGCTCATTCCAAACGATAGCTTCTTTTTTAATTAAATCAACCACCCCTTTGAATTTTTCTTCTGCTCCGATAGGCACCTGAATTGGAACGGGGTTAGCACCTAACATTTCACGGACTTGCTTCTCAACCATGTAAAAGTCAGATCCGATACGGTCCATTTTGTTTACGAATGCGATACGGGGTACAAGGTATTTATCCGCTTGTCTCCATACCGTTTCTGATTGAGGCTCAACGCCATCAACAGAGCTAAATAAAGCGACAGCACCATCGAGAACCCTTAAAGAACGCTCAACTTCAACAGTAAAGTCAACGTGACCGGGAGTATCGATAATATTTACTTTGTATTGCTCGCCATTAAACGGCCAGAATGTAGTGGTTGCAGCGGAAGTAATGGTGATTCCGCGCTCTTGTTCTTGCTCCATCCAGTCCATAGTAGCTGCCCCGTCGTGTACTTCCCCAATTTTGTGAACTACCCCTGTATAATAAAGGATACGTTCAGTCGTTGTGGTTTTACCGGCATCAATATGGGCCATAATTCCAATATTTCGGCTTCTGGATAAAGGAACTTTTTGATTAGCCATTTTTTTATTAAGAATTTAAAAATTTAATACAATAATTTCTAAGTAAATAAACAATTTTCAAAAATCAGAATCTGAAGTGTGCAAATGCTTTATTCGCTTCAGCCATACGATGCGTATCATCTTTCTTCTTAACAGCAGAGCCTTCACCTTTGGAAGCTGCTATCAAATCGGCAGCAAGTTTGTCTCTCATGGATTTACCGCTTTTGTCACGGGTATATTTAATAATCCATTTCATTCCCAGGGCAATTTGTCTTTCTGGCTTTACTTCAGTAGGAACCTGGAAAGTGGCTCCCCCAACTCTTCTGGATTTTACCTCAACAGCAGGCATTACATTGCCTAATGCTTTCTGGAAAATTTCGATACCCGGTTGCTGGGTTTTTTGCTCGATGATTTCAAATGCACCGTAAACAATCTGATAAGCTGTACTTTTTTTACCATCCAGCATCAGGTAATTTACGAATTTACTTACCATTTCACTTCCGTACTTCGGATCTGGTAAAAGAAGTCTTTTTTTCGCTCTGCTTTTTCTCATGTCTTTCTTAATTCAGCGATTACTTGTTAATTATTTCTTTTTAGGAGCGCCTTTAACCGGTGCAGCTGGTTGTCCTGGTTTAGGACGCTTAGCTCCGTATTTTGAGCGACTTTGTTTTCTGTTATTTACCCCTGCGCAGTCCAAAGAACCACGAACAATATGGTAACGTACACCGGGTAAATCTTTTACCCTTCCTCCACGTACAAGTACAATGGAGTGCTCTTGCAGATTGTGACCTTCACCGCCAATGTAGGCGATTACTTCAGAACCACTGGACAAACGAACTTTTGCTACCTTACGTAATGCAGAGTTTGGTTTTTTAGGTGTAGTTGTATAAACCTTGGTACAAACACCGCGACGTTGAGGACAGCTTTTCAGTGCAGGAGATTTACTTTTGTAAACCTCAGTTTGTCTTCCTTTACGAACAAGTTGTTGAATAGTAGGCATTTCGCTTCCTTATTTTAGTTTTAAATATCTTATACAAAATTTGAGGGTGCAAAATTAGACACTTTTTTCTGAATTACAAAATTTTCGTGCGAAAAAAATCCGAAAGTGTCATTCCGTATAGATATCCGGAAGCATTGGAGGGGATTTTTCAGCGGCTTTAACTTTGTAAAGCATGAATCTGTCATTTTCTGAGCTGTTCAACTCTGTTTTCAGACAGTATCAAATATGCATCTCTATGTGATTTTCAATACTTTAGCTAACTATTGTATGAAAAGTGGTGCAAAGGTACAATCGTTTTTTATATTCTCCAAATTTATTTTACCTTTTTTTAATTATTTCCTGAATTGTTTCTTTTTCTATCCCTTAAAATGAATAAACCGTTGAATTTAACCCGTTTCTATGATTCATCTGATGACCGAGACTGAAAATGCGGGTTGTAAATTATGCCCAGCGTATTGCCCATCGGGTCGGTTACTGAGGCAATCACAATCCCGCCCCCGACATCCGCCGGCATTTCATAAGCAGAAGCCCCGTTATCAAGAAGATACTGAAAAGTACTTGCAACATCCTCCACTGCCAGGTAAGTAACCGGCCCCGCTTTTTCGCCTTCTTCTACCGGCTGAAGTCCGAGTTCGTATCCTCCAACATTGAATCCAATGTAAAAGGGTTCATCAAAATACGGCGGAAACCCCAAAATCTGAGCATACCACTGCTTTGCTTTCTCAGTGTCTTCTACTTTATATATCAGTGTTCTGATTCCTTTAAATTTATGGGTCATGTTTATTGCATTTATTTAATTATACATTATAATTATAACAATTATTAATAGGTTTCATTATCGTAGTACAGCTGATAAAATTTCAGCCCGGTTTCATCGTCAATTCCTCTTTTTAGTACAGCTTTGCTGTTAAGCACCTGAATGATAAAATTCCCGTCGAGCTTGAGTGTGTTCTTGAACTGTTTTTTGGCGGTTCTGACTGCGGGCACTGAGATTTTGAAATCCTCCGGTACCTCCGTCTGATTGGTTTCTTCGTATTCTTTTCTGAATGTGCGGAATGATTCAATTTTTTCAGGCTCCTGCAAAACCTCTTCTTCAAATTTCTGTACATCAAATACTTTCTCCTCCTTGAAAAATTGCAGTGTTTTTTTCTGGAGCTCAATCACCTCTGGCTTTTCTTCCGGAACATGGCTTTCTTCTATAAAATTGTTGCAGATATTCAGGAAGTTCTGAGTATGGTAAAAATAGTCCTCTCTGGGCCTTAGCTTCAGGAAGTCGTCTTTCCAGTATAAAGCCTCGTTCTTGTTACTTGCGTCCACTGCCGCAACCACGTATCCTTTTTCTCTGTCTATATTGAAAATCAGGCAGCCTTTATCCAGGCGATTGATATTTATCCCCGTTTCGTAGCCTACACTAATGCCTTCGTCATCCTGTTCTACTTTGAGAAAGGTATCCCTGTGCTCCGATTTAAACAGGCCGATAGCATCTGCGACCTCGTCATCGAGTACGCAATCCCTGAAATAAACGATATAAAACTCCCCTGATTTTATTTTCGGATGCTCAGATTTATCGTACAGGTGTTTGGCGATAGCGCAACTCATTTCATAAAAACGGGAAGGCTCATCGAATATATTTGAGGCATAAGTGAAAATTTCATTCAGTCGGAGGTCTTCTTCATGGGTGAGGTTATAGAGGGCATTTTCCTTAAAAGGCTGAAGAAAATATTTCAGTAACAGTTCTTTTAAAATGGGTGCGTCAAAGTTCAGGGGTTTAGCGGAAAGCGTAAGCTCCTGTTCTCTGTTTTTATTGCCAACATTATGAATCACAACCTCTTTTAAATGAACACTGGTAAAATCAAACATAAATTCTTATTTTTAAATTGAGGATGCAAATCTACGGTTTTTACCGTTTGGTTTGAATAATTCTGTAAAATGTATTTCGAAAAAATGATTGACGGTCAAGAACGTGCTTTCCTTTGCTTCCTGTTTTCACACTTCCTTTATCCCAAAGGACGCAGATTCCTTTTCTTTTATATTTGCATTAAATAATTCTTTCATTTCAAAATAATTACCTATGTCCTTACGTTTGTTATTTATATAAAAAACGGATATATTTGTAGTCTTTATTTTATCTTTAAAAAATCATGAAAAAATTGATTGCTTTTATCCTCCTTGCAGGATTTTGTTTTTCTTTTGGCTTATATTCCCAAAATGACACGGTCGAAGGTAAGACCCGTTTAAAAATTCTTACCTGGAATATTTATATGCTTCCCAATCTCGTTAAGTTTACCAAGAAAGATGAACGGGCCAAAGAAATCGGAGAGCTTTTAAAGCATTCTGATTACGATGTAGTAGTTTTGCAGGAAGCATTCCGTAAAAAATCCAAAAGAATTATCCGCAAGGCCCTCAAAAAAGAATATCCTTACCGTATCGAACCTGAATCCAAATCACTTTCGCTGAAAGCCGGAAGTGGAATCTGGATTCTGAGTAAGGTAAAAATGAAAAAAAAGAAGGATTTGTCTTTCAAATATTGTTCCGGCATTCCGGATTGTATGGCACGAAAAGGCGCAACGATGGTAGAAGGCGAAAAAAACGGCAAACGTTTTCACCTGATTGGGACTCATTTACAGGCTGAAGACAAGTACCCTCAAACCCGAAAGAGACAATTCCGGCAGATTATGAAAGAAATGGTGGAGCCTTTTTCCCAAAAAAACATTCCTTTAATTATTGCAGGAGACCTGAACGTTAATAAATATGACTCTCTTCAGTACCGGGATATGCTTGGCATACTGGATGCAGAAGACGGAGTCCTCGAAGGGGAAATACAGTCCACCTTTAGCGGAATGTACAAGAATCCGGGAAGCCTGAAACGTTCTGAGGTACTTGATTATATTCTGCTGAGAAAAAACGGCAGCAAAATTTTTTCAATGAGAAGAAAAGCAAAATGGTTTAAGTCTCATGCGAATGCCTACAATCTTTCTGACCACCTGGGTGTGGAAATGGAAATTGAGTTTTAATAATTTAGTGTATTTTTTTTGGTATTTTACAAGGGTAAAAAATTCAGTAGGTTTGTATTAAAATTATTTCTTTTTGAGACATTTTGTTTTTCACTTCACTCATATAATTATTACATTTTATGAAAAATCTGTTTTTTGTATTGGCATGCGTTGCCGTTCTGGGATGCACCAAAGTAAAAGAATCCGGTAATGCAACCGGTAATGTAACCTCCGGACTGGACTTGTCTATTCCTGAAAATGAAGCAGAAGAAAAGGCAAAACCTTTTGAAACTACTGCAAAAGCCCCGTCAGCGGTAGCGGATTATTCTGAACCCGCATCGGTTGCAGCAGGAACTAACGAGTCTGAAAAGAATGCCGTTGTAGTAGAAATACCTGAAGCCAATGAACCGAAAGGAGTCAAATTGGAGGAAATCCTGTGGGATAACAGCCCTGTCGGTCAGCTACTGAACCGGACGATGAAGAAGAGCGAGACGTTTACTTTTACTCCTTCTGCTACTGAGAACATTTCTTTTCAGGCGAAAGAAGGAACTGTGTTTACAATTGCGCCTCATTCTTTTCTGGATCAGAATGGAAATCCCGTAGTTTCTCCCATTACTTTAGAGGTTAAAGAGTGCTACAAAATGGCCGACATCCTGCTTTCCAATCTTACTACTTCCTGCGGGGAAATGCCGATTGAAACTGCGGGAATGTTTTACCTCAATGCATCCGCTGACGGGAAACCGGTAATCCTCAAAAAGACGCATCCCATTCTGATTGAAATGCCTTCTGAGAAAGAGATACAGAAAAAAATGCAGTTGTTTTACGGAGAAAAACTTCCGGTAAGCGGGGTAATGAACTGGAGAGTAGCACCCAAAGAAACCAATCTGAATCCACAGAATAATGTTATTTACAATGTATCCCGCAGGGAAGAATTCAAAGACTATGAAAAAAGATTCGATCTGGGGAGTGTGGAACTGGAATTTACCATCAAGACAGACCCGCTGGATGTTTTGCAGGAGCCTGAAATCACAATGAGTGTAGTGGGTATTAATCCTATATTAGCGAAATACAAACCGGGCATAGAACGGAATCTGGACCGGCTTACCTGGACTGAAAAAGCTTTTGCCACAGCAACTTCAACGCTTTTATTCAATCCTTTTCAAAAGGAAATGGGATTAGGTCAATCCATTTTTACAGATATTGAAGCATTGCTCAAAATCAAAGAAGAGATTCGTATTTATAAAAATGTAACGGTCAGAAAAACAATGCCTCTGGTAGCCAGAATGAATAAGGATTTTTATTATGTGCGGACAAATCTTGCAGGGGATTATGCCTTCAATCTTGTAGAATGGGAAAAGGATATGAGGTTTTTTACCAGTAATTTTCAGGTAATTAAGGAAAAAGGAGATGATTACCTCTCGGCAATGGTAGAAGCTTTCAATATTAATAAAGACAAGTTGATAGAAGGGTATCAGGCAAAATATGCCTATTCCTATATTTTTGCCACCAATCAGCTTGGTTGGGGAAATTGTGATCAGTTTTTCTCATTTCCTCAGGGGCCGCCGCTGTTTGTACAAAGCGATAATATGCAGGAAACAGATGTTAAGGTAATTCTCAAAAACCGTCGGGTAGTACTTCCAATGATGAATTCCGGGAAGTTTTTTAGCTTATCGAACACGCCGCTTAATGCTGAATTTCTGGTTGTAGGAACCCGGAATGTAAACGGAAACCCTCAGTTTTGTTTTAAGGAAATCACCACAGGAAAAGACAATTCCATTCAACTGAACGATTTCAAACCCTATACTTTTGGTGAACTTCAGGACAGGCTTGAGGCATTTCAGACGATGTAAGGATTGATTTCAGATAGAAGTCCGCTTTTGTGTAAATCGCAGAAGCGGATTTTTTATTGGTATTTGTGCAAGGCCGGAAAAGAATTTACTGCTATCCATCTCAGGAAAATCAGTATGCTTAACGGTAGCCACACATATTTCATTTCGCTCATCAGCACTTCCCTGCCCCATTCTCCAAAAAACTGAGAGATGTACATGGGCGAGACCTGAATGACTCTCCACGGAAGAAAAAAACGGGTATTTTCAAAGGGGGATAAAAGTGCCACTCCCCTACCCCCGGTCGTCATTGCGTCAAGAACTCCGTGAGAAGCAACGATACAAGAGAAAAACACAAGCACAAAAAAGCCTGAAAAAGAGGTATATTTTCTGATAATCAACGTTATACAGGAAGCAATCATTACCGAAAAAAGAAAAGAATGGAAAAAACCTCTGTGTCCGAAAAAACTCTCATAGGGGATTCCTGCGTAAAAGCCTAAGCTGTCCAGATCCGGAAGCGAAGGGGCAATCGTGGCAAGCAATACAAAAAGAGGGGTTCTTTTATCCCGGGGAAGCACCCTCGTAAGCCCGAATCCCAAAAGTGAATGTGTAATTACAGAAGCCATATTTAAGAAATCTGTTTGAATTTATGCTGCAAAGTAACAAAATTTTTGGTCATGGATATCCGTGAATTTGCAAACAGAACCCCCATAAAAAAAGCACCTGAAAAAAGATTCAGATGCTCAGGAAAAAAGGTTAGTGCGTTATTTTATAATAAACTTACGGGTAATGATTTTATTTTCGGAGGATATTTCCAGAAAATAGATACCCGGATTTGTATTTTTGAGATGAATTTCCTTTTTCTGTACAGCAAGCGTTTTGTCATGATTATGAACCTCTTTATAAACCTCCTGCCCGATAGAGTTCAGAATTCTGATTTCTGCTATGCGGTTATCAGGAAGCTGATACTCAACTGTAAAACGGGAAGAAGCCGGAAGAGGATACAAGTTCAGAAAAGCACTGAGAGGCTCCAGACTCAGCTCCGCAGTATTACTGTACTTGAATGAGTTGTCAATGTCAATCATTTTGAGGCGGTAGAATACTTTATCTAATGAAAGATTGTTGATTTCCTTGTCTCTGAACTCATAAGAAACAGAATTGTTGCTGTTTCCGGCTGCCTGAACATTTCCTAACCACTCAAATGACTTTCCATTATCCATTGAACGTTCTACAGCAAAATGAGATACATTGGCTTCAGAGAGTGTTGTCCATTCGAGCAGGCCTTCGGTATTGCTTAGCCTTGCGGTAAACTCCTTTAGTTCTACGGGGAAAGACGAAATCGGAGGCATTTTTAAACCGGAAATTGCTATTTCCATTCCGGTTCTGCGAGTGGCATCGATTGTCATTACGATTGCTCCAATACTTGTCATGACTGCACCTGCTCCTCTCGAAGGGGTAAATCCGGAAAGGAAGAAAGTTTTTGTATTCCAAAGGCCGTTGTCATCATAGAATACCAGTCTTTGTTCAGAAGCTGCCCCAAAATCGGTAAATAACTCAATGGTAATTACGAGTGAGTCATTATTCGTGAAATCAGATAATAAATCAAACTGAATCCGGTCTATTTTCCCTCCGCTTGTAATATCCAGTCCTCCCAATCCTGTATAATTAATCGTATTTGCATTTCCATCGGATCCGTCCCACTGAAGGGTAACTTCACCATAAGTAGCACCATGAGAAATATTGAGTGCCATCATCAATTCTGAACCCATAGTTTCGACTACGTCTCCCTCAACAAAAGAAGGGGTGATGACGTGTCTTACATCCAACTCTCCTCCAATTCCGTTTCCGGTAGGTACCGAAGCAAGAGCAGTTCCTGTTCCTGTTTGTTTTGTAAGGATACTTCTGGTGCTGAAATCATCAATAAAGAGCGTTCCGTCACCACAGGGGACAGGGTTTATCGTTACATTCTGGTCTGTATGACAGTTGTCACCTGAGCCAAAGAGTCTTATGGTGTAAACCTGAGTGGAATTGGCGTTGGGCATATTGGTTCGGATTTCGCCTGCTGTAACAGTACTTAAATCTCCGGCAAAAGGATATCCCATCCCCACATAAGCATTTCCTGCGGAAAGATCATACCGGTTTGCATTGCTTACTGCGGAAAGTATAATTTTTCCATTATTGTAAGACAATAACCCGCCGCAGGACGGGTCTGTAGCAGAAACACTAAAAGCAGGTGCGTTGCAGGTCATATATCCAGCGTCTATTGTATAATTATTCAACGCCGCTCCGGCACCACCAGTATCAATATAAAACAGCGGACTGAATCCGTTAATGTCCGCATCAGAATTACCATCCATCTCAGGATTAGGGTCCTGTCCGGTAAGCACATCTCCCAAATGAGAGACCGGGAACTTTAAATAATAGCTTCCGGTTGCAGAAATCGCGAAACGGAAATAGCCGGGATGACCGGGAATGCTGTCTGCACTAACTGTTACATCCACAAATACATCTTCCATATCTCCTACAATGCTATTGGAAGAAGACCATAATTCTACTGAAACCCCATTAATCCCGGAGGAAGCAGGTTCATTTTGCAGATTGTCACGGTTTGAGTCAAACCATATATAGTTCCCAACAGACCCCTGAGCAAGCGTTAATGTCGTGACTCCGGAAAAAAACAGTATAAAGAGGAGTTTGGTTATTTTTTCTTTCATTAGTACAATTTTATGTTTTAAAAAAAAGAATATTTTCACAATTTTGGAGGGAAAGTATATATTAATTTAATTCAATAAATTTCTGTTAAATAAAGTACAATTCTAAACCTATTTATTCTATACTCCTTAAAAATATGAAAAGTCAATCCCTTTTTATATTTTTATTAAAAATCATGATAAACTTAACATCAAATTACATACCACTTTTCACGCTTATTCAGGTAATTTTGCAGAATTAACGAATTTCTTTAAAGATTGAAGAAAATGAACAAAATAAATATAAATTTTAGTATTTTTTATTGTAATAAATATCCAAATACAATACATTTAACTAAAAAAAATCTCCGTTTATTGGAAATAAAAACAAAAAACGGAAAACCGTGAGAAATAATTATTCCGTTAAAAAAAAAACGGTTATGACAAAAAATGATAAAAAAGAATCGTATTTGTCCAGAAAAGAAGACAAAACATTCTCTTCAGTCCCTGTATTTCAGGACTGAATTTACTATAAATTTTGGAAAGAAGACATAAAGTCTTACATGGAAGTGCCGAGAATTTACTGAAGGGATTCCAGTAAGTTAAAAATGGGCTGAAGGGAAAGCAGCTTCATAAATCCCCAACTCAGGAGAATCGTTATTACTCCTTCCAGTACCATCAGCGTCAAAAGGGAACTTCTCAGCCACCGCCGGAAATAATCCCACTGATAAAAAGGGATAATTGCGATGAGTGAGCCGGTAAAAGTACTGAAGAGGGTGACTGTAGCATGATAAGTCAGAAATAATTTCAGGAAAACGGGATGAATCAGCAAAGACACCGGAATGCTGAACCGGTGAAATATCATTCCAAAAAGAATATAGTGAACGAGGATAAATCCGGCACACAATAATGCAGTATGAATATTGAACCGGTGGAAGGAACTGGATTCTGATGTCATGTTTACTTAACCTTTATTTTCCTGATACGAATAGAATAGAAAAAAGTTGAATTATCTATAAGAGTGTGGCAGAATAATTTATTTCATAAAAAAACCGGATACATGCAACAATTATCGCGTTTAAATCGTCTTACACAAAGACAAATTAATATCACATTATGAGAAAGATTACATTTTTATTGATTATCCTTACCGCAGTAGCCTTTTCTGCCTGTTTTAACTTTGGAAAAGTCATCAGAGGGAACGGACATTTTATTGATGAAGAAAGAACGCCCGTGGGCTCATTTTCTTCCCTTGTATCTGAAGGCGATTTCGAGGTTGTAATTATTAAAGACTCTGTTCAAAAAATCATTTTGCACGGAGAGGATAATATTACTCCTGAGGTTGCAACGGATATTATAAACGGAGAGCTTGTAATACATTATAAAAAAGAAAACCTTCGGTTTGACCATGAAGGAGTTACCGTTTTTGTTCACACTCCGGTGATGAGCGGTATAAAACTTACCGGTTCAGGAGATATCAATACACTGGATGAGTTTAATGAGGGAGAAACGAAAGTTGAGTTAAGTGGTTCCGGCGATATCCGTTATCGTGTAAACTGTACCAAAATCACGGCCAAAGTTACGGGCAGCGGCGATATTACCACTGAAGGAACAAGTACGGAAAACCAGATTACTATTGATGGCTCCGGAAATGCGGATTTTCTGATGCAGCCTTGTGATAAATCCTTTATCACGATTACAGGCTCAGGCAATGTAACCGTAGATGTTGCAAATCAAATGGACGTAAATATTTCCGGAAGCGGAAGTGTACGTTACAGAGGTACTCCTTCGATGAATGTAAAAATCACCGGTTCAGGAGCAGTTGTAAAAATATAAACTACTGCTTATTCACCCATTGAGTAAACTCAGCGAGTGATTTTGCATTCAGACAATACCCTGAAGATAGCATTCCTTTGCGGGCTGCTGCTATTCCGTATCTGATATCCTGAATTCCTTCAATTGAGTGGGCATCCGGGTTTATACTAATCATTACATTTTTTTCCATAGCATACTGAATCCAGCGCCAATCCAGATCCAGACGATAAGGGTTGGCGTTGAGTTCGATTACCACACCGTTGGCAGCGCAGGCGTCAATCATCATTTTATGGTTTACCGGATATCCGTTTCGGGAAAGCAATAGCCTTCCGGTTGGGTGTCCGAGGATTCTGGTGTAAGGATTTTCGATGGCTTTTAGCAGACGTGCATTGGCTTTTGTTTCATCCATTTTGAGATTTGCGTGCACTGAAGCAATGATACAATCAAAACTTTTGAGGACATCTTCTTCATAATCCAGGCTTCCGTCATAGAGAATATCTGATTCTATTCCTTTAAAAATTTTAAAGGGTGCAAGCTGAAGGTTGAGTTTGTCTATTTCTCTTTGCTGCTCTTCGATTCGCCCTTCTGAAAGTCCGTTGGCATAAAAAGCCGTTTTACTGTGGTCAGTGATGAGCAGGTATTCATACCCCATTTTCTGAGAAGCCAGTGCCATATCTTTGAGGGTATTGGCTCCGTCAGAATACGTGGAGTGAGCATGAACCACTCCCTTGATATCGCTTTCTTCAATCAATACAGGCAGTTGATTATTTCTGGCAAGTTCTACTTCGTTTCGTCCCTCTCTGAGTTCCGGCACTATAAAAGGAAGGCCCTTTGAGAGATAAAAACTGGTTTCCGATTCGATTTCTGTTTGAGGAGAAACGCCGAGCTGCTCAAGGTGTTCCGGAGCGGAGGAGGTAAGGAATAAGGTTTTTTGAAAATTGCCGGTAAAAAGCACTTTCCACTTGATTCCTTTATCATAATCTTTAAAAATAAAAGCCGAACTTTCCGTCGTTTCATCCAGAACAGAAAACATTGAGCGTATTGCACCGATACATTCAGTCATAACCTCTACTGACCCTACCACCAAGAGTACTTCATGGATAATCTCAGATTTCCTTCTTATTTCACCGGAGAAATTGATCTGTATTCCGGGTAATTTCTGCTGAAGTTTTTCTAAAGCCAATTCACAATAAGGGAGAATTTTTCCGTACAGAAACTTCCCTTCGTTGCTCTGAAAAAACGCTATTGATTGCCTTATATTTTCCTGGGTTTTTACGCCAAATCCTTTTTCCTGAGCGAGGCGGTTTTCAGTACAGGCATAATAAAGCTCACCCAGATTTTCCCAGCCCATCTGCAACCAGAAAAACTGAATTTTCTTGGGTCCGATTCCTTTAATCTGCAACATTTGTTGTACTCCTGCCGGAACAGATTGCTGAAGCATATCCAACTCGGAGCAGGTTCCGGTCTCCAGAATTTCCTTTACCGATTTTTGAGTGCTGCTTCCTATTCCCTGAACCTGATTCAATAATCCTTTTCTTACGTATTCTTCTACCGGCTCACCCAGAGTTTCGAGTGCTCTTGCGGCTCTTTGGTAGGCTGTAACTTTAAAGGGATTTTCGCCTTTTATTTCCAGTAAATCCGCTGTCAGTTTTAATAATTTGGAAATTGCTTTATTGCTCATACATTATAATAATCTATATCTGAAAGCAAAACTACGAAATTCCGGTGAGTATAAAAAATCGGGCACTGCATTACGGAGCATAAAAAAACCACTCTTACGGGAGTGGCTTTCTCAATTAATATGTTATGTCCGGATTAACTATCTTGGAATCAGGCTCAGCTCAATTCTGTTCAGATTCGCTGCTCCTTCTGATTTAGAAGTAACAACTCCATCAGAATCAATGTTTGCGGGGCTTTTTCCCTGATCAAGGATGAGGAGACGCTTAATCTGAAATGCCCTGGTAACGGCCAGAATTTTATTGTCTTCGCTGTCAGCTTCTGCACCATAGAACCCGGCTACTTTGAGTTTGAACCCGGGATATTTATCCATGATTGTACGGATTTCGGTAATTAACGGCTTACTATCGTCAGTAAGTTTATCAGTACCAGGTTTATATTTCAAAAGGCGGGCAATCTGACTGAGACGATCCATATCTGAAGCGGCCACAGCGGTAGCACTTACACTTTTAACGGACTCAGAAGCAACCGGAGTGGAAGCAGAGGCAGTTCTTTTTACGATATTTGCTTCTCCTCTGACGATAGACTTATCTACTGCTTTGGCTACAGCATACCGTTGAGGACATCCGCCATCTTCTTTCTGACCTGCTTCATTGGGACAACCGTCAAAAGCGTCAGCAATTCCGTCCTTATCTGCATCAGGCATTGTACCCAAATCAGCGGAAGGATTATCTTTGGCTTTGTTTACCAGCGCCCATTCCGGACAACCGCCATCTTCTTTACTTCCTGCGTCATCAGGACATCCGTCGAGGTCATTCGGGATTCCGTCATTGTCTTTGTCATCCGCATTTGCGGGCAGTTTAGGAGAAGATTTGATGGGTTTGGAGGGAGCAGTAACGACTACTTCTTCTTCCACCGGAGGAGTTACTTCCGTTTTCTTATTTTTATTTGCGATAACAGGTTCAGTCTCTGATTTTTTATTTTTGTTTGAAATAACAGGTTCCTCATCAGTTTTCTTATTTTTTACCATCGGAGCCTCTTCTTTGGGGGGTTTATTGGAAGGAAGTACAAATACCACACCGAGACTATGACTCATGGGCTGAACCCTGTCTTCAAAACGCTGACGATACATTGTCTCTAAGTTAAGGCTAATCATATCGCTCAGTCGCAGGCGCATTCCTAAAGCAGCCGGCAAATAAAAGTTGTTGATACTTTCAGAAGTATTATAGCCAATCCCGGTATAGATATATGGAGCAATACGGGCTTCTTCTTTGAGGAGCCAACCGGTATTGGATTTAATTTTCAGTCCGGTATTGAAATCCATCCACAACTGCGGTAAAAACTCGCCGTTGGGTTGAGGATAGCTGATTCTTGGGACGAATGAAGAGGTAAATGAATAATTTAATAACCCATTCAAATACACATTGGCAGAAAGCCTGAGTCCCGGATTGAAGTTTTTAGGATTGAATAGTTTTCCGGATACCATCCCTTTGTAATCTACAAAAGTAGCATCTAACCCCGTTACTACCCTATTAGTACGATTCTGGGCCTGAGTCTGCTCAGGCATACACAGAACGCAAAACAATAATACTGTGATAAAATAGCGCATAAACCTAATCGTTAATATTTCTGTATAAAAATAACAAAAAATGAGCCATTTTTCATAAAAAATATTACTTAGAGAATGCCAGTACCGGAAATCTTATTATACCCTGAAGAATCCTGAATGGATTTACGGCTTTTTAAATAAAATTAATGCAATGATAATCAATTATTTAATCATTACTCTTTATTTAACAAAGCCCTGACTAAATACTATTCTTTGCAAAAATACTACCCTAATATGTAGCGTTATTTTTTAACTTAATTTTTAACTACCCTGAAAAAAAATGTAATTAAATCTAAATCTTACATCAACTGTTTCCGGAAAGTAAAGCCTCCGGCAAGGGAATGGATTATTTACCGGAAATTTATTCCACAGAGAAATAATTATAAAAACAGAATTCTTATGTATCTCTACATAAGAATTCTGTTTTTATGAAAATATGGACTTTACTTTAAAGATGAATTACGAACCCATCAGATGTAAGAAACTCTTTTGGTTTGTTTTTGACTTCCGTTGCTGATTTCAACAATGTAAATCCCTTTTGGATAATCACTGAGGTTTACGGTTTTATCATATACCCCGCTGGAAGAAGTTGTTTTTTCGGACAATACTTCTTTACCAATAAGGTTATAGATTCTAACGGTGATTTCCTCTTCGTTATTAAAGTTAAACTCAAGGGTGAAAATACCGTTACTTGTAGGATTTGGATAAACCTTCAAATCGGAGATGAAAGTAACAGAAGTACCGTATCCGGGACCTAAGGGTTCGCTACCGGAGAATTGAGTTGCTTTTACAAAAGTAACTGAAAGTAAAAACGTTAATAAAAAAGCCCAGATTTTCATAATATTATAGTAGTTTTATTAGTTCGATAATTTTAATATAAAATGTAATTAATTAAAAAAATGTTTTGATTTTTATTATTAATACGGATTATTTGCAAAAATGTAACCAAAGTTCTGCTTTTTTTTTAAAAAAAACAAATTTTTATTTTATTTTTTTGTAAATTTGTGATGTGGAACGGAAAACTTTATCGCGTCAATGTAAGATTTGGCGAGGAAAGTCCGGACAGCGCAGAGCATCCCGCTTCCTAACAGGAAGGGTTTTACTAAAGTAAAGTATTGATTGTCAATAAAATGATATTTTAATGTTTTTATTTTGGTAAAATACAGCAAGTGCAACAGAAAGTAAACCGCCAAACTTCAAAGGGTAATATTTTTTCACAAAATAATTAAAAAAAATTTTGTACGGAAAGTATGAAAAGGAGGATATGTCTAATTTTTCATACACTCTGAAATACACCTTTGGAGCGGTAAGGGTGAAAAGGTGGGGTAAGAGCCCACCGGTATAGCGGGTGACCGTTGTAGCCAGGTAAACCTCGGGAGCTGCAAGACCAAATAGGCAGGCGTTTTCTGCAAAGAAAATAAGGGCTGCTCGTCTGATGCCTGCGGGTAGGTTGCTTGAGGTTACGGGTGACTGTAATCCCAGATAAATGATAAAGGTCTGCAAAAAATGCAGATACAGAATCCGGCTTATATTTCCGTTCCACGTTTTTTTATTTCTCGAGCATTTTCAGGTAATGCTCAAAATGAGGCACCATTTTTTTGAACCGGTTTTCCTTAAAACTAACCATGAGTTCATAAAAAGACTCCAATCCTTCCCGATGAATACCTGTACGGGTTTTGGCATTGGCCAGTGCACAGATATAATGAGATGTCATTTTATCGGAGGTATCAAAATTAATCAGGATATCTACTTTATGTTGTGCAATCTGGGACTGAGCCGTCGCATTCGGGAAGTCCAGCCAATTGATTTTTTCCGGATTGATAAAAACAGAATGAGCCGAAGTTTTAAATCCGGGGATAGACTTTTTGATAAAATTCAACTCAAATAACACTACAGTAACTCCTTTTGCCTTAAAAGCGTCAATATAATGATGGACATCTTTCAGGTCTTCTGTATTACACTGATTGACATTAATCAGTAAACCAATGGATTTGGCATTGGATAAACTGATAAAGTCATGGGGTATTTTTTTTCCCTGAATTGTAAGAGCCTTTATTTTTCGGTTTATGAAATAGGTTTTAATTTTTTCAAACATTACTGAAGCATTTTTAATAATTCCTCCTCTGATATAATTGTTACACCCAACTCTTTCGCTTTTTCTACTTTGGAAGGCCCTGCGTCATTACCGGCAAGCAGATAGGTTACTTTTTTGGTTATTCCGCTTTTGACCTCGCCTCCCCTGGATTCTATTTTTTCTTTGATAGCTTCCCGGGATGCATGGGCAAATACGCCTGAGATTACAAAACTTTTGCCTGCGAGAGAATCATCTGTCATTGTATTCGCTGTGTCTTCTTCTATATCCTGACGGAAGCACAACCCTGCTTTCTTTAGATTTTCAAGAATTAATACATTTTCTTCTTCCAGAAAGAAAGCTACGATTGTATTCGCCATCGTTTCCCCTACATCTTTTACGTTGGTGAGGGTTTCTGCAGTGGCTTCGCGAATCGCTTCCAGGCTTCCAAAGTGTCTGGCGAGTTTTTTGGCGGCTACGGCTCCTACATGACGGATTCCCAATGCAAAAAGGACTCTGTCGAAGGGAATTTGTTTACTGTTTTCCAGTGCTTTGAGTAAATTTCTGGCCGAGAGATCTCCGAATTTTTCCAGTTTTACCAAAGACTCATACTGAAGAGAATATAAATCACCGTAGTTCCTGATCAGGTTTTTGTCCACCAGCTGACTAATAATCTCAGTACCCAGTCCGTCTATATTCATGGCTTTACGATGCGAAAAGTGCTCGATTTTTCCTTTAATCTGAGGGGGACAAGCCTGTTCATTCGGGCAAAAGAAATTCACTTCCTTTTCCGGGCGAACGAGCGTTGCACCACAATCGGGACAGTTCGTAATGAATGCAACCGGCTGAGAATCCGGCAGCCTTTTTTCGAGTACTACTCCGGTGATTTTAGGGATAATTTCTCCTCCTTTTTCAATATATACTGTATCCCCTGTATGTAAACCAAGTCTTTCAATTTCGTCTGCATTATGGATAGAGGCTCTTTTTACAACCGTTCCTGCCAGTAAAACCGGTTTCAGGTTTGCTACAGGCGTAACTTTTCCGGTTCGGCCTACCTGAAAGTTGATATAATCAATTTCGGTAGTGGCTTTTTCGGCAGGGTACTTAAAAGCAATCGCCCAACGGGGAGCTTTCGCAGTATAGCCCATAAAATCACGCATTGCGATTTCATTCACCTTTATTACAATGCCGTCAATATCATACTCCAGCGCATATCTTTTTTGTTCCCACTGATGAATATAACCGAGCACGTCCTCCATATTTTTACAAAGGGCCTGATTTCCACTGGTTTTGAAGCCCCACTCCTTAAATTTTTCTACATTTTCAAAATCTGTGAGTGCATTTACTTCGTCTGTAGCAATCTGATAGGCAAAAAAAGTGAGCGGTCTTTTGGCTACTTCTTCGGAATTCTGAAGTTTCAGTGAGCCTGCTGTAGCATTCCGGGGATTCATGAGGCGGTCTTCTCCGTTGAGTGCTCTTTCTTCATTCCATTTATCAAACTCTGTTCTGAGCATCATAACTTCTCCCCTTACCTCCACGAAATCAGGGATAGATTTTCCTTTGAGTCTGAGAGGAACTGTTCTTATTGTTTTTACATTAGCAGTAACTTCATCCCCCTGTACACCATCCCCTCGGGTTACGGCGCGGATAAGTAGTCCTTTTTCATAATGCAGACTCATCGAAACCCCATCAAATTTATGTTCCAGATGATAGGAAAAAGTTCTTCCCTCAGCTAATTTGGTACATTGAGTATCGAAATCCTTCAAATCTTCTTCAGAATAGGAATTTCCCAGACTAAGCATGGGTCTGATATGAACAAAGGCAGGGAACTCCTTAGTAATCTGACCACCTACCCTTAAAGTAGGCGAATCAGGCAAACGAAATTGGGGATACTGACTTTCCAAGGCTTCAAGTTCCTTTAAAAGCATATCAAATTCATAATCTGAAATAGTGGGATTAGCCAGAACATAGTAATTATAATTGTGCCTGTTAATATTATCGGTAAGTTCTCTGATTTTTTCCTGAGGATTCGTAAATAAGTCCATTATACTATCAATTAGCCTGCAAAAATAGGGTATTTTTATTCCAAATGCAAAAGAAAATTACAGAAGAGTATCCGGGATAAAAATTTTGAGGCAAAAACAACGGAATATAAAAAGATATCGTTAAATAATTCAGGGTAAAAAATACAGTATTGGAAGAAAATTTGTAATTTGCGCCTGAATTTTTTATACACATTATTTTATATTTTATCATTTATTAATTATTCAGTTTAATATGACAAAAACCAAAACGTTTAGAATTTTCCTACTTACGTTTCTTGTGTTGGGACTTGGTCTGACACAGTTTGCGTGGGCACAAAATTCGCAAAGAAATGCGACGTTGATTCAGCCGGACAGCAGGATTTTAAAAAAATCCCATAGCCTGAATCAATCTGATATGGACCTGGCTCCCGGAATTCAGGCAAAAAGCACCGGAACCCAGAAGGTATCCAATTTTAATACCGGAAACGGTGGCGGAATGAATCCTAATGCAATGTGGGATATTCAGTTTGACTTCGGGCCTTTGGCTAACGGAGTAGGAATTGTATGGACTGGAACAGAGTTTTGGGTTACCAAATGGCAACTTGCAGTTGATTCTGTATTTACCTATGATGTAACAGGAACCTACCTTGGTGCCTTCACGATTCCCGGAATTGGTAGTGTGCGCGCTATGACTACCGATGGAACTACTGTTTATATGGCAAACAATACTAATACAATTACAAAGGTAAGTATTGCAACTCAGCTTGTAACGGGTTCATTCACAGTTCCTGCCCTTACAGGAGGCCAAACCACCGTTCGCTGGATAACTTATGACCCTAGTGGAGGCGGAGGGTTTTGGGTAGGAAATTTCAGCACAAGTATCACTAAGATTAATAACCCTGCATCTGGTGCGGCAACGATTAATGCTGCTGCAACTATTCCTGCTGCTACTCACACGCTTGCCGGGATGTACGGAGCGGTATATGATGGAACAAGTCCGGGCGGCCCTTACATTTGGGTTAATAATCAGGGAGACCCTCAGGGAGGAGCTTCTCTTGCCGTTATTGTACAGGTTCAACTTCCTTCCGGTACACTGACCAATATTCAGCACGATGTGGATGCAGACTATGCAAATGCAGGCGGATCATCCGGAGGGATTACCATTGCACAGTTGCCCGGTTATGCTCAGCGTTCGCTGATTGCCTGTGACCAGAATGTGATTTTTGTATCCTATGAACTGAATTTCAGCAATGCCCCTGTAGTAGATATGAGAGCTGATAGTATTGACCCTACCAATGGTCTTACAATCTGGCCTATTTCTCAGAATGGCCCAGTAAACTTCAGCGGAAAAGTAAAAAATGTAGGTACAGCAACCGCAACGGGTGCTACCCGTTCAGTCAGAGTATTGGACGGAGCAAATACTGTATTAAATACTTATAATGGCACAGCAGTAACGCTCACCGCTGGACAGTCGAGTGTTTCTTCATTTGGGCCATTTACCGCAAGCACTCAGGATCTCTATACCGCTCAGTTGATTACAGATGCAACAGGAGATAGTAATTCGGCTAATGATACAACCGGCGCATTATTCCTTGTAACGGATACCGTAATGGCAAGAGACTATGCTTCTTTCGGTGCGGCTGTAGGTTCAGTAGGTATCGGAGCAGCAGCAAATACAAACAAGCGTTTAGGTCAGGTGTTCCCGCTTACCAATGCGGCTCAGCTTACCACTATCACTGCTTTCTTCTCTGCTCCTTGGGCAGGGCAGCAGGTTTCCATGAGTGTTTATAATATGTCTGGTGGACTCCCTAATGCTTCATTGGGCAGTACGGCAACTTATACTTTTACGCAAGTAGATCAGGATAGTGGGGTTGTACTTACGCTTCCTCTTACGTCCGGAAACTTAAACCTTCCAGCAGGGGAGTTCTTCCTTTGTGTAAATGAACTGGGAGATAGTACCTGCGGTATCGCAACAACTCCATGGATTTATGTACCCGGTAAGCAACTTGTACAGTGGAGCACAATGCCTCCTCCAGTGGGTTGGGTAGATATCGGAGGATTCGGAGCTAACTTTCAGCGCGCATTTGTACTTCGTGCCAATTTTGGTAATGCTTGTACTACTCCAATTACCGCTGCGGCTACTGCTACTACTACCAACTGCGGTGCTTCAACCGGTAGTGCTACTGTAAACGTTACGGCAGGAACAGGTCCTTTCACCTATACCTGGAATAATAATCAGACAGGACAAACACTTTCAAATCTTGCGGCAGGCGCCTATAGTGTAACCGTAAATGGCGCCAATGGCTGTTCAACTACCGCCAACGTAACCGTTTCTGCTGCTCCTTTGGTACTGAATATCACTCCTACCAATGCAAACTGCGGTCAAACGAATGGTAGTGCTACTGCAACAGTAACCAACTATGCAGGGACAGTTACTTATTCCTGGTCTAACGGACAATCCGGTGCTACTTTAACAAACGTTGGTCCCGGAACCTATACCGTAACAGCTACTGCTACTGTAGGATGTGTGGGTCAAAACACTGTAAATATCAGTTCTTCCGGCGGACCTACTGTAACTGCTACGGGAACTAACCCTAATTGTGCTGCTGACCTTGGTACTGCCACAGCTTCTGCAAGCGGTGGAACAGGTGCACTGAATTACTCCTGGTCAAACGGACAAACCGGTCAAAATGCGAGCAACCTCGCTCCCGGTACCTATACTGTATTTGTAACCGATGCGAACCAATGCGTGAGCACAGCTTCTGTTACTATTACAGCTCCTGCTGCACTCAGCGTCTCAGCTACCGGTACCAATGCTAACTGTGCTGGTCAGACAGGTCAGGCAACTGCTTCCGGTTCAGGTGGAACGGCTCCCTATACTTACAGCTGGTCTAATGGTATGACAGGTGGTTCTGTAATGAATCTTGCCGGTGGTACTTATACTGTATTCATCACTGACTCTAAAGGTTGTACCTCCACTAGCCAGGTTACAATCGTTGTACCGTCTGCAATTGCAGTTAATACTACTTCAACTCCTTCATCCGGAACAAATGGTACTGCAACTGCTACTCCAAGTGGCGGAACTCCGGGTTATACTTATACCTGGAGTACTGTACCTCAGCAATTTACTGCTACAGCTACTGGTTTAGCTCCGGGTACTTATTCTGTAACAGTAAAAGACTCCAAAGGTTGTACTCAAACGGCTTCCGTTACAGTACAAAACGGCGTTAGTATTGACCCTACGGTATTGGGTATTTCTGAAATGAAGGCTTATCCTAATCCAAATAATGGTATCTTCACGGTTTCTGTTGAGTTGAACAATAAAGACAACGTAACGCTTGAAATCCGTGACCTTACCGGAAAACTGATTCAGGATGCTACTCATTATAATACTTTGAGTGTAAACCAGACCATGGAATTAAGCGGAGTAACCAAAGGAGTATATATCCTGAGTATCCGTACTTCCAAAGGGGCTACTCATCAAAAAATTGTAGTGGAATAAACACTTTTACAGTGTAATTGCATACATAAAAAAAACGGCTGTCATGAAAAATGGCAGTCGTTTTTTTGTGATTATTTTTAATAAACTGTTACCTTTGTTTTCGTATAGATGATTATTGTAAAAATTCTGAAAATTACGTGAATTTATGAAAATACTCCTGGCTTGTGCAAACTCCAGATCCCGTCCTTTAGAAGGTGCTGACAAGGAAATCTTGGCACTGAATGATTTATTCAAGGCAAAAAATATACAGGCGGTGCTGAATCAGGCCGCTACTTTGTCGGGGATTTCTCAGAATATGCTTGATAATCCCAGGAATATTGCTATCCTTCATTACAGTGGTCATGCAAACGCCAAAGCGATTGAGTTGTGGGAGGATGCGGAACAGAATCTGAATAAAAACGCTTATGCGGATGGACTTGCTCAATTTGTCGGTGCTCAGAATTGTGTGAGAGTGGTTTTTCTAAACGGATGTTCCAGTCAGGGACAGATAAATGCTTTTCTCAAAAACGGGGTAAAAGCAGTCATTGCCACCAATAAGCCGGTGAATGACTCGATAGCAGAATCCTTTGCGAGGCATTTTTATACTGCATGGATTAGCGGTAAATCGCTGGGAGAGGCTTTTACGGGGGCTTTGGGGTTGATTAAATCCGGCGCTGCTACCTGGGAAGACCTGAACCGGGGTGTAATTTTTGATGATCCGGAAAACCCGGTGGATCTGAATTCTCCTACTTATACCTTATATCCTGCGGAAACCTCTGAAGCGCCTGTGCTGAAAGCGAGCCTGAGAGAAATTCTGAATGGTTATAATCCTCCCGCTAAAAAGAAAAATATTTTTGTAATTCATGCTCAGGAAGACAAAGCCTTTCATGACAGTCTTTATATGCAAATGAAGCCCATGGAAAGAAAAGGGCTTATCGGATGGAATTCGGCGGATACGCTCACTTTTGATTCTGCTGTGGATGATCAGTATCAGTTACTGATGGAAAATGCGGATATTATTCTGCTGTTGGTTTCTCCGTTTTTTATGAGTTCGGATTTTATTTTTGGTAGCCCGCTGGAAGTGGCTTTGCAGAAGCATCAGAGTAAAGAATGTTTGCTTATTCCGGTTATCGTTTTACCCGTTAATTATAAAACAAGTTCCTTTGGCGGGCTTCAGGTTTTGCCTAAAAATGGGGTACCTGTGGGTAAGCCGGATAATCATGACGCTTTGTTTGAGATTCAGGATGCGATTAAGGGTCTGGTCGAAAAGTAATCTTTCGGGGAAGGTATAAAGGATGAATGATACGGGTACTTGAAAGGTTATGGTTGAATAGAAGGACAGGCTTTTGCCGGTTTTCTCTAAAATTTAAAAAAAAAATTGAGGTATGTAATCTTTATCACAGAATAGTTTTCAAAATCTCCGGAACTTTGCATTCAGTTTTCATCTTAATATTTTAACCTATATGAAAGTAGAACAAATTTATACCGGATGTCTGGCTCAGGGAGCTTATTACATTGTTTCAGAAGGAGAGGCTGCTATTATTGACCCGCTTCGGGAAATTACTCCCTATATTGAACGTGCAGAGAAGGACGGGGTAAAAATTAAATATGTACTGGAAACCCATTTTCATGCTGATTTTGTATCAGGGCATATTGATCTGGCAAAGGCTTCGGGGGCTACAATTGTTTACGGGCCTACGGCTAAACCGGGTTTTGATGCTTATGTTGCAAAGGATAATGAGGAATTATCTCTGGGAAAGATTAAGATTAGGGTGCTTCATACTCCGGGTCATACAATGGAAAGTTCGTGTTTTTTGCTGATAGATGAAAATGGGAAGGAAAGTGCTGTTTTTACGGGAGATACGCTTTTTATAGGAGATGTAGGCAGACCCGATCTTGCACAAAAAGTAATTGCAGAACTCACTCAGGAAAAACTTGCTGCTCACCTGTATGATTCTCTTCAGGATAAAATTTTGCCTTTGGCGGATGATATTGTTGTGTATCCGGGTCACGGAGCGGGAAGTGCCTGCGGTAAAAACATGAGCAAGGAAACGGTAAGTACAATCGGTGACCAGAAAAAACTGAACTATGCACTCCGTCCTGAGCTCACTAAGGAGGGTTTTATTCAGGAACTTCTTACGGGACTTACTCCTCCTCCGGGATATTTTCCGGCCAATGTACTGATGAATATCAGGGGATATGAAAGTATTGATACTGTGCTGAAAAAAGGGACTAAGCCTTTGTCTGTGAATGATTTTGAAGTTGTTGCCAATGAGCTGAATGCATTGATTCTGGACACAAGAGACCCTCAGGTTTTCGCGCAGGGCTTTATTCCCAATGCGATTAATATCGGGATTAACGGAAGTTTTGCCCCCTGGGTGGGAACGCTGATTCCGGATATCAATCAACCGGTTTTACTGGTTACTGAAAAGGGCAGAGAAGAGGAGGTTGTCGTAAGAATGGCACGTGTAGGATATGATAATACGCTTGGATTCCTTGAAGGGGGGTTTGAAGCATGGAAAAGCGCAGGGAAAGAGGTAGAAATGATTCCGTCCGTATCGGCTGAGCAGTTAATTGATATTCATGAAAAAGATGATTCGGTTTTGATTCTGGATGTGAGAAAAGCAAGTGAATATAATAGTGAGCATATTATAGGGGCAATCAATGCACCCCTGGATTATATCAATGATAGTATGACCAAAATCCGGAAGGACAAGGTATATTATGTTCACTGTGCGGGGGGGTACCGGTCTATGATTTTCTGTAGTATCCTGAAAGCCAGGGGATATGACAATCTGATTGATGTGGATGGCGGATTTAAAACGCTGAAGGAGTCCGGGAAGTTTGCGCTTACGGATTATGTATGTCCTACGACGATGCTTTAAGTACTGAAAAACTTCCGGGATTTCGTTCTCTTCGGCTCCGCTGAGGGAATGTGCAGTTCCGGAAAAGGGTATGACAAAGCCCTTTAATAAGATAATAGATTGTATTAACATTATAAATTCAACTTCTTATGGAATCTAACAATTTTTATTCAATGCCCAGAATTGGGGATCAGGCTCCTGATTTTGAGGCGGTAACGACTACCGGTAAAATCAAATTTTCGGATTTTGCTCCTGGCAAATGGGTAGTTATGTTTTCACATCCTGCGGATTTTACACCGGTTTGTACTACGGAGTTAAGCGGGTTTGCGCAGAGAAAGGGAGAGTTCGACGATTTGAATACGGAACTTATCGGACTGAGTATTGACAGTATTCATTCTCACCTTGCCTGGGTAAATAATGTGAGGGAAAAAACAGGAGTATATCTTTCTTTTCCGATTATTGCGGATTTGGATATGAAAGTGGCCAAACTTTATGGAATGCTTCAGCCAAATGAAAGCGAAACGGCTGCCGTGAGAGCGGTATTTTTTATTGACCCAACCAGGAAAATCCGGTTAATCATGTATTATCCGCTCAATGTAGGCCGGAATATGGATGAAATCCTGAGAGTTCTTGATGCATTGCAATTCTCTGATGCGCATAAGGTAGCGATTCCATTGAACTGGAAAAGGGGAGATAAGGTAATTGTGCCTCCGCCCAAAACGCTTCAGGAAATGGATGACAGAATCGCTGATACTACCTGCGAAAAGGTGGATTTTTATCTTGCAAAGAAAATGTTGGTATAAAAAGGGTATTTGATTGTGTTTGTAAGTACGGTTGCGGGATGCAGCCGTACTTTTTTATTTTCATTGATTTTCCCGCAGTTCAAGGGGTTGGTTTTCGGTATAGATGGCAAAAGTACTGTACCCCTGATTGCGACAATCTTCGAGTTGTTTTCTCCTGTTTTTTTTCTCTGCTTCCAGCAATACTATTTTGCCTTCTGTACGGAGCCGGGTGGCTGTTTCCATTAATGGAAGAATATCGGTTTCTTCCGGATAAAGGATGACTATTTTTTCGGCTTTTTGGGGTAGCTGAAATTTCATTTCGGTCAGGAGCATGATTACTCTTTCGAATCCGATGGAGAATCCGCAGGCCGGAATTTCTTCTTTTCCGCCGAGCATTTTCCCAATCATCTTGTCGTATCTGCCGCCTCCGGCTATGGATGAGCCAAAGTCACTGACGGCTACTTCAAATATCTGCCCGGTGTAGTATCCCATTCCTCTTACGAGGGAAATATCAAATTGTATATTGAAGCGGCCTTCGGAGAAAAGAGTGATTATCCGGGTTACATTCTGTAAATCCTGAAGGACGTTTTCGGAAAGATTGGGCAACACTTTGGGCAACTCGTCTGTGGTCAGGGTTGCGGATTGTGCGGTAATATTCAGGAAGGTTTCTATGGGTTCGGGGGCATAGCCGGCTTTTTCGAGTACTTTTCTTACACCTTCCACGCCGATTTTATCGAGTTTGTCGAGGATGATGAATACGTTTCCGTAAGCTTCTGTAGGGAATCCGCAGTATTCGGCGAGGGATTCGAGGATTCTGCGGTCGTTGATTTTGACAACGAAGCGGGTGAAACTCAGGTTAAGCAGGGCTTCGGAGGTGGCCATAATCAACTCTGTTTCGGCAATGACTCCTTTTACACCGATGATGTCTATGTCACACTGAGTAAACTGACGGTATCTTCCTTTCTGGGGTCTTTCGGCTCTCCATACGCTGCCTGTCTGTATTGCTTTGAACTGACGGGGCAGTTTTTCGCGGTTTATGGCATAGTACCGGGAAAGGGGAACGGTGAGGTCAAAGCGAAGGCCGATATCACACAGGTCTTTTTCCTGTGTATTTTCATTCAAAATGAGTTTTTCTCCTCTTTTGAGGATTTTAAACAGCATTTTTTCGTTTTCGCCTCCGTCTCCGCCGGTAAGCAGATGGATGTGCTCAGTACAGGGGGTTTCTATCTGGGTAAATCCATATTTTTTATAGACATCGAGAATCGTTTCTGTTACGTATCTTCTCAGTTCTACCTCGTCCGGAAGTAAATCCCGCATTCCCTGAACAGGGTTACAGTTAAGTGCCATCGCTTTGGTTTATTTTTTCAATTGGGCTGCAAATTTAGGGTTTTTATTTTATTTGTGCAAGTGGTGAGGGGCTCGCCGGTTGTGAGGACACAAAGGGCGGCGGCAGGAGGAAAGGGGGACGTTGCACCGGTTGTGAGGACACAAACGGCGGAGTGCACCCAAAAAAAGCTAAGGCTTCCCACCTTAGGAAGCCTGCTTTTACTCTGCAAGGAGTTTTTGGAAGTACAAATGATACGCAAATATAAATCCTTTTCATTATAATTCACAATTTCTTATTAATTTCGTGCAAATTTTCAGAAAAATAAAGCGAGAAACTTCAAAACCGGTACAGATTTATGGCAGGACATTCCGAGACACCACTGATGAAACAATATACAGCGATTAAGGCGAAATATCCGGGGGCGATTCTTTTATTCCGGGTGGGGGATTTTTATGAGACGTTTGGGGAGGACGCTGTCGTGGTTTCCAAAATTCTGGGTATTGTGCTGACGAAAAGGGGAAATGGCTCGGCTTCTGAGATTGAACTTGCGGGTTTTCCGCATCATTCGCTGGATTCTTATCTACCCAAACTCGTAAGGGCGGGTAAAAGGGTGGCCGTTTGTGATCAGCTTGAGGATCCCAAAATGGCTAAGGGAATCGTAAAACGGGGAGTAACTGAGCTTGTTACACCCGGGATTACCTTTAATGATAAAATTCTGGAGGTCAATAAAAGTAATTATCTGGCTTCACTTTATTTTAGCCCTCAGAATAAAGATATCGGAATTGCTTTTATCGAAATTTCTACCAGTGATTTCTTTTGTCTTTCCGGAGATATAAAATATGTGGAAAAAATTCTTCATAATTTTTTTCCTTCCGAAATTCTCGTCCCCAAAAAAGATCTGAAAACCTTTCATGAGCACTTCGGGGATAAATATTTTGTGACGCGTCAGGAAGACTGGCTCTATCAGACGGATTATGCAAGGGAAAAACTACTCGGGCTTTTTAAAACTCATTCGCTGAAAGGATTTGGGGTGGATGATGAGTTTAACGGTATCATAGCAGCGGGCGCAATTGTTCATTATCTGGATGAAAATCAACAGAAAAATCTCGGTCATATCTCCCGGATTTATCGTTTTAACGATTCGGAATATGTATGGCTGGATCCGTTTACGGTAAGAAACCTTGAACTTGTCCACTCGCTTCATCCTGAAGGGGTTTCGTTAGTGGATATCATAGACTTCACCCAAACGCCTATGGGCGCAAGGGCACTTCGTCAGACATTGTGTTTTCCCCTGAAAAATGTAACTCAGATTCAGGAGAGACTGGAAATCGTAGAAAACTTTCTGACTCATTCTACTATCTTTGATAAGCTTTGCGAATATCTCAAAAAACTGGGAGACCTCGAAAGGCTTGCTTCCAAAACGGCTACGCAGCGGCTCATTCCCCGGGAGGCAATGCTTCTTCGGAATTCTCTTTCTCTGATTGAACCCATCCGTTCGGTATTTCAGCAGTTTAATTCGCCGGTTCTTACTCAAAAGGCGCAGATGTTTTCAGATGTGTCCGGAATTCTCGAAGTGCTTACGCATTATCTGGCAGAGGAAACAAGTGGCTCTCTTCAGGACGGAGGCATTATTCGCCGGGGTGTATCTTCTGACCTCGACGAACTCCGGACGCTTCAGGAATCCGGAAAGGATTATTTGCTTCAGCTTCAGCAGCGCGAAATGGTCAGAACGGGAATTCCTTCCCTGAAAGTACATTATAATAAGGTATTCGGGTATTATCTCGAGGTAACGAATGTGCATAAAAACCGGGTTCCGCCGGAATGGATCCGGAAACAAACCCTGACAAATGCGGAAAGATATATTACGGAAGAGTTAAAAATTTATGAGGAAAAAATCCTGAATGCGGAGGAGAAAATTCTACGGATTGAAACAGAGTTGTATTCGGAATTTCTTCAGAAATTGCAGCTTTATGTAAGTACAATCCAACAAAATGCCCGGATTCTCGGAGAAACGGATGTGCTGATGAGTTTTGCGATTGCTGCCAGAAAAAATCAGTACTCCAAGCCGGAAATCAATGACAGTGGAATTATTGATATTAAAGAGGGAAGACATCCTGTAATTGAAACGCGGCTTCCGTCTGACAGTCCCTATATCCCGAATGATGTACATCTGGACAGTGAAAATCAGCAGGTGATTATCATTACCGGGCCCAATATGGCGGGAAAATCGGCTTTACTGAGACAAACTGCGCTGATTGTGCTGATGGCTCAGATGGGCTCGTTTGTACCGGCTTCGCGGGCAAGTATCGGTATCGTGGACAAAATCTTCACCCGGGTGGGCGCTTCGGATAATCTTTCCGGAGGAGAATCTACTTTTATGGTGGAGATGAATGAAACCGCTCAGATTGTCAATAATGCTACGCCAAAGTCTCTCATACTGCTGGATGAAATCGGAAGAGGTACAAGTACTTATGACGGGGTTTCGATTGCCTGGGCTTTGGTGGAATATCTTCATGAAACACCGGACTGCAGGGCAAAAACCTTGTTTGCTACGCATTATCATGAATTAAATGAACTGGAGGGAAGACTCGAAAGGGTGAAGAATTTTCACGTTTCAGTAAAAGAGCATAACGGAAAAATCATCTTTTTGCGGAAACTCAAGGCCGGCGGAAGTGAACATAGTTTTGGGATTCATGTAGCAGAAATGGCGGGCATGCCTCCCTTCCTGACCCAAAGAGCCAAACAGTTGCTGGAGCATTTTGAACAGTACAAGGTAGAAGATAAAAAGACCGCCAAATCCATTAAATTTTCCGGCAAACAAACCATTCAGCTCAATATGTTCGAACTAAAAGACGCCGATACCCTGAAAATCCGTCAGGTGCTTGCCGGTGTGGATATAGACCGTATGACACCGGTGGAGGCATTGCTGAAGTTGCAGGAGATTAAGAAGGCGTTGGTGGAGTGAGGTAGGGGATGGTTTTAGAACACAATAATATTCATTTTAAAACAATTACTGTTTCTCCTGATTCATTAATCACACATTTTTGGCCTCCAAATTCCTCAACCAAAGCAAATCCGTTGTAAAAGACCTCGATTACAGCAAATCTACGGGGATATAGCTCATTGCCTTTTAGATTACAATGGAACCAACCGCCAGCATCTTTAGCAGTTGCTATACCTTTATGAAATACCCCTAAGTCATTAAATGCTTTGGCATTCAGATAATTACCCTTGCAATCAATATGTTTAAAAAGACCATTTTCAAGCCTGACACAAGCAAAACCATCCTTAAAATCACCGGCATAAGTATATTTTGAGGTATAAACAGCGGTGCCATTTAAGTCAATATGAAAATATTTACCATCAAAATCTCTTACAGTACAGATTTTCTCCTGATAATTACCACACCACGCATAGCATTCGGGATATACCCTTACCCCTTCTGTATCGAGGTGAAAAAAATTGCCTTTTTCAATTACAGCGGCACGACCAAAATAAAACCCAAAGGTACGGTCATATCTTTTCGGGGTCAATTGATTTCCCCTTAAATCAATATGATACCATCCAGAATCATCGCATACAGCAGCCAATCCCTCAGCATGAAACTTAAGTACATGCAAAAAAGATTTTCCAAAAAGGATTTCTTCCTGATAAAGAAAATGCGTATAATCAGCAGCAAGTTTAATTTCGTTGTATTTCATTTCAGATTAATTAGTGTATGATTGAGAACAATAGCATCCAGTTTCATTTTCTGAGCAGAAGCCATCGCATTTTCAGGGGTATGGATAATGGGTTCCTGTATATTAAATGAAGTATTAATTAATGCTAAAATACCATATTCTTTGAATAAAAAGGACAATAACCGGTACATAAAGGGGTTTTCCTTCTCTTCTGTTAATATTTGAATTCTCGTAGTACCATTTGCATGTATAACTCCGATTAAAGACTTTTTATATTCCGGTTTAATGGTAAAATCCATCAGCATATATTTTGCCAAAGGATGAATTGCTTCACAAGCTACTTTTTGAGCTATCTCGCTGAGCATAATCGGAGCAACCGGCCTGTACCACTCTCTTTTTTTGATATTACGACTCAAATGTTCAGCAAGGGATTTAGAATCAGGCAAAGCAATCAGGCTTCGGTTTCCCAAAGCTCTCGGGCCGGCTTCTGCGTTTCCGTTACATACTCCAATAATTCCTTTATTCATCAGAATCAGAGCAGTTTCCCGGATTAAATCGTTTGAAATCTGCGGTAGTTTTTCATTTTTAATGCCCATATTATTAAGGTAGGGAGAATGAAGTGAAATTTCGTTTCCTTTTTTTCTTTCCAGTAATGCAGCTCCTCCAATACTTAATCCACTATCATTACAGCAAGGGGGTATAAAGACCTGTTTGAAGATGTTTTCATGAACAAGTTTAGAATTAGCAAGAATATTTAATGCACAACCGCCTGAATAATATAATTTATCAGCCCCGGTTTGAGTTTGTAATGCTTTGACTTTCTGAATAAACTCCCTTTCAAAAATATGCTGAAGCGTAGCTGCCACCGACTGTAAGAACAACGCTTTATTGTCAAAATCAGGGATATTTACACCAAAAGTTTTACTGGCAGAATACAGAATTTCGTTTTCTCTGTTCCAGTAATCACTAAAATAATCATTATTGCTAAGCCAGATTTCGATATCTTCGGAATAATTTCCCCAACATGCATAGCCCATAAGTTTTCCCGGTACGCTACAGTGATCACCCGGGAGGGATTGTAAAATGCGGAAAATAAAAGGGTTATTATTAAAAAATTTAGACAGGTACACTAATTCCCAGTGATTTTCCAGAAGGTGAATCAACCCGTTTTTATAGTAAAATGCCGAAAAATTACCCAGACTTGAGCCACCGTCAAATTGTATCCATAAGCTATTATCCTGGAACTCTCCAAAAAAAGGCAAACAACTTCCAATATGAGCCAATTCCTGAGAACAATTATAAGCACTAACCGACTTTCCAGTCCAGTTTCGGGACTCAAACCAGGAAAAGCCCTCTGTCAAATCGCAGGATAGTTTTTTTTGGGGTGCAGTCTCAAATCGTATTCTTCCGTTTTTAGAGATAAAAGCATTACCAACGAAGGAATTAACACTTACAAAGTCAAAGGATTCCGGCAAATCCAATGCCTGCTCATCTATAAGCCGCTCCAGCCAATGGTCCAGATTGTTGTCAAATTTTATTCGGCTGATTCTCTCCAAATGAAGATATTGAAGAATTTTTCCATCCTGCATTAAACACAGATTATGGTCGTGTGTATATCCTGGTGAGCCAAATGTATTACGGTCTTTAATTCCGTATATTGCTAAAGTTGGGCGATGATTCATGATGACAGATGTTTTATCCAGTGATTGATACAGGTTTCATTTACACCACAATTTTGTAAATATTCTGCCGCGCCTCCTGCTCTTCTTACAATTTCCAGAAACGATTGCAGCTTTTGGGGTTCAGTATCAGCCTCACTCTTAAGATAATCTTTTAGGATATTATCCATGGACTCCCCCAGGAGCAAAGCAACCAGGGCGACTAAAGCCCCTGTCCTATCCTTTCCTGCATGACAATGGACAAGAATAATATCGGTTTCAGGATTTACCTCCTCAAAGAACCTCCTGAATATATGCTGATGTTCCACGGCATAGTGTCTGTATGCAATCTCATGATTAGTGCCATAATGAAAATTTTTTATGAAATTTACAGACTGTTTACGGGGATCAATGCTCATCAAAAGATGTGTAAAAAGAGATTTTGCTTCATCTGTGTAGGGATTTTCAGTATATTCGTCCTCATCCCGTAAATCAATTACTTTGGTGATGGAGTATGCCTGAATCAAATCCGGGAAAAAAGCTTCATTCTGGTACTGGGTCAAGGAAGATGACCTGAAAATTTTTCCTTTTTTGAGTTTCGGGTTTAAGGTTGCGGCATCCCTGAAATTGAGAACCCTATCATTTAAATCAAAGATAATATCAGGTGTCATAAATAAATTTCTTTATACAGGTTTTCTCATTGTACATGTTTTACAGAGAGGAATTTCCTTGTAATTCAAGCATAAATTTTGATAATTTTCACTTAGAACGGCGTCTTCCAGTCTTGTGTTTTCGAAATTTCCAAAATCTCCCAACTTATTCCTTTGTTCATCCGGAGCGCAACAAGGAGATATTTTACCAGTTGCGGATATCCAGAGTTCCCGGTTCAGGAAGGGGCATTCATACTCAAACGGAATTTCCCGGGTCTCCTGAGGTTGAAGAGGGATGATGTTTTCCAGAATGATCTTTTCTCCATTGGGTTTCCGGTATTTTTCCTGTGCTTCCATTGCTTCTCTAACGTAAAGATTCCATTGATTGATAGATTTATCGTTTTCACGAAAAGATAACTTTTTAATCTCGTCAAAATGAGCCCAAAGGTGATGTCCTTTGACACGGTCAATATCCAGTTCTGCTGCCAACTTAACAATCGCCCCTAATTCATGCATATTATTTTGCATAAACGTAAGCTGAAGCGTAATCCGGCAATAGTAGCCTGTTTTTTCAAAATGCAGGTTCCTTACAGCTACAAACTCTTTTAGATTTTGAATCGTATGGGCGAAATCTATCCCAATCATGACCTTTCCGGATGTATCCTGAGTAGCTCCGTTCCAGGAGATTTTCACATCAGAAGTAACCGGGACGATTAGTTTTGCCCATTCTGTTACAGTCTTTTCGGTTGTTTTTGGAAAAGTCCCGTTTGTTGTCAGATTCATTTTTAATCCATATTCATAGCATAACTCCACAAAAAGACTAAAATGTTTATATATCAAAGGCTCCCCCATTGTGGAGGGAATGATTTCGGTTACTCCCATTGCTTTTGCCTGCTCAAAAACAGGACGAAGCCATTCTTGAGGCATTCTTCTGCGCTTCCCTCCCAGTTTTTCCTTAATATAGGTCGAAAAAGGGCTATGCTCCTCACACATAGTACATTGAAGGTTACAGTCTTCCGGATTTGTATCCAGCGTTATTCTCCAGATATTATGATTTTTCATTGATTATTTTATGATAAATTCTTTCCAACTCCCTACAATGTGTTTCGATATCAGGAACCGAATCCCCATGCAAATACCCTCTTTTCCCCATGGATTTCATTTCATTGGGATGAGAAATTGCAAAAATCATTTGTTTTGCCAAATCGTCTTTGTTTCGGTGGGTAAAAAGCAAACCGTTTTCTTGATGCTTCACATACTCTGACATACCGCCAAAGTCAGCGGTAATCACCGGAATGCCACAAGCTTGTGCTTCATGAATTACCAAAGGAGAATTTTCGCCCCAAACAGAAGGGACAACGATACAATCCACCTTTGAAAACACTTCTTTTGCCAAATTCGTGTTGATATATTCACCACAAAATACAATCGGATTTAGACTACCGTTAGCCATTTTTTTTAGGTTTTTTGTACTTTGTCCGTTTTCACGCCCCCAAATCATTAGTCTGGCTTTTTGATTGATTTGCTTAAAAGCCTGAATCAGTAAATCAATCCCTTTCGACGGAATATGCGTACCGATGTATCCAAATACAAAGGTTTCCCTTTGTGCGCTTTCCTCGGTAGGGGAAAGATAATGAAGCGGAAAACCATAATCCAAATATATTATTTTTTCTTGAGGCATTTCAAAGTCAGTAATAAAACGGTGAATAAGGTATCTGGAAGGTGCTATAAATAAATCAACAGCATCCCGAACGCTCCGGGTTTCTTCCATCCTGCTTTCTACCCATTGTTCCCAATATTTTTCATCTCGTTCTTTGTCTATACTTTTCCCTGAAAAATAACGATTGTAGCAATTTACTGCACATTTATGATTTTCCTGACCGGTACAAAGCTGATGAAAAGCTGGATTTCCAAAATTTATCTGTAAAAATTGTCCTCGCGGACACATCAGCCAAAAATCGTGAAGTGTATAGACAATCGGAATACTCATCCCTTTTAACACACCAACAAAACCGGTTGAGAGATGATTCAAATGTCCGATATGTGCTACATCAGGCTGAATTTCTGTCACAATATCTCTGAATTTTTCATCTAAATCCAAATGACGATAGCCATCTTTTTCTCTTGCTTTATTGGAAATGTAAAAAACCATATTTTCTCTTACTTCTCGAACAATCTTATGATCAGCGGTGTATGGATTTTCCTCTCTTGTAAAAATAAAAACACTGTGTTTCTTTGACAACTCATTACAAATTGATTGGCTGTACACTTCAGAACCTGCGTTGTAATCCGGCGGGTATCCATGAATAATTTTCAATATCTTCATCTTAAAAAATGTAATTATTGCTGAGACAAAAATAGTATTTATTAATCAATTTATTTCCAAAAAATCTAAATCAAGATAAAACAAGTCCTAAATTTGAGTTAAATTACTAAAAAAACAAAAAATGTATTCCTTTCTCAGACGAGTTTTAAAGGGAATGTTATCGCAGCCAAACAAGGTATTATGACTCACCGCTCTAATTTTTCCGTCGCTGAGCATATTTCTATACACAGCGACGGCTGACACTCTACTTTTTCGTCTGATTCGGGTTCTTTTGTTTACCCTTGTTTCCCTGATTTTGGTCGTACTGTTTGTTTGTCCCGGGAGTTCCTTTATTCGGGTTTTGCTGATTGGACTGATTGTCCTTAGGTTTAATTTCCTTTGCCATAAAAGTAATTAAATTAAAAAATGTATGCCTACTCTTTGAGATACGATTTTCGGCAAACCTCGTATGAAAGTTATTATTCTCCTGTAAATTCAATAATATCGGAAACAATTGTAACGGTAACCCTATTACTGTTGCTCACAGCATCAATTGACATATTCACCAACGTTCTGGAACCCGTTAATTCCACTCCTGCTGCTTTAGCATTTTGTAATAAGTTTTTCCTTGCCTCACTGATTACTCCTTCTCTGTTTTTTACACCAATTGTATTCATTCTCGCTGTCGCTAATCCGGAGAAAGTCCCCAGGTTTTTGAAATTGTTTTTGGTCAGAATCACACTTGAATTAATCTCATTACTCGTGTGGGTGGTGTACATTGTCGGCTTACAAGAGCTAAATAGCACCAACAAACCTACTGTTACTAATAAAAAAGTACTTTTTTTCATAAATTTAATTCGATTAGAAAATGGTTAAATTAATAAAATCACATTTCATTATATTCAAAAACATTGCCAAATATTAATACTCTATTAATCAATAAATTAAAAAAATAAAATAAACATATTTTATGATATATTAATTATATATATGATATTTACATCATAATTACAAAATATGAAAAATCTCAAAAAAAACGAAAACATATTTATTACCTGGCATTATACTACACACGGAATCGCTTTTTTGAAACAGGTGCTCGCTGAGTTTTACAAACGAGGCCTTAGTCAAAATAAAATTGACTGGACAGACATTATTCAAAGTGAAAACGAAAAGGTATTTGCGCAATCACCCAATGGAGTGAATGGTTTTGTATTTGACCACGTTTATTATCTAACTGCTTCGCAATCTGTATTTAATGAGGTCTCGAACCGTATAAAATACAGAGCGGAAATGCCAGAAGATGAGGTCATTATCGAGACCGGTATAAAAACGGTTTGGAATTCCCTTTTATTAAGCGAAGATATCAAAAATCCGGATTATCTCCCTGATTTACAAAAAGATATTGACTTTGTAAGGTGTCATTATCCGGAACAATACAATAAATTCATGGGGACGTTATGGAGAGATATTCAGCATTATCAGATAAAAGACCAGATAAAATGGTTCTGCGAATTCAGTACTATTAAAGATTTGTATCATGAAAAATTTCATGAATATGACACTGGTATCAATGCCCTTAGAAACCCACAGGAGATTATTCAATCAGTAGAAATATTCATAGCCTCCATAATTAAAAAACATCCAGATGCAACTTTATATATCAATATCAGCCTTGGAAGTGCAGAGACACAAGTCGTATGGCACGCACTAAGTCAGGCAGGCAAACTGCCTTCTGATACTCACTTTATTCAGACTTACGACAGTAAAAATCAAGGGAATGACCGAAGGTTTAATCCTTTTTTCATCAAAGAAATTCCGGTTAATCTTTTCGAAAAGTTAGGTTCACACCCAATTTACATCAAACCTCAATCTGAAAAGCGAAAAATTGCTGATTCATTAATGAAACATTTTATTAATTCCGGATTTTCGATTTTAATTTTTGGGGAAAGAGGTGTAGGAAAATCCCACCTGGCGAGAAAATACAACAAAAATAATTTAAATTTCAAAGACATAAATTGTGCGTCTTTTGCGGACGATACTATGGCAGAAAGTAGTCTGTTTGGATACGAAAAAGGAGCATTTACGGGAGCATACGAAAAAACGAACGGATTATTTCAGCAAGCAAAAGGGGGGATTTTGTTTTTAGATGAAATTCATCATTTATCGAAACGGGTACAGGAAAAATTAATGAAGGCAATCGAGACAGATGAGAATAATGACTTTAGTATTACAAGGTTAGGGGGAGCAAAACCTGAAAAAATAAAATGCACCCTCATCTTTGCTACAAACCGCAGCATTCCGGAATTGAGAGAAAAACTGCACGAAGATTTTTTTGACCGAATTGCACAAAATTGCATTTACCTACCTTCTTTAAGGGAGAGTGAAAAGGATAGACAAGAAGACTGGAAAATGATATGGAAACAAATGAATTTCGGAGAAATGGAAGACGCTCCCAAAGAAAAAGAGTTAATTCAGTGGCTGGTTGATGAGCCTTTATATGGAAATTTCAGAGACCTGCAAAGAATTGCCTTGTACTACCATAATTTTTTACATTTTGACGAAGCGTTAAAAAAATTACTCGGATTTAAAACTGCGTTTGAATATACCAAAGCTGAGTTCAAAAAACTACTGCTTCAGCCGGCTCAAATTTCATATTTTGATCCCGAGAAAAGTTTAGAACAAATGCAGCATCAATTTAAAGCAGATTTTGCCGACTGGGCTATCAATTACTTTGGAAGTGCTTTAAAAGCTTCTGTCCACTTCAAAAAAATGGGGGATTCCATCACCCCCGAAACCCTTTACCGCTGGAAAAACAACAAAAACCTCTCCCCTCCCCCCGGCAATTCCTGATTTTATCCTCCTCCCCTCTTCAGCACTTTCTTCTCATACAATCCGTTTAACTCATCAGGTGATATTCCTGCGATTTCACAGATTTCGGCTGCGTCTGCGTTGAGTTTGGGAGGGGAAGAAAGAAGGGGAGATTCAAACTGAGGGGATACAAAGGTTTTGACGCCTTTTTTGCCTTCCTTTTCGAGAAGAATTTTTCGGGCGTATTCTCCCTGAAACACTTCCTGAAGGTTATTGACTGCTCCGGCGGGAATTTTTTCCCGGATGCAATCCGAAAGCAGCGTTTCTCTGCTGATTTTTCCGATTGCAGCCTGAAGCATATTGTTTACGGCCTCCCGGTTTTGTACCCGCTGGGGATTGGTGAGGAAAGCATCCGGAACCGGAAGCGACAAAACGGCGCACAACTGGGCAAACTGCGAATCATTGCCTATCGCGAGTACTACCGGTTTATGGTCTGCTGTATAAAACAACGTTCCATAAGGCACAATATTGGGGTGTTCTGAGCCAATTGCTGCTGGAATCTGCCCGGCAACGAGCCAATTAGTGGCCTGATTAGCAAGCGAGCTAATGCCTGATTCAATCAGAGAGACACTTACCCTTTTTCCTTTTCCGGTACTCATCCGCTCAATGTAAGCGAGCAGCATCGCTTCCTTTAATTGATGTGCTGCCAGTAAATCCATAAGCGCAACCGGCATTTTATAGATATTTTTCCCCTCTCCGTTCATCATGGTAAAACCGGCTTCCGCCTGAATGATAGCGTCAAATGCTGCCCGCTCCACGGTTTCTCCGTATCCGTTGATTTCCCCGCAAATAAGGCGCGGATTGACGGACAGTAGCGTTTCGGCATCCATCCCGATTTTGGTAGCCGCTCCCGGCAAAAAAGAACTAATCACAAAATCCGCCTTTGCCAAAAGTTTGTAAACAATTTCCTGACCTTCCTTTTGCTTCAGGTCTATTGCAATGGATTTTTTGCCCCAGTTTACCGACGAAAAATAAGAAGAAACCGCATCCGCAGATTCAGCGTTCAGTTTCCAGGTACGGGTGACATCTCCGTTGAGCGGAAGATTTTCAACCTTGAGTACTGTTGCCCCCAATTCTGCAAAAAACATTCCTACTGAAGGGCCTGCAAGCACGCTTGCAAGTTCTATTACAATATGATTTTTAAAAAGCATGGTAAATAGCAATTACGAATTTATTCCGGTTTTTTCCTTCAAAAAATCTATCAGCACAGAATTCATATTCATAACTGCGTCACGGATATTCCAGTTTGCACGATTTCTGGGTTCAACGTAGTTGGAAATCCCCCTCAGGGCACAAAAAGGAAGATTTTCTGCCATCATAATCTGAAAAAAAGCAGCACCTTCCATGGTTTCCACCTGTTTATTCCAGCGGGAACGAGCTTTTAGAATAGAGGATTCCGAGCCATGAACTGTATTTACGGTGATTGCTGTCACTTTGGGAATCGGAAGGACAGTAGGAAAGGGATTGTAAAAAGTATTAAAATATTGAGTATTTTCAACCTCCAGCAAAGGGAATCCCATTTTTTCCATGGTCAGAAAATCTTCATGGTCTTCTGCTCCCATTTCGGAAAAGGTATCTTCGGTAATTTCCACTACAGTTCCCGGAGAAAAAAGAGGGTCGAAAGAACCTGCAATTCCGGCATTCACGACAAAGTCCGGTGAATGCATTGCAAGATATTTACCCAGATGAAAGGCGGTATTTACCATTCCAACACCCGTAATCAGGGCTATCAGATTTCCGGAAGAGAAAATTCGGGGGGAATCGGCCGGGAGTAAAAAAAAGGTTTCAATCGTCGGAAGGATTTCCGGCAAAGTTGCGGCAACGAGAAGAATTTCAGCTTTTTTCAAAGCAATTTTTATAAATTTGAGGGCGAATCAGGCCGGTTAAGCAAAAAAAGCCGGATTAATTCATATTTAAATGCTCGAGGCGTTCTTTCAGCATTTTACGGGCTACGTGAATGCGGTTTTTAACGGTTCCGAGCGGAATATCCATATCCTCAGCAATTTCCTGATATTTATATCCTACAAAATACTGCATAAATGGATACTGATACATTTCGGGAAGCGCACTGATTTCTTTCTGGATTTCGTCAGCAAGAACCGATTGTTCCCCGCGGTTATACTCAATCTGAGACTGACTTGTCGCAATGACATTGAAGTCATCTGAGGTGTCAATATGAGTAGTTCTTTTGATAATGCGGTGATAATGAGTGATAAAAGTATTACGCATGATAGTATATAGCCATGCCTTAATATTTGTACCGTCATTAAACTTTTCCTGATTACGTAATGCTTTCAACAGTGTTTCCTGAATCAAATCATTTGCCTCATCCGCACTGTGAGTAAGACGCAAAGCTGCGGGTCTGAGTGATTTGTAATTTTGTGCTAATACTCCGTGAAATTCTGCTTTTGTCATAAGTTTCAATAATTTCTGAAAGTTTGTGCAAATATACGACTTACAACGTTAAAATCAAATAAATAGTTTCTCTTTTTTCATTTTTTTTTAACATTTTCTCTTCAATATAGTTACGAAGGATTCTGTGTCGTTTTTTGCTGAATCGGACTACAAATATGAAAGGAAATAATAGTCTTTCAAAATTTTTTCACTGAAAATTCATGTCGTTTCTTTTTTATTTCTTTGAATCAATATTTTTTCTTTTTTCATTTCCTTTACAATTCCATAATAAACCATTATTTAGTAGCATTTTAAAGCGTATTATTACAAAAATCACTGAATTTTTACCGGGATAATTCCTGATTATTTTTTATTCAAAAAAATATAATGAGTATCTTTGTCCTGCATTTTTCGGTAACAATTTTTAAATTTCCTGTTCCGTTTTATCTCTTTAGAAAAATCTTACATTTGATAAAATTTGACATTTATCCCTGAAATTTGTTTTGCATTATTTTCAGGACAATCATTCATTATATGAAAAAATTAAATCTGTTTTTATTGTTTTTATTATTTTTTATGGCTGGTACCAGCCTTTTTGCCCAAAGTATCAGCCCGCAGTTTATATGGTCCTATTCAGGAGCCAATACCGGATTAAGGGAGTTTCAACTGATTTCGCCGGACTCTGTAAAAACACCCATCAGGGAGTCAGATTTTGAGGCATTTGTTTCAGAAAAAGGGTTGAAAAATCCGGTAAAATTTGGGGTTTCTGATATTGAATCGGTACTGGCAGTTGTAGATAAAGGCGGAGTGCGCTGGCTTCTGTTTCCTTCTGCAATGCTGAATAAAGGTACCGACGGGAAGCAAGAGGAAAACATACTGGCAGAAGAGGACTTTATGGAGTTTATATGGCATATGATTTTTGCTTTTTCGATACATGACCTTGGATATACCGCTTTCACCGGGAAGGAACAGATTCTGGCAGCAGAAAAAAATATGTGCCGGTTTCTGGTAAAAGAAGCTGATTATTACCGATACTCCGGTTCTCCTAAATTTGATAATGAATTTTCGGTTTCTTACCGAAGACTTCCGGCAGAACCCATTGCCGGATATCCCGGAAGAGAAGAAAGATTGGGGGCTTTTACTTTCCGTTATTTTGAATTATCGGACTCTCTTCAAAAAATAGCCATAAAAACCATGGCAGAGGAAACACCGGATGAGATTATTACCGAAGCCGCTCCGCCTGATTACTACTATGCTGATTCAGTGGCAGCTCAGATGGCAGCAGCAGCCGCAGATGTGGACTATAATGCAAAGGAATCCTATATCGAAATAGCGGAAACGCTGCCGGAAACGAGTGTGAAGTGGGAAGAGGAGACCTACAATTTCAAAACGGTGAAGGAAGGAGAAGAAGTAACCCATCAGTTTCAGCTTAAAAATACCGGAAAAAATGACCTTGTGATTACCAATGTGAAGCCTTCCTGCGGGTGTACTGCCTCCTATTGCACCAAAGATGTAATCAAACCGGGGGAAACCTGTGAGGTAGTGGTAGTATTTAATTCTGCAGGAAAGGAGGGATATCAGAACAAAACGGTTACGGTAACCGGAAATTTCAAAGGGGATATCAATAAGGTACTGAAAATCACCGGAGAAGTAATCGCTAAAGGCCAAACCGAACCCGAAAAGAAGCGGAAAGGCAGGAAAGAAAAAATGTATTGAGATTGTGTATTCTCATGAAACACCAGCCCAAAGAAACAAATCATGATTTTTCAGGGCCGGTATTTATCATTCAATCCTGTATTTTCCTGAAGATGAATTTTGATTTTTTCCAGCCGGTTTTTGAGGGTATCTTCTCTTTTGGCGGTAGAAATCAGTTCGGCAAATTCCCTTTTGCGGGTCAGGTTGCTTTGCTCAAAACGTTGTTTTAATTCCGGGTTTTCGTTCAGCATTTCCTGAAGGGCTCCGGGGATTTCCAGCGGTTTGGCTTTATCGGGTTTGATTTCCCGGCCTTCCATCTGATTATTGATGGCTTCGGTGATGTATCCCCTTACTATCACTTCCTCTATTTCAGATTCATGATGAAACCGCATTTGCCTGAGGGCTTTGGTATTGCCTTCATTGGCATTGATGAGTAACTGGTATTTATCTTCCAGCAAGGCCCCCTGAAAAAACCATATCCCTGCATACGATTTAAATGCACCAATACCGGCTACATTTTTTCCGTTTACGGTATAAACAGGTGCTCCCCACTTGATTGTTTCCGTCATTCCGGATTCGAGCAGGAAATTTCTGAGGGTTGTGAGCATACTTTTCCATTCCGGATAGTTTTCTATGAATTCTTCGACCGATTTAGCTGATTTCATGGTTTAAAAAAGTGAATTTTTATGCCACAAAGATAAAAAAAATCTTCAATTACCAGAATTTCGTCTGTGGTTTCTCCTGTTTTCAAAAAAATTTGCACCTTTGCAAAAAATATACTTTCATGCGAACGATTCAATTTCTCCTTTCACTTCTGATTATTGTATTCTCTTCTCATTTAGCCGTGGCTCAGGTGGTAGAAGTATTTCCGGAAAATCCCACAGCGGACGATACTGTTACGATTATTTTCCATGCTGATCAGGGAAATATGGCACTAAAAGACTATAAGGAAAGCATTTATGCACACACTGGAGTCATTTTGGGTACGCCTGATGAGCCAAGCGGATGGCGGTATGTGCAGGGCAACTGGGGCAAAGCAGACCCGAGAATGTACATGAATAAAGTAGATGAGAATACCTATCTGATTCGTTATCACATCCGCAGTTTTTATGGATTTTCCGAAGAGGAGCCTTTTTTGCAGCTTTCCTTTGTATTCCGCAATGAGGACGGTACGAGGGTTGCAAAAGATAAAGGAGAAAAAGACATTTTCTATCCTGCCATCAAAACCTATCCCAACGGGTATCTGGAAACGGTCAGCGGGAAAGATGGAATGGATCTGGGCTCTTTCAAGGCGGTGATTCCGATTGAAAACGGGTTACAGATTGAGGGCTCCCGGCTTTCTGTTTATCTGACGCATTTCACCGACGAAATCATCGGGGTTTCTATCCTGAAAAACAGAAAGCAACCCCAGGAATTCAACATTGCCGTTGTAGGAAAACCTACTGTCTGGAAAACCCGAATTGAAAATAAGGCCTCCCAACCCGTTAAAATCTATTGGGCTGATAACCGGTATTCCATGGAAATTTCCAGAAGTCCTATGCGGATTGCTTTTTACAGAGGGGATTCTTTACTTTTTAAGGATGAAAACGGATTTTTTCAGGATAAAACAGAAAAAATAGCGGGAACAAGAATCTATCTTGCCGGAGATGAACATATTTACGGGGCAGGTTCAAGAGCGGTAAATATTGACAGAAGGGGGCAGCGGCTTTATAATTATAATACGGCCTCTTTTGGCTATACAGAAGGAGAAACCCGCTTAAATCTGAGTATTCCCTATATTCAGTCGTCCCGAAGATACGGATTGTTTTTTGATAATCCCAGAAAAGGGTATTTTGATATCGGTAAAACGGAGAAAAACGTGCTGGAGTTCGGAGTGCTGGATTCTGCCCTCACTTATTATATGATTATGGGAGATACGCATGAAAAAATCATTGAAAATTACACCTATCTTACCGGCCGTCAGGATATGCCTCCAATTTGGACACTGGGTTTTATTCAGTCCCGTTTTGGATATAAAAGCCGGGAAGAGGCGGATTCCGTAATCACTAAAACGCTGGAAGCGGGTTTCCCTCTCGAAGCGGTTCTGCTGGATTTATACTGGTTCGGGGATCTGGAAAAAATGGGAAACCTTTCTTTTGATTACAATAAATTCCCCAATCCGTCACAGATGATTCTGAACTGGAATAAAAAAGGAGTGAAAACCATTCTGATTACGGAGTCTTATTTTGTCCATACTTCAAAGCACTATAAAGAACTGGACAGCCTCGGATATTTTGCCAAACTTACCAATGGAAAAACGGCTAAAATTCCGGATTTCTGGGCCGGGCCTGCGGCTTTACTGGATATTTTTGAACCCAAAGCGCAGCAGTGGTTCTGGAAACATTATGATGAACTCTGGCGAAACCATAAAATCAGTGGATGGTGGTGTGATTCCGGAGAGCCGGAGAATCATCCCAAAAGAATGATGCATAAAATCGGAACTGCGGAGGAATCGCATAATCTTTATCCCCTGTACTGGGCTAAGATGATAGATGAGTATCATAAGAAAAATTTTCCGGCTGACCGGTTGTTCAATATGTCACGTTCGGGTTATGCCGGTCTCCAAAGATATAATGTATTTCCCTGGTCAGGGGATGTTTCCCGTTCCTGGGGCTCGCTGCGTGCACAAACTTCCATTATGCTCGGAGCCGGAATGTGTGGGATTGGATATATGCATTCTGATTTGGGAGGCTTTACGGGAGGTCCGCTGGACGAAGAGTTATATACAAGATGGTTGCAGTTCGGTGCTTTTACCCCGGTAATGCGCGCTCATGGTTCGGGTCTGCCTTCAGAACCCATTTTTTATAGTGAAAAAACCCAGAAGCTCGTTAAGGAAGCGATACAACTCAGATACCGGTTACTCCCATACAATTATACTTTAACCTGGGAAAATCACACCAAAGGATTGCCGCTTGCCCGTCCTTTGTATTACTATTTCCCCTATGACAAAGATTTGCTGAAAACGGATGATGAATACATGTGGGGAAAAAATCTCCTGATTGCACCGGTATTTGAGAAAAACAATAAAAGCCGGAATGTATATCTTCCGCAGGGTAAATGGTTTGATTTTCATACCTATAATTACTGGTGGGGAGGGGGAATTCCTATCCCTTTGCCTGCACTGGAAGACCGGATTCCTGTTTTTGTCCGGGCAGGCGCCTTTCTCCCCCTTTCTCCTGATATCAATCATACTTCACGATATGATGCAGATACCCTTATTATGAACTATTTCCCGGATTTATCTGAACCGGAATCAGAATATACCCTCTATACGGACAATGGAGAATTGGTGGACCCGGTGCAAAAGCAGCTGTTTTGTCTGCTGAAATTCAAGGGATTTTCCTCTCCGAATATCCTCGAAATTGTTATAGATAAAGAAGGAACTTTTCCTACTATGCCCCGTCAGCGATTTTTACTGTGGGGGATAAGAAATATTCAGACAATGCCCTACGAAGTCAGAATCGGGAAAGAAAAACTAAAGGTAATCAAAGGGAAACCCGACGCAAATCCGGCCAATGCCTACTGGGATGAAGAAAATAAAAGGCTGGTATTTTATATGAACTGGATAGCAGCTCCTGCTACAATCCGGATTAAAGGTACTGACTTGCTGGTAAAGTAACTTCCGCTTTCCCATACGGTAGCCCTTTGCCATGGCAAAGGGCTACCGTATGGGATTATCGTTCATCCTTACCGTTATGTTACAGATTTTAAAGAAATGGAAATAAATATCAGAAAGTTTTCTCTTCCAGACGCTTCATCTTGGATTTCAGGGAGTGTTCTGGTGTAATCCATTTACCGATTCTGAGGATGAATCTTTTGAAAAGGGGGCCACGGGTTCCGTTTTTGCTTCCTTTACGGAAACTGTCAAAATACATTTTCGTGTGTATTGTGGCCATCCCTGCGCAATTACCATGACTGAATTTATTCGAAACATTGAGTTTTCGGACTTTTTTTGCTCCAAGTTCTTTCATTTTATTGTAAGTAACGATGGAGTTTTTGTAATTTACCTCTTCGTCGCTTTTACAATAACAAAGTTGAACGGGGGCTTCGGGTTTCCAGTTGTAAAGGTTATTTTCTTCGAGTCTTTTTTTGAAAGGAAAAGAAGGGTTTGTCAGAAACTGATTAATCATAGAATCGGAGAATATGTTTTTCGGGACTTTCGGCAAAGAATCATTAATCTGAAAGTGCTGATATTTTCCACTGTAAAGTCGTCTCAGCATTTCTCTGTATTCCGGTCTGTAGGCTTCGTAGAAGTCTCCGTCATAGACGTGATAGGCTTCCTGATAGGACTCATAGAGATACGGTAAATAATGCGGCTGTGTATAAGGCTTAAACATCGTTTCGCTTTGGGCGCCGGTCATATCGTAAGCACCCGACATAGGAGAAGAAGCCGTTACCTTATAGATTCCCTTATATTCATCCTGTAGCTTTTTGTGTGTAGCCATAGCCGCATGTCCTCCCTGAGAATAACCGGTAATGAAAATCTGTCCGTTACTATTTATATTTATCTTTTCATTGAGGGAATTAACCGCTCTCATCAAATCTATTGCAGCCTGACCTTCAGAATCTGCATGTTGATACAAGTGCCTTTTCTCCCCTTTTCCCAAACCGATATAATCCGGCATGATTACACAATAACCGTCTGCTGCAAAAAAATAGCAAAGCATTTCTTCTCCATTAAAAAACATCCCGCTTCTTTCTTTTCTGACCGAGGTTCCATGATGATAAAGTACCTGAGGCATCGCTTTATTTACATTCACAGGCACCATATAAAGCCCTGTAGCTTTGATTTCGGAGCCATCATGCCACTTCGTCGTATAGGTAATGTCGTAGATATCTACTTCGTTGTGAATGGGAACCAGAATTTCCGGAGCGTGTTTGTCCGCCCATTCTTTTTTTAAATCAGCAAATGTCATTCTTTTGACTTTCTGATACTCAACGATATTGTCTGCAAGGACTGAAGTAAGACTGGTAAAAAACAAAATCGCCACAATTAACAATGTTCTTTTCATTGTAAAAAAATTTGATTGTATGGTAAAATAATAGAAAAGCTATTCAGCAAAAGCAAACAAAACATCCTCCATCCATGCCTTTACCTGGCTCACAGAGAAAGAGACTCCCTTTTTATCCGGAAGTTTTATATTCCGGATCCGGAAACCCAATGAATGAATTTTTGAAAAAAATGTGATTGCCCACTTTTTACTCTATGCAATAATACAAACTTTAACAGAGAGAATCAAATATATTTTTAAAAACCTGAAAAAATTGACTTAAATCATTTTATAATGACAAAAGCCCGCAAGTAATATCGTACTTACGGGCTTCAGATGCTGAAAAGGAGTTTTTTTATCTTACTTTGATAAACTCTAATTCTACTCTTCGTCTTCCGGCGTCGGCACTGCCTGCGTCCCCTTCAGAGCCATGATACTGGGCAATCATCTGATAGCTTTTTACACCCAGCCCGGAAAGGTATTTTCTGACACTGGAAGCTCTTTCCTGAGATAATTTCATATTGGTTGATGCGGAGCCGGACGGGTCAGCGAATGCATTCAGGGCAACGCCGATATTGGGATATTGCTTTAAAATTTCGGCAATCGTATTGAGTTTAGTGGTTGAGGCTGCGTCCAAAGACGATTTTCCATAAGGGAAATATACTACAACAGACTGGAGTGTACTGAAAATATCGGTATTGCTTTCAGCAACAGGGCTCGGGTAAGTACGAACGCTGGAGTTACTCAGGGTATTTTCTATTTGTTTTACCCGGTTGTCAATTGCAGCAATTCCTTCTGTAAGCTGGCTGAGTTTTTCATAAATATCCCGGATTACCGTAGCATCAGCACCCGCAGCCGGAGCACCACTGTTATTGGTCAGGCTTTGATATTCTTTGGGAGCGGCAGTTTCAGTTCCTCTTACTGCGTAGCTTTCATTTTTATAAATGGTATCTATTTTCATGACAAACATCGTATCTCTTTCTCCGTTTTCATTGGTAAAGAATACCATTTCCTCTTTTTCTTTCAACGTAAAAGGCCGTTTGGATTTACCGGAAACAATTGCATTGTCATTGAACGGATCAATTTCAAAGTTTTCTGTTTTTTTCGCTTTTTTCCCTTTCACCGTATCCTGAGGGGGAGCAAGCACAACGGGGCCTTTATCATAATAATTTCCACCGAAATGATAGCTGATTCCAAATGAAGCTGAGATGATACGGTCTTGTTTACCCGGATTGCCTCTGTATTCTGAAAGTAAACCACCGGGATTGGCAAGGTAAGCTTCCGTAGAAGTGGGCTCAAGTGCAGGATTTACTTTCCCCGAGACTCCGTCAAGATAGTCGGTAAAGGGGAAAGCGATATTTGAGGACACAAACCCGCTGAAACGGTTGCTGATTCTGATATTTGCTCCTAAACCCAACATTGGCGTAAAAACGGTATTAGCAGGTTGGGTTTCTTCCAAAGGAAGCGAAGTAACATTGGTTTCAAATACTCCGTCCTGCATTTTTGGGTCACCGGAAGTTACGTTGCGGATGTTTCCGTCAAGGTTTGCATAATCATAAGGATAAATACTGCCCGGCCCGTAATATTGATCCGCCCAGATCTCAAATCCCGTTATTCCTGCACCCGCAAAAGCAAAAGGCGCAATCCGGGCATTTTCCGGAAGCAGATATCCATTATTGGCAGAATAAACCGCCTGAAGCGATACATTATAGGCCTTGGTTTTAAAGTTCAGAGACCGGCTGAAATTATCTGCATCTTCAGTAAGTTCATTCGACGCATTGACTCTGTCGTTGGCAGTAACCGTATATCTTTCAAATCCGGCTCTTGCGCCTATTCCATAAGCAATTTCGCGCTGAAGACCCGCACTGAATGCCGTTTTCAGTTTGCCGGAATTTCCGATATCTCCTTTGTAAATACTTGTACCCAAAGCCGCCTGCGCCTTCCATTTGTAAAAGACCTGTGCGTGCAGTGCATGAGAGGCATAAAACAGCCCCAAAACCCCTATAAAAATGAATGCTTTTTTCATAAACATATTTTCCTGATTATCGCTGATTCTGTAATAAAAGAAATTTTAGTAATTACAATACAAATTTAAAAAAAATAAAAGTATGATTCCCGATATTTTTCCTGAAAATTAAGTTATCAAAAATTCTGCCAAAATATTCAGGAGATTTTTTTTAGCGAATTTTTTTTCGGCAAAAGATTCTTTTCCGTTTTTCAAAGTATATCCTATGCCGTTTATCACACTCGTTTTTATCCTGTAAAATACCTTTATAACTATTTTATGCCCCTTTATATTGATTTTTTACAGATATTTCTGACGATGACGTTTTCCAGAGTAAAGTTTCTGTGCTTTAGCTTCATTTTTACCTTTTTTATATTTTCATGATGTATATTTTACTCATTTTTTTATTTTCGTAATTAATATTTTATTCATTATAATTTGTGAAAGTTAAAATAGTGTATTAAATTTGTTTTCCTTTAGGCCTTTTGTATTTTATAAAATTTCATTTTTTCAACTTTCAAATTAACCTTTCACTCAATGCGTATCATTTTCTTCCTTCTTGCTTTGACTTGTTTATCAGCCTTGTTTGCACAAAAAGACAGCCTTAAAACCGAATATTCTTCTTTTGTGTATTTTGAATCCGGCTCAGCCGTAATCTCGGGAGAAGGAAAATCTGCCCTGAATACCCTGATCAGGCATTTCGGAATAAGGGATATTCTGGAAGCAGAAGTGTATGGACATACGGATAATATAGGCGGAGAAAAATATAACCTTGACCTTTCACAGCGAAGGGGCGAATCGGTATTTGCTTATCTGAGAGCCAACGGACTCAATATCAAAGTAGCCCGATTCCTGAGTGCAGGCGAGTCTGACCCGACAGAAGACAATCAGAGTTCAAAGGGACGGGCCAAAAACCGAAGGGTAAAACTGGTAATCCGTCATTTTTCTACAGACACTCAAAGTCAGATTGTTTACCCCAAGGAGTAAAGTGTTCCCATTTCCGGAAAGTATTGACGTTGAAATCCTGTGTTTTCATGTAACTTTTTCAGATATTTGTGGTTTTAGAGGAAAATATATACAGAAATAATCATGGAATGTAAACAATTAATCCAAAAAGAATATACTTTTCATATCCTCCATAAAGGAAATCCGCCGGCTTCGGTAAAGTCCTTTACGGATTCCCTTTCGCTTATGGAAAAAGATTTTTATCATCTCTATCCTTCCTTTGAAGAGCTGGAGAAAGATATTTTTCTTTCCTATTTGGAAGAAACAATTCAGAAACTCCGGAAAGACCCCGTATTTATGCAGTACAATACCGGCGAAAAAGTACTCGCTTTTTACTATACCTGGTTTGAAGTACTGAGAATGCACAAAAGTTTTATTACTTATCTGGAAAAACAAAAGCCTTTTCTGGTTCGGGTGATAAACTTTGTCCCTTTGGGCAATAAGGTGTTTAAATTTCTGGCAAAACAGGCTATAGCAGCTGCACCGCCTTATTTATTGCATACGCATACAGAGTTTACGGGCTTTATGAAGCCCCTTCTGAATGAGGCTATCGGAGAAGAAATTGCAGACCGTTTCTGGATTTCCAGTCAATACGCTGAGGTTTTATGGGGGCAGGCAATTTTATTGTATCGCTACTGGCTCAACGATAAAAGCCCTAATTTTGAAAAAACGGATATTTTCATCGAAAAATCCACTCAGTTTGTTTTTGACCTGCTCCGCCCCAATGCGTGGGATACGGGCTTTGATTTGGTGAAATTTATGGTTCAGCGGAAATAATTCTTTTTCCACTCATAAAAAAACAGCCTGAGAAAAAAATCTCAGGCTGTTTTTTTGATTATATACTTTCATTTAGGCGAGTGCCTCTTTTACTTTATTGGCAGCTTCTTCAAGCGTAATTGCAGACATTACTTTCAGTCCGGATTCGTTGATGATTTTAGCGGCTTCAATGGCATTGGTACCCTGAAGTCTTACAATAATCGGTATCTGAATATCGCCAATGATTTTATAGGCTTCCACGATTCCGTTGGCTACACGGTCACATCTTACAATCCCTCCGAAGATATTCACCAGAATGGCTTTTACGTTCGGGTCTTTGAGGATAATCCGGAACCCTTTTTCCACCGTTTCAGGGCTTGCTCCACCTCCTACATCAAGGAAATTGGCGGGTTCTCCGCCTGAAAGCTGAATCATGTCCATCGTTGCCATTGCAAGACCGGCTCCGTTTACCATACAGCCCACATTTCCATCTAATTTAATATAGTTCAGATTATATTGGGAAGCCTCAACTTCAAGGGGGGCTTCTTCCAGTATATCTCTCATCGCTTCATAATCTTTATGACGGAACAGCGCGTTATCATCCAGATTGATTTTACAATCTACTGCAATGATTTTATCATCCGAAGTCTTAAGCATAGGATTAATCTCAATCAGAGAGCAATCGGTTGCTTTGTATGCTTTATAGATTTTGGCAATAAAGGAAACGGCACTTTTGAATGCGTCCCCGGTAAAGCCCATTTTGAATGCAATTTTACGGCACTGAAAGGGTTGGATTCCCAGCATAGGATCAATAGACTCACGAATGATTTTATCAGGATGCTCCTCTGCTACTTCTTCAATGGACATCCCTCCTTCCGCAGAAGCAATCAATACATCTCTCCCTCTCTCCCTGTCCAAAGTAATGGAAAGATAATACTCTTTCGGCTCAGAAGCACCCGGATAGAACATATCCTGCGCTACTAATACTTTGTGTACTACTTTTCCTTCGGGTCCGGTCTGAGGCGTAACGAGGGTCATTCCCAGAATTTTTCCGGCAATCTCTTCCACCTGAGCGAGTGATTTTGCGAGCTTTACTCCCCCGCCCTTTCCTCTGCCGCCGGCATGGATTTGTGCTTTAATGATAAACCATTTTCCGTCAGGCCCGTCAGGATACAGCTTTGCTGCTCCTTCTATTGCCTGCTCTACGGTTTCGGCAACGATTCCTTCCTGAATTGGAACCCCAAAACCCTTAATAATTTCTTTTGCCTGATATTCGTGAAGATTCATTATAAATTATGTAATATTCTATTGGATGAAAAACGAATGCTTTTTTGAAATGAGACTGCAATATTAGCCCTTAATTTTTTAATTTCATAAAAAAATATAAAAATTGATATTTTCTTCATGAGGAGGAAATTCAATTCAAGGGGAATATTCATTTTTTACGGCTTTTCAAGAGGATATTTCCTAAAAAAACCGAGGGAAAATCTTCTTTGATAAGTCCGCAATTCCCAAAACGTTGAAAGGCTGAATCTTTTTTCTGAAGCTGGCTCTTAGGAATACAAAATAAGTGGTTAACGTTTCCTATTCCTTTTGGAATCCATATACCTGATGTTGATACCCTTAGCCTGTATAGATTCCAAAGGACATGGTATATTTATTTTTTACTCGTTCCTTAGAAGAAACCCATCGTTTGATTTTGTAGGATTATGGGTTTTAAGGAAACTGTCGAATCAGAAATTCCCTTATTGTATTTCGGTATAATTCCGGTTGCTCCCTTCCGATGGAATGTCCTGCTCCCTGGATTAGGCTGAATTCACTTTTGGGAAATAATTGAAGGTATTCCAGCGTAAATCCCCACGGAATAAAATCACATTCTCCTTTCATTATCATCACCGGACAACTGATATGGCCTAATTTTTCTCTAAAGTCGGGGTGAGAATCGAGGCTTTTCATCGTCATAATCTGAACATAATAACCACTTCCCGCAATGGGACTCCGGGTATTCAGGGTATCACAAACCGTAGATTTAGCGGCTCTGGAGGAAAGGATAGCGGCAAAATCATCCATTTCCTGGTCTCCCGCACACCGAATCCCTATCTTTCTGGCTATCCATTCTGTGACTTTGGTTCTGAGGGTTTCGGTTGAAGCATTAGCCATGGCATTGGTGTAAAGGGGATTTTTCAGGTGCAGGCTATCCGGAGGCGGTATTTTCCTGAGCGAAGCATTTACCGGAAAAATGGGACCCGGACAAGTAAGAATCATCGCCGACACCCGGTCGGGATGCCCTGCTACAAAAAGGGAAGCGAGCATTCCGCCCCACGACTGACCAATCAGAATCACTTTTTCGGCACCTGTTTCTTCCACTATTGCTGCTAAATCTTCTGAATGTCTTTGGGCGGTGTAATCGGTAATCCGCTCCAGTCTTTCAGAGTAGCCTCCCCCCACCTGATCGTAAAAGTAGAGGGTGTATCCATCCTCCTGCAAAAAAGCGAGCTCTTGGATTACCTGATTGGAGACGGGACCGCCGGGGCCTCCGTGGAGGTAAATGATGGGATAAGGTTTCATACGGCCTTTGCCCTGAAGCCGGGTATAAGCGATACGGGAACCTGTGGGTAAATCCCAAAATTGTAAGGAATCCTTTTTTTCAAGCTCCGGTACATTAGGATATTTTACAGGGGTAAAAACCCGAAAGGCAAAAAAGGCAAGTAGGAATATACCTGAACATAAAAAGAATTTCAAAAATCTATGTTTGTTTTTTTTCATGTATGAGATTTTGCAATAAACGAAAAAATCCGGCTTTGGGTTAAGCCGGAGAATTTATCGTTAAGGACGAACAATCTTCTTAAAAACCTGACTGATTAGGCAAGTTTATTTACCATAAGGGTAAGCTTGCTCTTCAAGTTGGAAGCTTTATTTTTATGGATGATATTATGCTTTGCTACTCTGTCAATAAGACTGAATACTTTTGGAAGCATAGAAGCGGCTTCTGATTTATTATGAGTATTGCGTAATTTTTTGATTGCAGTACGCATAGTAGAATGCTTGTAGCGATTTCTTAATCTTTTGACAGCGGTTTGTCTGATTCTTTTTTGTGCTGATTTATGATGTGCCATTATTAAAACAATAAATGATTTTAACTTCTTATTGATGATTTTCCGTTTCGGGCTGCAAATATAGATACGTTTTTATTTACAACCAAATTATAATGAAAATTTATAAATTATTTTTCATCAAATTCCTTCAAAAAGTGCTTTCTACCTACATTAATGAATAAAATGAAAAAATATTTTGTCGTTATAAAATAAATTTTGCTACCTTTGCGCCAAACAGTTAAGAAAAATGAAACAGCAAAATACTTTATTTATTCTATTGGTTTCTCTTTTGTGGGTGGTAACGGGTTGTACCTCCTATAGTAATGGTCCAAAACTGAGCCTTCGCTCAACCGGACAAAAAATGGATAATACCTGGAAAGTGAAAGAGGCGGTCAAATTTGGTACTGAAATTACCTCTTTGTACGAAGACGGGTATTTTATTTTTAAGAAGGATGGCAGATTCTCTACGTTAGACACTAAGCGTTGGGTTTCATTACCTCCTTTCACTCAGGATACTGCTTTGCCGATTGTAGCGACCGGAGAGTGGAATCTGCTGGAAAATGATAAGTTTGAGATAATCTATTCTTATACATTTACCGATCCTTATGACAATAGTACGATTTATAATGATGAGGTATATGAGCAGTGGAATATCCTGAGACTTACCGAGCAGGAGTTTTGGATAAAAAACGACAGCATGAGTTTCCGTTTTGTACCAAATTGATAAATTTTTTCTTTAATTTTGCACCGGTTATGATTCAGTAAATCATAACCGGTATTTTTTATATCAAATTTTCGTACTTATTATGAATAAATTACGTTTTTTGTTGATTCCCGCAAGTCTGCTCGTAGTATTGCTTATCAATTCCTGCTCTCCGGATTATCCCGAAGGGCCTGATTTTTCCATTCATTCCGTCAAAAGCAAAATTGTCAATACATGGAAATGGAGCTACAACTACCAAAATCTGGAAAATCAGACGGCTGAGTATATCAATGCGACAATGGATATCACCAAAGACGGGAAAGTGAATATATGCTATGAGGATGGAAGTTGTATCACCGGATTCTGGAAAATCCCAAGGGGGAAACTGATGATTAACTTTATTTATCCGGAAAGAGACAGCGCAAAAGAACTGTTTATCATTTATTGCGGTTTAAATGAACTGACACTGAAGTCCGACGAGTTGAGAAATACTAAAGATTCCGCTTATGTACACTGGGATCTGGAATCCGCGAAAAAACGAATCTGGTAATCCTGACCATTATTAAACATATATTAAATGTATGAAAAAAATATTGAATTATATCGGCGGAAAGCTACTCCCCCCGGCTTCTGAAAAGTGGTTAGAAAACATCAATCCCGCTACAGGAGAGGTCTATTCTCTGATTCCGGATAGCGACGAAAGAGAGATTGAAGCGGCTTATACGGCGGCGAAAAATGCTTTTCCTTCTTGGAGTACTACCGCTGTTCAGGACAGATTCCATATCATGATGCGAATCGTGGCAGGAATCGAAAAAAGATTTGATGAGCTGGCCCTTGCAGAAAGCATAGACAACGGGAAGCCCCTCTGGCTTTCCAAACGGGTGGATATTCCACGGGCGGCAGACAATTTCCGGTTTTATGCTCAGGCAATTACTCAGTTCAGCAGTGAACTTCATGATATGGGAAAATCCGGATTGAACTATACACTTCGCCGTCCGCTGGGAGTAGTGGGGGCAATTTCTCCATGGAATCTTCCCCTTTATCTTTTTACCTGGAAAATAGCTCCTGCAATTGCCGCCGGTAATACTGTCATCGCCAAACCTTCCGAGGTTACTCCGATGACCGCTTTTCTGCTCTCAGAAATCTGTATCGAAGCAGGGTTGCCGTCAGGTGTCCTGAATATTGTTCATGGAACCGGCCCCAAAGTAGGAGAACCGATGGTTGTTCACCCTGATATTCCGGCCATCTCCTTTACGGGAAGTACAGCAGTAGGCCGAAGGATTGCAGTACTTACAGCGCCAATGTTCAAAAAACTATCCCTCGAAATGGGAGGTAAAAATCCTAATATTATTTTTGCTGACGCTGAATACGATCAGGCTGTAAAAGGAAGCGTAAGAGCTGCCTTTACCAATCAGGGACAGATTTGCCTTTGTGGTTCCCGGATTCTCGTTGAAAAATCAATCTTTGACCGCTTTGTGGCAGATTTTGTAAAGGAAACCCTCACCTATACTGTCGGAGATCCGCTCAAAGATACTACAAGAGTCGGGGCTATCGTGTCCAAAACACAGTTGGAAAAAGATTTAGCCTATATTGAAATTGCCAAAGCCGAAGGAGGAAATATTCTTTGCGGAGGCAAAATTCCTGATAATATTCCTCCTGCCTTAGTAGGTGGCTACTATCTGGAACCTACAGTCATAACGGGACTTGCGTATGATTGCCGGGTAAATCAGGAGGAAATTTTTGGGCCTATCGTAACCATTATGCCTTTTGAAACCGAAGAAGAAGCGCTCAAAATTGCAAACAGTACGCTTTATGGCCTTTCGGCTACTGTATGGACCACTCATCTGAAAAGAGCACATACTTTTGCTGAAAAACTTCATTCAGGAATTGTTTGGGTAAATGACTGGCTTGTAAGAGATTTACGTACCCCTTTCGGAGGAATGAAGCACTCCGGAGTAGGCAGAGAAGGAGGGGAAGACGCGCTGCGTTTTTTCACTGAAGAAAAAAATATCTTTATCCGCCTTTAATTTTATCCTGAAAAAAATGAATGACCTCAGACTTGCTGTATTAATTGACGCAGATAATGTGCCTTATGCCAGCGTAAAACAAATGTTTGAAGAGATTGCCAAATACGGAATCCCTACCTTTAAAAGAATCTATGCGGACTGGACGAAGCCAACCGTATCGGGCTGGAAAAACGTGTTGCTCGAAAATGCTATCACTCCTATTCAGCAATATAGTTATTCTTCCGGGAAAAATTCCAGTGACAGCGCAATGATTATAGATGCAATGGATATTCTCTATTCCGGTAAAGTAGATGGATACTGTATCGTTTCCAGTGACAGCGATTTTACGCGGCTTGCTATCCGGTTGAGGGAAGCGGGAATGAAAGTAATTGGAATTGGAGAGAAAAAAACGTTAACGCCTTTTATTACCGCATGCGATAAATTTATTTATATTGAAATTCTGGGAAAACCAGAGCAGGAAAATCTGGCTTCTGAAAAGAACGAGAATAAACCCGCCGGCAGGATGCCTAAAACCAAAACCCAGCCGGAACCATTGAATAAGCTGGATCAGAAATTGATAAAGCTGCTTGCAGACAGCATTACGGATATTGCTGATGAAGACGGATGGGTATTTCTGGGAGACCTGGGTAATCTGATTCTAAAAAAGAAACCGGATTTTGACTCCCGTAATTACGGATTTCCCAAATTATTGCCTCTGATTAAGAAAATTCATAAATTTGAGGTGGATGAAAGAGAAACCGGGAAAAATAATATCCGCCATGTCTATATCCGGATAAAATAATTTGATAAGGTTGAGCCTGTTACAAAGAAGGTGATAATTATCCGGGATTTTGCTGGAGTAGTTTGGTTGTTGCTTAATCTATAATTACGTTGTACTACATCACCAAAATTTAGCTCTGCGGGCAGCATTGCAACGAACAGGTATAGATGAGATGCTCAGTGATTCCCCTTTCTACTCTTTTATAATTTCCGCTAATTCCGCTTCGCTAATCTCAAAAAAAGCAGCTACATTCACTTGGCTTTCCCCTTCGGATAACATTTTTAGGATTAGTTTTCTTTGCTTCTGGAAAAGATGTTCC
>JAIBAH010000199.1 GCA_019695295.1 Bacteroidia bacterium | reverse complement strand
AACTGAGATGAAGTCAACGCGGAAATGCCCGGTTTTACCTTAATTTTCATCAATAAATTTCGGTTTTTCGGATGGAATACTGCATTTCGTTTAATAATAAAACATTTTTGACTATATTTGCATTAAAGATTCAATGTAAAAGGAATTTTTTGCTTCATCCAGAAAAAAGACAAAGATATGCTTCACTCAATTCAAACTTCAGAAAATAAAATCGTAAGTCAGATTGCTGATATCCGCAAGAAACAAAAAATGTTTTTTGACTCCGGAAAAACGAAAGACATCGGATTCCGGAAAGAGATGCTGCATAAGTTGAGAAATGCGATTGTAAAATACGAACAGGAATTGCTCGACGCAGTTTATAAAGACCTCCGTAAAGAAGAATTTGAAGCGTATGGAGTAGAAATCGGAATTGTATTGGGAGAACTGGACCTGACGCTGAAAAAAATAGATACCTGGGCAAAACCCAGGTCTGTTCCTACTTCCTCCTTTCATTTTATTGGTTCAAGTTACATTTACCCTGACCCATACGGGCAGGTATTGATTATTGGCCCTTGGAATTATCCGATTCAGCTTATTTTGCAACCCCTTATCGGCGCAATCGCTGCGGGAAATACAATGGTAGTAAAACCCTCCGAGCTTTCCGAACACAGTTCTGCTGTGGTTTCCCGCCTGCTCAGAGAAACGTTTAAGGAAGAATACATTGCCGTAGTAGAAGGAGGGATTGAACCCACTACTGCTTTACTCGACGTGAAATGGGATTACGTTTTCTTTACGGGAAGTGTTCCTGTAGGCCGAATTGTGTATCAGGCTGCGGCAAAGCATCTTACCCCCGTTACCCTTGAACTGGGCGGAAAAAGTCCCTGCGTGATTGACAAAGACGTACATATGGAGTTTGGGATGAAACGATTGGCGTGGGGAAAATTCATGAACTGCGGACAAACCTGTGTGGCTCCCGATTATTTGCTGGTGCATTCCAGTAAAAAGCAGGAAGTCATCGCCAAACTGATTTCTGTCATCGAGTCGTTTTACGGAAAAAATGCGCAGGAGCACGCCAAATATGGCAGAATCATCAATCAGCGAAACGTAGAAAGACTTGCCAGAATGATTGTGCCCGAACAGGTGGTGTATGGCGGAAAAGTAGATATAACGGAAAGATATATTTCTCCTACGATTTTAGCGATTCCTAAGGATGAAATCGAAACCGCTCCTTCCATGCAGGAAGAAATTTTTGGGCCAATTCTCCCCATCATTACGTACGATACGCTGGAGGAAGCCATTGAAATCATCAATCAGCAACAGAAACCCCTTGCGTTGTATGTTTTTTCTGAGAATAAAGCCAATATTCAGAAAATCATGGAAGGCACTTCTTTCGGAGGCGGTTGCGTAAATGATACGGCAATGCATCTGGGAAATCATCATCTCCCTTTTGGCGGAGTAGGGGAAAGCGGTATCGGACGGTATCACGGAAAATATTCTTTTGATACTTTTTCTCATCCCAAAGGAGTACTGCATAAATCCACGCTTGTCGATTTGCCGGTAAGATACCCTTATCTCAATATCCCGGTGAAGTATCTGAAACGCCTTCTGAAACTTACATTATAACAACTGCATATTTTCTACCCTGTATTTTACAGGATGTGCAATTTTCTTCTGAATCTAATCGTTAGTTTTGTGCTTTGAAATAACCGAAAAACTAACGACCAAAGTGAAGCGACTTGTTTTAATCGTTTTTGTTTTCCCCGTATTTTTTTTGTGGGGAACCATAGTAAAAGAAACGGTAAATCCGTTGGGGGGAAATACTCCCCTGATATATACTTATACCGAGCCTACGATTGAGGTATCACTGGATTATCAGATTATCAAGGATACCTTGTTTACGAGGCTCAAATCTCCGGATGTGCCTTATTCCAGAATGGTGCTTATGCCCGGCGAAAGAATGGACGAAAGTCTGCCTCCGATACTCAGGAAGTCATTCTCGTGCCTGAAAAACCAAATCGCTATCACTCCTCATGAAAAAGGGTATAGTTTCAAGGATTTTAAAAAACTCATTGACCTGAATATGGAACCCAAAAAGGATACTTCCTTTGTTTATACCCAAAGGTATATGCTTAACTGTGTCCTGACCGGAGTCTCCGATTTTCTGAATCACCCCGACTACAGGTATTATGAATTCCGGTTTTACAATGTATCCGACAAAAAACTGATCTATATTTTGGGGTACGTGGACAAAATCGGCTTTGTCTATGCCAAATCCAAAATTATATCCGAAGACGACCGCCCGGAATTAAGGGAGTGGACACTGGAAAAAATCAACGGGATTCCTGTAGAATATTTTCTGGATACCCCTCAGGCCAAAAAACTGCGCTTTCTGGAAGATTGGGGGTAATACCAACAGAAAAGGACTGTTTACGCCTTCTGTAAAAATTCTGTTCGGAGTACAATACTCATTTTGTCATGACGGCAATCTACTTCATCCTCATCCTCAGTGAGTTTGATGTTTTTGATTACTGTTCCTCTTTTCAAAGTAAGGGAAGTCCCTTTTACTTTCAGATCTTTGATTAGCTTTACGGAATCTCCGTCTTTGAGAGGGGTTCCATTGCTGTCTGTAACTTCCATGGTTTGTTTTTTATTTTGATTGTTTTTTGGGGCAGTAGATTTCGGCCATCATACATCTCGCACTTCCGCCTCCGATGGTTTCGATGGTAGGAATAGCAACCGGGAGGATTTCTGTGAGCCGGTTTAGGTTTGCTCTTTGTGTTTCTGTCAAGGCATCAAAAGCAGACTGAGACATAACGAGAAACGTTTTTCCTTCTGTGTTTTTTACCTGAAGCATATTACCCGAAAAGTGATTCATCTGCTCAATTGTGATATCAATGATTTCGTTTCCGGTGTTTTTCAGGGTGTCTTCCACGAGTTTTCTTTCAGTTGCATCCCGGATTGTATCCAAACAAATCACGGCAAATCCTTCTCCCATACACATGACTACATTGGTATGATAAATTTCTCCTCCGTTTCCATCCAGGGAAGTGAAAATCACAGGCTCATACCCAATCATATTAGCATATTCTACCAGCAGGCTTTTTTCGGTGCGGGGCGAAAGGCAGGCATAGACTTTCTGATTCAGATGGTCAAAAACCATACTTCCCGTTCCTTCCAGAATCCGGTTTTCGGTCTCTGCCGGACTTAAATCCTTTACCGTCTGAATCTGATACCGGCTTTTGAGGGATTCTATAATATCGGTTCGTCTTTCCGCCCGGCGATTCGGGGTGCACATCGGATAAAGATAAACGGTTCCGTCCGGATGAAAGCTCACCCAGTTGTTGGGGAAAACAGCATCCGGCTTGGGAGGGCTAACGGTATCTTCTATCACCTCGACGTTTACGCCTTTTTCTCTTAATTTTGAGACAAATGCGTCAAATTCTGCGAGTACTTTTTCCTGAATTTCAGCCTGAGAAAGGGCCAGTTGCTGCTGAAAAGCATTGGATTCCGCAGTTTCGGCATTAAATCCAAAACTTACGGGGCGTATCATTAATATAGTATCTGTAGTCTGAGCGGGCATAATCATTAAATCTTTAAACGGTGTAAAGGCATACTCATACAGTGTGAGCCTCCTCTTGCGCGGGAAAGCTCACCGGATTCCAGCAGAATGAGCGTGTTTTCCACGTCTTCGGGCTTGATTTCGTTTTCAGAAAAGCGGCGGATTAATTCTTTGGCCGTAACCGGGATAATTCCGTGTTTCCGGAATTCTTCTATGGTTTTTTCATTTCGGTCGTATCCGATTACGACTCCTTCCTTGAGTGCAAGCAGGTTGCAGGAGTCAGTCCACTGCTCGCGGCTATCATAAGGATAATGATTTCCACCGCTGTAGATAATCGTAACGTCATCTACCGGCACGCCGTAGCATATTTTACTCAACTGACGAAGCAAAGCATCCAGGCTCATCGGTTTTTCGATACGGGTAGGGCGGAATTTGGGAGTAAGGTCGTGATAAGCGATATAATAATCCTGCTCTGTTCTGAGCATATAATCCTTACTTTTGACGTAGGGCTCATCTAATTTTTTATAAAACTGAATAATCTCTGTGTCTTTTTGTTCTTCCTGTTCATTCCGCATTTTTTTATGCATCAAATCCTTGAGATAGGATTTCTTCTTTTCGTCTTTCCCTACTTTCAGGGCTTCCGAAAACTCCCCGTACATCACCCACATATCTCTTCTCACCTGTGTGAAAATCGTGTCAATATGCATTTGAGCCCGTTTTTTAGGGATTTTTACTACCGATATCCATTCCAGTCCCGTTCCCGGACGGTTAAACATTTCATGAACGATTTCATTCACGGCATTCGGAGAAGTACGCTCGCTACAGCCCACAATCAGGTGATTATGTGAAGTCATCATAATATCTCCTCCTTCGAAGGTGATGATTTCTTCTTCCTGTTCTTTTTCATCCAGCAGAAAAAACTCACTGTCTTCAGTAATTTCAATCACATTTTCGGGATTGTCCTTGCATAAATAATGAAGGCAGATAAACTTCGTGAGAATCGCTTCCCTTCTTCTTGCCAGTTTTGCGGGCTTACTTAGTAATACGTGATTATTAATTACAATCGCAATATCCCGGGTAAATACAAAATTGGGTACA
>JAIBAH010000072.1 GCA_019695295.1 Bacteroidia bacterium | reverse complement strand
TCAGGAAATTAAAAACAATTACTAAAAAAATACACTTAAAACTTTCATCCTTAAAAACCCGTATAAAATAAAAAACCATAAATATTTCAGAAAAAAAGCCATAAACTTCCTGAAAATAACCATAAAATATAAGCAACTGATTATCAATACTTTTTAAAAATGACAAAAGAACATCATAACTACCTCAAAATGACATACGTTGTCAATAAATTCCTGATAGAACATCATGAAATAATAGCCACCATACCCGCAATCCTCAACACCCAATACGAAATAGAATACTACCAAAACCTCATCAAAAACCCCAGTAACGGCGAACAAATCCACTCCGTAACCCTCACCAAAACCAAAAATGAAGCCCGAAAACGCCTGTCTGACCGCATCATTCAGATTGCAGGCAGCATAGAAGCATACGCAATGACCCGCAAAGACCTTGAATTACTCAATACCCATAAAACCAGCCACAACAAACTCAATCGCCTGACAGAACAGGCACTACTCAGCCATGCGACAAACCTCCTTGCCGCCGCCACCCAAATACAACCCACCCTCACCGATTACGGGCTAACCACAGAAATCTTACAAAACCTCGAAAACAGGATAGAAACCTACAAAAACTTAATCCAGAAAGCCCAAAACCTTAGCCTCCACCAATCAGCCACAAAAAACGAAAAAAAACAAAACATCACAGCCTTACGCTCCGCCTTCCACAAACTCGACAGATTAATGCTAAACCTCAGCGAAAACCACCCCCAAATATACGAAACGTATCAGAACTACCGCAAAAACCCCAAACTCGGAAAACGATACAACCGGCTGATAATTCAGGTCGAATCCCAAACCTATCGCAACCTCTCCCCCTTCACCCTCTCACTCACAAACCCCAAAAGGAGCTACACTGCCCCCGTAAAACCAGACGGCAACGCCGAATTCACCTCCCCCGCCACTGGAAAATACACCCTCTTTCTCCACACTCCAGACAAAGAAGAAACCCCCGTAGTGGAAATCACCATCAAAAGAGGAAAAAAAGTAACCCTCTCACTCAACCTTGACAACGTCAAAGATAAGTAGCTGAGTGGAACTTTCCAGGCACTTTGGGACGAAACTCGCTGTTATTGGGACGAAAACCTTAAGGCTACATAAAAAGGCAGTCTTATACAGATAAAAGTAAGGCCATCTTTGTGAATGTCATCATTGCGGAATTCGGGAATTCCGTTACACCCCTTTGAAGGGAAGTTCACTCAATCAAAGCGAAATTCCGGCGACGTTAGTGACTGGAAACTGTTTTTGAAAAAATATTGATAATCAGTACCCCGCATACAATGAGCACAATCCCGATAACGGCAGGAAGATCCAGTTTCTGATGATAGAAAAAATATCCAATCAGGGAGATAAAGGCCACACCGACCCCGGACCAGACGGCGTATGCTATGCCTACGGGCATTTCTTTCAACGTAAGGGACATAAGATAAAACGCAAGTCCGTAACCACCCACAACGAGAAGAGACGGAATCAGCCGGGTAAATCCCTCAGAGGATTTCAGGGAAGAGGTGGCGATTACTTCTGATAAAATAGCGATTGCAAGATAAATCCATTTCATTCGGCCAGATATTGTTTAGTGATAAAATACGCTCAGGAGCGAAATTGTTTTTGACATACTTTATAGGCGAATATTCCGGCAGCTACTCCTACATTGAGTGACTCTGCTTTTCCGCCTCCGGAAATATGCACTTTGCTTATGGAAGATAACGCACTGATTTCCGGATGGACTCCATTGGCTTCGTTGCCAAGAACAACCCATTCCCTGCCGGTGACGGCAATTTCCGCTAAATCTTCTCCCTCCATATCCGCTACGACAACCGGAGCAGGAGAATGCAGAATGCCCGGAAAGACAGACTGTACGTAAATAACTTTCACCCTGAAAACTGCACCCATAGAACTTCTCAGCGTCTTGGGATTCAGAATATCGGCTGTCCCTTCCGTACAGATTACGGTTTTCATTCCAAACCAGTCTGCTATCCTGAGAATCGTACCCACATTGCCCGGGTCCTGAATATTATCCAGTATAAAGCCGGGACTTTCCCTTAGGATTTCTGACGATAATTCAGGAAGCATCTCTCCAAAACCCGGCTGATTCTCCGGAAAATGCACTACCGCCAGTACTCCTTCCGGATTAATCTGAGAAGAAATCTGCTTAAATGCGCTATTTTCACATCCTAAAACCGGGACATTTGTGTGTTGAATAATGTCATCGGGAATAAAAGCCGCTTTCCCTTCCTCTACGATAACGGATTCTACCTTCCATTCAGCATTCAGTGCCTCCCTTACCATCTTGATTCCCTCAACTATTAATAAACGATGTTCCTGACGGTATTTTTTGTGAGAAAGGGAAGCGTATAATTTATGTTTTATCTTCGATAATGGTGACATGTTGTTCTTATTAGCCCGGTATTAAGGAGAAAAAAGGAAGAATTTCGAATGCCCCCAATGGGTTAATCTTCCGGTTTTCCCCCGCAAAACTAACAACAATCCCTAATCACTCCAAATAAAAAATGCTTTATCCGGAATTCAAAAATTTATTCTTTCAAGGTACAGTCTTTAACCGACTGAATCACAGGGATTACTTACTTACCCTCAGTTTTTCCCCTTCCATCAGGTGCTCACAGTCTTTTCCATTAAGTTCAGCAAGCTCGACGATAGTCAGATTATAACGTTTGGAAATACTATACATCGTTTCAAGTTTGCCCACGATATGATAAGTAGTGCCATTTTCATTGACCTCTTTTCCGGGAATCGCGACGGAACGGGTTTTGACAGGATTGATACTGCCGGGATCACAGAAAGAAAATCCGCCGGAAGTAAGCCCTCTTGTACCGTCCTGCTGCTGAGGCTCGCAAACCACAGGCGCTACTTCCACCGGCACTTCTACCTCCACCGTTTTGTAAATCACTTTTTCTGTCAGACCAATATTGCCTGCATAAATTGCTCCCGGAGGTACATCCCTTACCGTTTCTGCAAGCGGCAGGTTTTCGTTTCGGGGTTCTCCCACATACTCTGTTCTTTCTACTACCTGCTGCACTTGTTTTTGTGTGGTAATCATCGTGCCCAATCCCCGGGTTTGAGTTTGGGCTGCGGGAATTGTCATAGCAGTAGCAGGGGTTTCGGCACAGGGGATAAGTTCAGCGCCTTCTATCGCAAGCGGGTTTCCGTATTCATCACAGATTTTAACCCATATAAAATCTCCGTAGCGACAATCCGGAGAATAAAATTTGCCATAAATCTGCCCTTCTTCATTCATTCGTCCGGTATAAATCATTTTACGGCTGTTATTTCCGTTTTCGACCATACTCAGATAGGTTTCTTCGTACAGATTGCCCGTAAATTCTTTCCTGACTCCATTTTCCAGAAGAGAAGCATTAAAACCGCAGCCTCCGGAAGGCGAAACTTTCAGCATGGTATTCATTTCATTTTGCATCTTCCAGTATCCGGAAAGGGCTTTAACCCCATAACTCTGACTGTAAACCGGTGAAAAATGAGATAAAAGTACAAGTGCGAAAATAAGGTTGATTACTAATCGTGACATAATGATAAGATAATTTATAAGGTAGATTGGTATTAAATACAAAATTATGAAATATATATTACTAAACGTTACATTTTTATATCTTTTTTGAATTAGAGTAGTAACTTTCCATCCTTTTGCCCTGATTTCACAGACTTACTATAACCAATCCGCTTATTCATCGTAATAGAACTTTACAAAATTATCAGAAATCAGAATGACAGATAATTCAGAACGAAGGTACAGGAAAAAACAGTTAGCACAAAAAACAGTTATCAAACTCTATCTTTCCGGTTTTTTTGTCCTTTGCTGTAATTTCCTTTTGGGTCAGGAAATTGTTTTTGACACAGAAACCCCCTTTTTGTACCGCAATTGTATAAATGAACTGAGAGTTGTATCCCCCCGGATGGGAGTTCCGCCTGAAAATTACCGGATAGAATTATCAGACGGAGATACTTTACTTACAGATAATGACGACCCGCAACGCATGCTGATTATTCCCCGTAATTATTCTGTTACCTTCAGATTATGCCGGACAAACCCGGATGGGGAAACAGTAAAATCTTTCACAAAATTAAAAGTACTGGAACCGCCTGTAGTATCTTATGTATTTGAGGTGGACGGCAGACGGAGTGAAAATGCCCTCATTCATAAAGGGAGCCGGGTGTCATTCAGAATACTTGCGGATAGTGATTTTTCTGAGCGCATGCCGGAGGAAACCGATTACAGAATAGATTCTGTCAGGGTATATCTGCAATCAGAGGGGCTTCCTCCCCGTCTTATGCGAAAATATGCTTTTTCTGTTCTAAACCCTCCTCAATACCGTTATGAGATTCCTTTGCCTGAAGAGTGTTTTCAGAACGAATCAGGAAGCCGGATTTATATTGAAGCTGGAGAATTATATCGTTTAAATGCAGCAGGACAACTGATTTATGTTCCTTTCAGGGGGACGTTTTATGATAGAGTGGGGATATTTGAGATAGAGTAAAAAAATTACCGGAACATGCCTTTTATGCTGCCCCAGGTTCGTTGTACTGAGGTCGTATTCTGACTCAGGGTAGCGTGAAAGAGTGAGGGAACTCCATTTTTGATTACCCTTAACTGATATGTAATTATCAGATTATCATTTTTAAAAACTTCTTTATCAAAGTAGCTGTATCGTAAGGTACCGTTTGCATACTGAGTGGAAACATATTCAAAATCTGTTTGGCTTCCCGCTTTTCTGTAAATCCGGAATTCGGAGACCCCTGTTTCGTTCTGTAATTCCCAGTCCAACTGGATTCCGCCTCCCTGAATTGCCACCTTAAAATCATTCATCACTACTCCTTGTGCCATAGCAATACGGCTTCCGGTAATCAGAAAGAAAAGTGAGAAAAGGAGGATGCGAAAAAAATAATTCATAAATGTGATACGCTTCGGACTACAAAGTTAATGCATTTTGTTATAACCATAACGAAATGTGTAAAAAAAATGCTGCTTATGAGGAATAATTTTTTCTTTTTTCAGAAAAGAAAGAATCAGGGAGAAAGTCCATCATTTCAAAAAAACTAACGGACAAGCGTTATTGTACCCCTTCTTTCTTCGAGCAGGGGCCTGTACCCAATCCTTGGATTGTCAGAATATAAAGTAGCTCTGAGGTAATATACATATACTCCTTCCTGACAGGCTTCATCCCGGAAAGTACCATTCCAGCGCTGAGCAGGGTCTTCCGATTCAAAAATCAGCCTTCCCCAACGGTCAAAAATCAGCAGCTGATATTCTGCAAACCCGTTTCCAACTACCATCCATTCATCATTTTTGCCATCTCCGTTAGGAGTAAACACTTCAGGAATATACAGGTTGGAAATCTCCGGAATGACACATACAGTATCAAATGCAAAGGACTCACATCCTCCCTGATTCTGAATCTGTAAGGTGATGATGTACCTTCCGGTATCTGAATAGGTATGAGTGGGCTGCTGCCCGAAAATATAGGGAGAATGGGTACCGTCCCCGAAACTCCATTGGCCGGAAATCCCCCCGGAACTCATATCGATGAGGTTGAATACCGGATGGGTAATAAATATACACTCTTCTGTAGGATTGGTCAGAAACGAAGCATATACATAGGGATACCCCGGAATTACCACGTTTCCGGATTTGATACAACCGGTTTGAATATCGGTTACCGTTACATCATAATCATAAAAAGCATCAGCGTATAAGGTATCCGAAATCTGTGGAGGGGTTGTATGCCAGGAGTAGGCATAATTTCCCGTTCCGTTTACCGTTACTACGGCGCTGCCCGGTAGCCCGAAGCAGGCAGTATCCGTCACTGCAAAATTCAGGGAGAAAGGCGGAGTAACATGTACTGTTACCGTAGCACTTGCAGGAGAAGAACATCCATCATTTGCCGTTACAGTATAAGTAGTAGTGGAAGCAGGGCTAACCGGCTTCGTACTCCCAGTGCCCAGATTCATATTCCAGGTATAGGTATAGGCAGCACTTCCTCCCTGACTTGCCTGTGCACTCAGTGTGGCAAACTCTCCAAAGCAAATAGTATCCCGGGAGGTTGAGGCGCTTACCTCAAGCGGCGGACTTACATTCGTTACCCCAAATGTACTTTTCTGACATACGCCGCTTCCGTAAGTATAGGTTATTATATGCTGACCTACGCCGGCCTGTAAAGGATAAAAATTATTACCGGAAATCCCCGTACCGAAAAAAACACCTCCGGGCGGGTTTCCGGCAAGGGTTACTACCGTATCCTTCCAGCAAAACGAGGAAGGTAATCCCACAATAGCCGGAACGGCAAGCGGATACACCGTTACATTCATGGTACTTACACATGAATCCGGTGTAACGTAAATTACCGGAAAAATCCCGGAACCGGTTACCTGAGGGTCAAATATACCGGTTAATGTGTCGGTTATTCCCGTACCAAACCAAACTCCGCCCGGTATAAGAGTACTGAGTGTAAATGCAGGGGAAGCATCACAGACGGAAGTATCATTAGGAGTAGCCACTGGCCTTACAATCATCGTAATACTATCCTCGCAGGTATTGGCAAGATAGTGAAGAATATGTGTACCCGGACCAGCTACTGATGGGTCAAATATGCCGGGATAGTCAGGGTCTGTAACGCCCGGCCCTGTCCACACTCCGTCCCAGGGAGTATTCTGTACATTGGCCCACTCCAGTGTAATCGGAGCACCATCCGGACAGAAGTAAAGGGAGTCCCTGTAAATGCGGGTTTGAGTAACGTATGCCTCCATCGTATCGCTGCATCCGTTTACGGTATAAATCAGGATATCAGGCCAGCATCCGCCGGGGCACAGGCCCGGATTGTAAAGACCGGTATTGGGATTCAAAAGCCCCGTCCCGTTTGACCAGACGCCGTTTGCCGGGTCCGGATAAGGGCTGATGATAAAAGCCGGCTCTGAAGGACAAGCGGTAAATCCCCACGGAACATCAATATCTTTTATAAATATATCAAATGAAGACTGACAGCCCTGAATACTGTATGTAAGCGTGTGTGTACCTTCAGTTGCGATACCTGCATCAAATTCGCCCAGATACCCGTTGGTAATTCCATTGCCTGACCATATTCCACCGAAAGGAGTATAAGTAAGATTGAAGGGAGGTTCTGACTCGCAAAGCGTATCTATCGGGGTCAGAGTGATATTCTGAACCGTAATGATTTTCGAATCTGAGCAGCCATTTACAGTATAGGTCACAACGTAAGTCCCGGCTGCATTCGGATTAAAGATTCCTCCCGGCTGAATATTGGGTCCCGACCAGACTCCGCCTCCCGGACTGAATCCGGTTACAGCAAAGGGAGCAGTTCCCGGACATGCTGCTTCATCGGGGCCTGCATCAATCGGATTTACAGTAATCTGAAAAGTAGCAGGGCATCCGTTGGGGTCATAATAAGTGATATCAAAAATACCATCTCCGGTAACCGAAGGGTCAAAGGTGCCGGCAAGCGAATCCGTAATCCCCGGACCATCCCATTCTCCTCCCGGTGGAAGTGCAGTCAGATTAACCGGTGCAGAGGATTCGCAAATCGTGGTCAGAGAGGTTATAGTTGGTGCAGGAAGCACAAAAATGGTTAAGGTATCGGTTGCAGGCGGAGCATTGGTTCCGTCCGTTACCGTAACGGTATAAAGCGTAGTCTGAGTTGGGCAGATAGTAAAAGGACCATCTCCATTCGGTAATGGGGGATTCCATGCGTACTGATAATTGAGGAAGTTTCCGCCGGAAGGGTCCGAATCAATATCGGTACACTGTCCCTGACAAATGGTAACGTCTGAAGATTCGAGGGTTACATACAGCGGGCAGTCTGTCACAGTAAGCGTATCCGCAGTAGATAATTCCCATATATTCTGACATTCATCCATCAGTGTAGTCCCGAAACTTACAAAATAATACCCGCTCTGATTAAGCCCGGGACTGATTTGTAACTGAACGGATGTAGTACTGTCATTCTGACAATTCAGAGGCGTAGCAGAAGTAACGGTATTATTGATGGCGCCCGTTACCAAAAAATTGGCGGGAATTACAGAATCGCATAAAACCGGATAATCGAAATTCAGGGTGATGACAGAAGTACTGCAGGTGGGGTTTACATTGGAAAGCGTCATCGCCGGTAAGATGGGTTCATCTATCTCGGAAGTCCACTGAGCAATCCAGCCGCTACAGGCTACATTGGCATCCGAATGAAAATAAACCGTTATACAATTCCCGGATGAAGTAACCGGCTGAGGAGGGTTTACATCTGTAACGGGACCGGCGAGCACTGCTGCTGTGGTATCCGCTCCATCATAAATATACAGATAGTCATACGGTTCTTCTAAACAAAGAGAGGCAAAGAAAAAAGTAATCTGGCCTTCTCCCGGCAGACATATCGTGAAAATATAATCTTCATTATGATCATAATTTCCGGCAGGGTCTCCGTTTCCGCTATCCAGCAAGATTCCTTCGCAGTCTGTAGCGGAACCATTCGTCATATTATATACATTCTGAGCAAAAACACCTGGTACAATCAAGAAGAGAAAATAAATAAACAACCCTGTAAACTTCATGAGCGAACAATTTATGATTAACCCATCATCTTTATTAAAATACAAAAGAAAAATAACGCTTTAATTTTTTACCCCGTTCTGAAAAGAGAAATAAAAAAACGACTAACGGTTTACTGTAATGGTCTGAGTCTGTTCCGAATTACTGCTGTTGCCGCTCTTGTCTTTCAGCTGAAGCGTAAAAAACAGTTGCTCACTATCCCCGTTTCCAAACAGGAATACATTTCGTACTGTTACTTTGAACGTCCCTTTTATCGGAACCTCAGTATCCGGAGGAGAAAGCGGCGGTATATGATACATATCCGGTTCAGGTAAACGACTGTCTTTTACAGAAAGGGTTTTAGTATCCGGATTTTCTTCCCCGAGATTTCCGTCCCCGTCTTCATACTCCACCGTAATCTCCACAGGCTGAAATTGCTGTATCGTTTGGGGAGAAATACTGATAATCTTGATTTTGGGAACTACATCCGGTCCTATGGGGTCATCAGTAGAGGCACATGAAAAAAACTGAGTGAATACAATGCCCAACAGAAAAACTACTGTCAAAGAAGGACGATTTATTTTGTTCCCGGAATAAGTATTCATCTTTTTTACTGTTTTTTAAAGGAAAAATATTGTTTAATATATCCTGCACTCCCTTCTGCCGGTATTTCTGTGACATTTGAGAGCAACGGATCCTTTACATAAGCCCTTGCAAAAATCGTGCTTCCATTGGCAAAGGCCGACATATTCACCGTCACTTTATGAGTGTAAGGTACAATATCCCCAAAATATCCTGTTTGGTTTACCGGGCTTACAATCTGAAGACTCTGAGAAGGCGAGCCTGAAAAGTCATTCTGACTGGCCGAGAATTTCACCGTATTGTTCTGTAAATCCTGAGGGGAGGCATTGTCATCCGCAAACGAAAACCATAAATCAAAAGAAGCACTTCCCGGCGGCACCAGTATCGCACCCGTTCCGGCATCCCTGTCAAGAGGGCTTGTCGTATTGCCCGCAGGGAAGCCTATAATACCCCGCATTGACGGTTGCAGATTGCCGCTGACGGGGCTGTTGCCAAACATATCTTTTGCCCCGTTCTGAATCCAGTCCCGGATATCATTCAGATACTGACTTTTTTTCGTATCCCAGTCTGAACCCGGATCCACTACCAGCGGCATGATTCCGGATTGTCCGTCTATATCGGTATTCAGTCTCTCCCAGAGTACAGAAGCAGCAGGGTCTCCCGGTTTTACCCGGTACTGAAAACTGTTTTGAGGATTATTTTTTATTACCGCTCTTAAAACCAGTGTATTGTAAGAACTCTCTATCGTCCGGAAATCCGGCTCAAAAGTACCGTCATGACAGCCTGAATTGGCGCAGGTAGGCTTAAAGATATTCTGATGCATTCCCGCAAACGATTTGGGGTCAAGCGGAGGCAAGGGGTTCTGACCACCGTTTACCACTGAATCCTTGTATTCATCAAAAGGATTGGGAGGAACTTTCCCCGGATTGTCTTTGCAGGCAGGTAGAATAATGGAGATCAAGAGAAAAAAATAAATACTATATTTTATCATAAACTTACTACTTTTATTCTGGAAACCAACGATTGAATCCCTTACATTGATATTAAAAAATAATACTATGAGGGCTACTACACTTTCCGGTATTACTCTGCAAAGATAATATTTTATATGTCATCCTAACGAATTTCGGAAATTTATTATAAATAAAAAAGAAAAATAATCTGTAAGAATTACTTTTCTTTTTATCGGATTTTTTATGTCTTTTTTGGGTTTTTACTCTATCGGTATATTCAGATTATCCTCTTCCTCTTTTTGCGGGACAAGCAGCGGAAACCGCACCACCAAAAGCCCGTTATCCACTTTGGCTTTGATTTCATCGAGTTTTATGTTGGCCGGCAAATCAAAATTACGGATAAAAGAACCATATTTCCTTTCTCTTCTCAGAAACTGCTCAGGCCGGATTTCTGCCTCAGGATTTTTTTCCCCTTTTACTGAAAGCACATTTTCCAGAATCTGAATATTGATTTTATTTTTGGGGATTCCGGCAATTTCAAGTTCAATGACAAAATGAGTGGCAGTAGTATAAATATCCGTTTTTACAGGCAGTTCCGGCGAATCCTGCTGCTGAAATGTATCTCCGAATAGTTTTCCTACTTGTTTTCCGATTTCATGAACTCCGCTTTTTATGTCTTTGAATAAATCATTTTCTTTGTTTTCCATTTTTTACTGATAGTTAAGATGAAGAAAAATTGTCTGATTTCCTGCTTTATCCGACAGCACAGAACAGAAAATCTGATTGTAAAAATCAGTCATACGTAAAAGATTGACCTTAAGTTTTCCCTAATTTCAGGAAACAATAATTCTGCTCGTTTTTTTGATGTAATTTTGTGAAGTTTTTTTATTTTTAACCTAAAAAATGGAAGTGCAAAATATAGTCTGGATTTATATCACCTGCAGGGACGAGCAGGAGGCCCTGAAGATAGGCAGGGAGATGGTAAGACAAAAACTGGCTGCCTGTGCCAATATCCTTCCCGGAATGACCTCTGTATATGAGTGGAACGGAGAAATTACAGAAGACAACGAGTGTGTGCTGATTTTGAAAACACAATTCCGGCTTTATCCGGATCTGGAAAAAGCCGTAATCAGCCTTCACTCCTATCAGGTGCCCTGTATTATGTGCTTTCAGGCAGAAACCGGAAACGCTGCCTATCTTCAATGGATTTTTCAGTCAACCCAAATCACTCCCTGAATTTATGAACCCATATACTTTCAACTGCAATGGAAGACTTCTGACGCTGACGGACCCGGTTGTCATGGGGATTCTGAATCTTACCCCTGATAGTTTTTCGGACGGAGGCCAGTTTAATACCCTGGATAAAGCCATCAGAAGAACGGAAGAAATGATACACGAAGGTGCTACCATCATAGATATTGGCGGATATAGTTCCCGGCCGGACGCAGAGCATATTCCGGTAAAGGAAGAAAGAGACAGGATTTATCCGGTAATTCAAAAAATCCGTAGTCTGTTCCCCGATACATTCATTTCAGTAGATACCTTCAGGTCCCCGGTAGCCGAAGAAATGATGGACGCAGGGGTTCACTTCATCAATGATATTTCCGGAGGGCTTATGGATGAAAAAATGATAGAAACCGTAGCAAAATATTCTGTCCCCTATATTATAATGCATATGCAGGGCACACCTCAGACCATGCAAATCAACCCTGAGTATCAGAATATTGTCAAAGAAGTATGGAGTTACTTCACGGAAAGGATACAGGCTGCAAAATCTGCCGGTATCAAAGACCTTATCGTTGACCCCGGATTTGGGTTTGGAAAAACGCTGACGCATAATTACACTCTGCTGAACCACCTGTCGCTCTTTGCGAAATCCGGGTTTCCGCTGCTGGTCGGACTTTCCCGTAAATCAATGATATATAAACCGTTGGGCATTCTTCCGGCAGAAACATTGCCTTACACTGCCGCCCTTCACCTCAAGGCGCTGGAATCCGGGGCAAAAATTTTAAGAGTGCACGATGTAAAAGCCGCTGTAAAAACAGTATCTTTGTATAAACTTTGTTCGAAACAGGAAAATCCTGACTTTTAATCATCAGACAAACAGTAGGCGCACCCATGGAATTATTTAAAATAGGATTCATTACTATCCGGCTGATAGATATACTGGACGTCTTGATTGTGAGCGTTTTGCTGTACCGTTTATTCGAATTTATCAAAGACACCACCTCTTCCAAGATTATCTTTTTTATTCTGATGGTATTCGGAGCCTGGAAACTGGTAGATTTTCTGGAATTTACCCTTCTTAGTTCTATCCTCTCCGAGTTTTGGGGACTGGGGACAATGGCATTTGTCATCCTTTTTTCTCCGGAAATCAGAAAAGTCCTTCTGCATTTTGCCGAGCGGTTCAATATACAGCAGATGTTCACGGTTTTTTCAGAAAAAGAGGTAGAAGAATCTTTTTTTATTCATGAAATCATGGAATTTATCGAGGAAATTCAAAAAACAGAAGAGGGTGCGTTACTGATTATCAGACGAACCGACCCGCTTACCGAAATAAAAAGTACAGGAGTTAAAATAGAAGCGCACTGCACTTCCCGGCTGCTGCTTTCAATATTCCGAAAAAACAGCCCGCTTCATGACGGCGCAGTTATCCTGAAAAACGGAGTCATAGAAACAGCTCATTGCATTTTACCAATTTCGGAATCACGGGAAATCTCTCCCGATTTGGGAACGCGTCACCGGGCGGCACTCGGAATTACAGAAGTCTCCGATGCAATCGGAATCGTAGTTTCTGAAGAAAGAGGTGAGATTTCCTATGCTTCCAAAGGAGTTTTTTTTCAAAATTGCAATACAGAAGTACTTAGTACCGTTTTATATTCCTTTCTGGACTTTAAAACAGATAAAATAAATAATTAATCAAAGAATATCATAAAAATATGCCTGAAAAAATTACGCCTGAATCTCTCATTATTTCCGTTGAAGATATACAAGTGCAGAGTTTTATCGGAGTTTTACCCGAGGAGAAAGAAAAAATAAATTTTTTTTGTATTTCAGTTTATGTTTCAATCAGTCAGTTTGATGTACTCTACAGTGGCCTTTTATCGGATACAATTGATTATTCAAAAATATATAATTTCATCATAACCGAAATGAGTATTCCCTGTAATCTGATTGAAGAAAAAATTAAAAATATCTCCGAATGGTTATTTGAGGAATTTAATAATATTAGCTCTATAAAGCTAAAAATCAGCAAATTAAATCCTTTATATATGGAAAAATGCAATTCTGCAAGTATTGAGGTTTTTATAAGTAAAGAAAAATCGTAATGAATTCCAATATATAACAAAATGTATTTTTTCTGCATATTCCCATCTGTTAAAAATATACCTCAAAGCTAATATTTCTGAATTCTGGTCAAAATAATTACAATATTTACATGATTGGTAGTGGAAAAATAAATTTTAGATATTGTTTTATTAATAGTTAATTGTATTTTTGTCAAGAATTTATACTGATTCAGATGTCTAAAAGGAATAAAATCAATGTATTGAAATGAGTTAGTTTAATAAAATATACATAAAAATATTTATTACAATACAAAAATAAATACGAATTCTCAAAAATAAGTAGAGCGTTGAACATGTTTTAATCTTTTGAAATATAGTTATTTACAACAAAAAGAGGTAAAAAAACAAATTTTCTGCTGAAAAATCGATATTATTTTGAATTTGGCTTTATATTTGTGTACTGAAATAAAGTTGGTATCATAATTTTTAAAATCATATAATTTTTATAAGTTTAAATCGGGTAGATTTTATGAAAAATCGAATTTCAATTTTCTTATTAGTTGCCGGCATGGTTTTCGGCAACGCACTTTGGGCACAGGAGGATAAAGAGGGAGAACGAGATAACGTTCCTCCCCGTTTGAGAAATCAACAGGAAGATTTTGATAATGGTAATTACATGTTCCCTGCACAAAAAAGAAGTAACTGGTCTGTAGGAATTATGCTGGGTTCCGCTTTTGAGTCTTCTGACATTAAAGCTCAGCCTGGTTATGGTTTAGGTCTTAATATTCAAAAGGCTCTCGGACACACCTTCTCTATCAGAGGTCAGGCTACCGGAGGAGTAATGTCCGGCCAGAATTATCAGGGAACAAGAGGCTATTTTTCCGGAGGAAGAAGCCGCAATCCGTGGGCTAAAAACTATTGGACAGGTGGTTTCGCGCAACCTGACTTAGTGTATTATAACTACAGGACAACCTGGTATGATGCTTCTATTCAGGGGGTTGCAAACCTGAATAATATCAATTTCTATAAAGAGCAAAATAAATGGAATCTGTATGCAAGTGCAGGCCCTGGCTTTATGATGTATCATACAATGAATGATGCACTCGATGCCAATGGGTTAAAATATGACTTCTCTTCTGTTCCGGTTATCGCTCAGAAGCCTACCCTGTGGGGGTTCGGTAAAGAGCGTAAAACAATCAATGACGCTATTTTTAAAGTAAGAGGACTTAACGGATTGTTCGGAAATCTGAAAAAATCGGCATACGAGTCACTTGCTGAAGGTCACTTTGATGAGCAGGGAATTCCTTTCGGTTCTTACACTGACCAAAATGGCGACAAACAGAAAAAATATTGGGTATGGAACCCTTCTATTTTTGCAAGTGCCGGTGTTTTGTATCGTATTGGAAGAAGAATTGAACTGGGAGCAGAGCACCGTATTGCATGGACTAATGACGACCTCGTTGACGGTCAGAGATGGCAGGAAAACGGAGCTAAGCCTGGTTTCGGAAGAACTGCACATACCCGTGACTTCGATTCTTATCATTTTACTACCCTGTGCATGAATGTACGTTTGGGTAAAGGGGAAGAGTCTATGTGGTGGGTTAACCCGCTTGCAGAAATGTACGGAAGCGTAGCGGATACCCGTAAATTAGTAAAAGGAGTTTCTGAAGACGCAGACGGAGACGGTGTGCCTGATATCTTTGATCAGGAGCCTGATACGCCCGAAGGAACAACCGTAGATACCAAAGGTCGTACCCTCGACAGCGATGAAGACGGTGTGCCTGATTCTTATGATGAGCAAAAATTCACTCCTAAAGGTTGTGATGTGGATAACAGAGGTATCGCAATAGATGGTGATACTGATAACGTTCCTGACTGTTTTGACCAGGAATTAAATACTGACCCGGGAATGTATGTGGATGCGAAAGGTCGTGGCATCAAAATGCCGGAAGTTCCTAAATTTGATTGTAAAGAATGTCTGAAAGACTTACCGGTTCAGCCTACTACTACCCAGGTTGTGGAAACTGCCTGTAATCTTCCTTCTGTTCACTTTGATCTGGACAGAACCAATGTAAAACAGGAATTCTATCCTGACTTATATCAGGTTGCAAGATACATGCTGGATCATCCTGAAAAAAGAATCCTGGTTTCTGGTTATACTGACAAAGGAGGAGAAGCAGTTATTAAAAAACGTGTGGATAACGTAATCAACTTCCTTGTAGGCAACTTCGGTCTTGACAGAAGCAGATTCGATATCGCTTACGGTGCTACTGCAAATGGAGTGACTGTTTACACCGGTGGTGGTGGAAGCGGAAAAGCACCTCAGCACGCGCCTTTGGACTATATGAACAGAAGAGTTGATTTTACCTGTATCGATTAATCCTCCCGATAAAAAATAACCGGGTTTTCCCGGACAGAAAAGGGCAGTTTTCGGACTGCTCTTTTCTTTTTATAACAATCCGGTAATAATTTCCGTATACAGATGCGGCAAATCCGGAGTTAAAACATTAAATTTTAAGCAAATTTTAATATTTTATTAATTAATTATAAAGTTTTTTGTCTTTACTTTGCCTCCGGAATTTATTAGCCCTGAAAATATGCATTATTTTGAAGTTTTTTTACTGACTTTCATTACCTATATACTGGGTGCGGTTTCGGTGAGTTTCTGGATGGCTAAATTGTTTTATGGGATAGATATCCGGGAGCATGGAGAAGGAGTGGCCACCTGGCGCAATATAACCGCAGTAATCGGAAAAAAAGAAGGCTGGTTTGCGGCATTTGCTGAAATCTGCAAATATCTTTTGGTCCCGGGATTTGCAATTTTTGGAAAAATGATGTGGGGATGGTTTGAGAGTGTTGAATATCCTTTACTTATGCTGTTTCTGGGAGTTGCAGCCATTTCCGGTGCCTTATTCCCAATGTTTATTACCGTAAAAAATAAACGTAGAGTACATTACTCCCTTACCGGCAGGCATGTCCTGAATTTTGGTGCATTACTGCTTTGTGCTCTGCTGGGATGGGACCTTTATTATATCTTCAGACATCAGGACACTTTTTATACCCTGATTGATGCAGGCCTTACGCTGGAAGACGCCGCACTGGGAATTTATTTCTCCCTTTTCATTACGCTCGTCTGGATGTATTTTATGTTTCAGCATTCTCTCGAGGCTCAGCACAAAATCCAGAATCTGCAATTATCCTACCGGAAAAACCTGAAACGAATTCCTGCAAGACGAAGAAAAAGGAATCATTGAGTTTCTCAAAAAAAAGAATCTCGTATGGATTAAAAAAATATTAAATGTACAGTATTCATTATGAAATACTTATTTTTTTCACCTAAAAAAAAATAAAAAAAGTGAGCAAAAAATTTGGAGAATTAGGAAAAGGATTCTACCTTTGCACTCGCTTTTGAAAGGCACACTAAACGGTTCGGTAGTTCAGTTGGTTAGAATACCTGCCTGTCACGCAGGGGGTCGCGGGTTCGAGTCCCGTCCGGACCGCAAAAACCGCAGATTTTTATCTGCGGTTTTTTTTATATATAAAATACAGAAATCCCCGCACTCAATAGCGCAGACCAAAGAGAAAACAAAAAAAACTGTACAATAAATTCACTTCCTCTATAAATGATTTCCAGACAGTAAAAAAATTTCTGAAATTTGGTTTTTTCCTGAAATGTATGCTAATTTGTAAAAAATGGCTGTAAATCTCCAGCTATAACGTATTCTCTGTTTATTTTTCAACTTATTACTTACTCAGTTATGCAGCAGGAATCTTCTTTGGCGCAAATTCAGAATTTTGAGGGGAAATACCCCAAACAGTTATGGTACCTCTTTTTTAGTGAAATGTGGGAGCGTTTTTGCTTCTATGGAATGAGGGGAATGCTTACGATTTTCATGGTAAGTCAACTGATGATGGATGAAAAAGCCGCAAACCTTCAGTACGGAGCAACTCAGGCTTTTGTATATGCCTTTACTTTTATCGGAGGATTGTTTGCAGACAAAATACTCGGCTTCCGCAAATCGCTTTTCTGGGGCGGATTGCTCATGATAGCAGGAAGTTGTATTCTGGCATTTGACCCCAAAACCTACTTTTTTCTGGGAATCAGTTTTACGATTATCGGTACGGGATTTTTTAAACCCAATATCTCAACGATGGTCGGATCACTCTACAAAGAAGGAGACAGTCGCCGGGATGCCGGATTTTCCTTGTTTTATTCAGGGATTAATATCGGGGCATTACTCGGTGGATACGCCTGTATTGCAATCGCCAAAAGTTATTCATGGAACCTTGCTTTCGGGCTTGCCGCAATCGTGATGACAATCAGCCTCCTTACTTTTGTCTTTACCCAGAGAAGCATGGGACCTATCGGGCTTTCGCCATTTGCCAATGACCCGGACAAAGACAAGAAGAAGTGGTATGACTACGCCGTTTACGGAGGTTCTCTGCTGATAATTCCGGTGATTATGACGATGGTTGCTAAAACGCAGTACACCGATTGGTTTATGTATATTATCGGTCCGGCCACGCTGATTTATCTTTTTTATGAAATGAGTAAATATTCTGCCGAAGAAAAGAAAAAACTCATTGCTGCACTGGTTTTTATTTTATTCTCCATCCTGTTTTGGGCATTTTTTGAGCAGAGCGGAGGCTCCCTGAGTCTTTTTGCCGCCAATAATCTGAATAATGAAATCATGGGAATTACCCTTGACCCCAACGGCGTAAACAATTCAGCCAACTCTCTTTTTGTGATTATTTTTGCACCTTTGCTGGGGATTGTCTGGATTTGGCTGAGCAACCGGAATAAAGAGCCCAATACCGTGATTAAATTCGGACTGGGTTTTATCTTCCTTGCGATTGCTTTTTATACTTTTTATGCTACCCGGTTTTTTGCCAATACCGCCGGGATGACCTCCCTCAGCGTATTTACTCTGGCGTATTTCATCATTACTTTCGGGGAACTTTGCCTCTCCCCTATTGGATTGTCTATCATGACCAAGCTTTCCCCTCAGCCGTTACAGGGCGTTATGATGGGAATGTGGTTTCTTGCAAGTGCTTACGGACAGTATGTAGCAGGGATTCTGGGAGCAGGCATGGCAAGCCCAAATGAGGAAGCCACTGCACTCGAAAAACTCAATACCTATACCGCAGGCTATCATCAGCTCGCAATTTATGCACTGATTTCTGGAATCGTACTCATCGTTATTTCTCCCTGGGTCAGAAAGATGATGCAGGAAGTAAAATAAAAAGACGCTGTTTTATCCGAATGCAAACGGAATACGGCTTAAGGTAAATGTCCGTAAATGCGGATATTTTACCTATCTTTGCCCCCAATTTAAATAATTATGGGTATTCTTTATTTGTTACTGAGTATTTCGGCGTCCTGCTACATTGTATTGTATTTTAAGTATCTCGAAAGATTCGGGTTTCCGTTACTGCCTGTAATCGCCGTCAATTACCTGACCTGTGTAATTTGCGGTGCGATTCAGTCCCCGGGTTTTGCCGGAAATATTCTCAGTGCAGGCAGTGAAATCATGACTTTTGGCCTGTCACTCGGGTTACTTTTTATAGGGATATTTTTCTGTATCGGATATGTTACGCAGAAGGCCGGAGCCGGATTTGTAGCTATCCTTTCCAAGATGTGTGTCATAATTCCCGTCCTTTTTTCGGTTTTTTATCTCAATGAAAAAATCAATGCGTGGAATATTACAGGGATTATTTTTGCTGTGTTTTCCATCTTCCTGATTCAGTACCGAACCAAAGGAAGCGGAAGTGCAGAACCTCTTTCCGTGCTGGTAATGATTTTGTCCGCACTGGTTTTTCTGGGAAGCGGAATGATAGACACAAGCCTCAAAATCTTTGATGTATATTACAGTCATCTGCTGCCGGAAAGCGAATTTTCCATTCTGATTTTTGGTTCGGCGGCGGTAACCGGATTTCTGATTCTCGCTTATATGTATATTTCCGGAAAAATCCCTTTGGATTACCGCCCGTTGATAGCAGGCATAGGCCTCGGAATCCCCAATTATTTTTCCATTCTGTTTTTATTAAAAGCACTTTCCTATATTCAGGCGAGTGTTTTCTTCCCGCTGAACAATATTGGAGTGGTACTTGCAGTATGTTTTTTGGGAATTCTGCTCTTTAAGGAAGTATATACCCGAATTAATTACATCGGTGTAGCAGTTGCAATTTCGGCGATTCTGCTGCTTGCTCTCTGATTTTTTTTCTTTTTTTTACAATAAATCCGGAACAGAGTTTGTATCTTTATATTTCCAACTTCATTATGAGGTTGAATTAAAAAACAGTAAGTATCAAATATTATGAAAAAGACAGTTGTAAATCAAATTTTGTTCTTTTGGGTGTGTTTAATCACTTTTTCAGCACTCAATGCCCAAACTGCCATACCCGCCAGAGTAAGCAGCCCGATTCCCGTAAAAATCACCGACTCAGGAAGATTGTATTCCACTTTTTCCTTAGATGAAAAAAATCAGTTTCATGACGAAATAAAAAAACAAACCGGCGCAAAAGTATTTGCAGACATTCTGTTATACAGTGAAGAAGGCGCCTGGCCATCGGATATCAGTACCCTTGACGGACGCAATACGAACCGGGCTTCCATCGGAAGATATAAAGCCAACCTTGTTGCTATCTTTGATAAAGATTATGCGATTCTGGAGATTCCGGTTGCCGGAAATGAAGGAATGCCTTCCGGTATGCGCCCCCAAAAGCATGCAATTTATTTTGTAATCGGAAAAGACGGGGTTGAACCTACAGGAGCCACTTACGCTGCGGCTTCCCCCTCCGGTTTAAAAAAAGTAAGAATCGTAGATTCCGGTCAATTGTATTCAACCTACGATATTCAGGCAGAGACTCCCTGGCATGATGCAATCAAAAAAGTAGTAGGAGAAAACGGTTTTCAGGATGTAGTCACCTATTCTAACGAAAAAAACTGGCCCGTGGGAATCTCCAATCTGGATAACTGGAGAGAGAATAAACTAAAAATGAATGATTATACGGTTTATCTTCTGGTGGGTAATCTGGATGGCAAAGTGATATTATATTGCCCTGCGGGAGAGAATCAGTATATGCCCTCTGATTTGAAACCCTCCAGAGATATCTATTTTGTCATGGGACTTAACGGAATCGAAGGTGACGGAATCTCTCAGAGCAATCCTTCGGCAGACGATACAGAAGTCGAAGATACTAATGGTAAAGACGTGCGCATGGCCCAGATTGATAATCCGATGGAATTGTATTCTACCTTTGAAATAGAAGAAAATGAAAATGCCATGGAGGTGTATCAGGAAATTTTTGGAGATGAGTACAGAGACAGAGCAATTGAGCTTTCTACAGAAGAAGGCTGGCCTTCAGGGATTAGTACTTTCTCTGCAAGGGATTTGGTAAGGGAGGAGTTTAAGGATTATAATGTATATTATCTGGGGGAATTTATGGCAACTGAGCCCGTAGCAATTCTTTATGTAGCGCTGGATGAGAATATGCATATGCCCGAAAATATGCAGCCACTGGATGAAGATGGGTTTATTCTGCTATTTAAAAAATCTGCTGTCACTATAGGAGAAAGTATTGGAGTTGAGGAAATCACGGAAAAACCCAGTGCTGATAATTTCGAAACTCAGTTGAATACACTTCTCGAAGGGCTGAAGGATGACTTTAAAAACATTAAAGGCAATCAGATTGTAGAAAAAGAAGGCGGTTTAGCCTCTCTGAGTAAAGAATATCAAAGCAGAATTGTACTGGATGGCTCCGAAAAAACCGTTATCCGTGAAAACTTAGGTTTTAATTACAGTGCACAGGCCTATTATGGTTCATTCCGTTCCAAAGAGGAAGCAATGGATATATATCATCAACTTGTACAAAAAGTAGAAAAAGCCAGCCTGACCTGCTGTAGCTTTGTACAGGACGAGCAGGATTTGGAGAATATTATCACCACCTCCTGGATTCCTTTTGACCTGAGCGGAAAGATGGATACTCGTCTTAAAGATATCGTTATGGAGGTAAGGGTAATTAAACTACTGGGTATAGACGATAATTTTAAATCGTTTGATGAGTATTCTGTTTCATTGAGTGTGTATCATCAAAAGTAAACAATCCGGAAGGATATTGCAAAACGAAAAGCCCTTTGAACCTTTCAAGGGGTTTTTTCATGTACTTCCCTCAAGTAAAGAGCAGAAAATCACCCCAAAAATTAGTATAAATCTTAAAATATAATGCCTTTTTAATAATTACGTTTTTAAATATATTTTAGAATTCAATAAAAATTATATATTATTCAAAATATATTTTTACCGCTGTTTATATAAGGTAAAAGAAAGAAAACCCTGAATACATTCGCTTTCAAATATTAGAAAATCATTAGAATTTGCCTTTTTTTTTATTCTTAAAACGAGCTTAATATTTAATTAATTTATTGATAAATAAATAATTACACTATCAACCTTAAACAAGGACTTTAATATTAATAAATTCTAATAATTAGAGAGGGGTGCTTGTATATTATTTTTTTATACATAATTTAGCCCCCGAACAGAAAAGATGGTGACTGCCATAATATGTAGTACTAAATCTTTTTTATTAAATTTTTTGATAATTTAAAATTTGAAATTCCCCTATAAACATTTCAAATACTTAATTCTCTATTTATTATGAAAAAAGTGTTTCTCGCAATTTCTATGGTATGTGCTTTAGGTGTTTCCACTCAGGCAAAATCTATTCTTCCTGAGTTTACAGTTACTGATTCTTTGGTTGACTCCTATCCTACTGAAGTAATCAGAATCGACTTCACTCAGTTCGATCATATTACGTTATACGCTCAGGCATTTCAGGGAGTTCCCTATCGTTGGGGAGGAGTATCCGAAACTACGGGTTTCGACTGTTCCGGTTTTATGAAGTACCTTTTCGGCGAATTCGGATATGAAATTCCTCACAGTGCAGCTGCAATCGCACAAATGGGTGCAAGAGTGGACAGAAGTGAATTACAAAAAGGCGATTTAGTATTCTTCAAAACTTCCCGCAAGAAAGCAATCTCTCACGTAGGGATGGTAATCGAAGCCGAAGACGGAGAAGTAATCGTAATTCATGCATCAAGCAGCAGAGGAGTAGTAGCTGAAAATCTGAATCGCTCCACCTATTTGAGCAGCCGTTTTGTAAGAGCCGTTCGTTTGGATTTGGATGCTATCCGCAAACCATCTTTGTATTATTAATCAAAGGAAAGAATGAAAAAAGGCAGAGATTCGTTTCTGCCTTTTTTGTAATATCATATGAATGATTTCATTCGTATGATATTTTTTTATTTTATCCATACTTTCTTATCGAAGAAGGATATGGGGCTTACCCGTATCCTTCTTCTGTAATCCATCCTTTTTACCGGATTAAAGTTACCGTTCCGCTTCTTTCCATTGATCTTCCATCCAGAAATACTGCATTTAGTTTATAGGTATAAACTCCTTCAGGAGCGTCTTTACCCCGGACTTTTCCATCCCATTTCTCGTTCAGAGACTGAATCAGGTAAATCTCTTTTCCCCATCTGTCATACAACATACAGGACAAATCGGCAACCCCCTCCCCTTTCATCAGGAAAAAGTCATTGGCACCGTCACCGTTGGGGGTAAAAGCATTGGGAATATATAATGCCCCGGGAGGAAGAATGATATAGGTAGCACTAAAAGACTGAGGGCAATCCTGATGTAAGTCATAGCCTGTGAGGGTTACAGTATAGGTACCGGTTTCGGGAAAGAGATGATAAGGATCTGTCTGATTGCTCTGATTGCCATCCCCGAATGTCCAGAGATAGGCTACTGCCCCCGAACTTCCGTTTTGAAACTGAATCTGGGTATTCTCAAACAGAGTATCGCCCGGTTCCGGAGTACTCGTAAAGGAAACCAGCGGAGGAGGTAAATCCGGAACTGTAAGGTCAATGCTGTCAGTACACCCATTCAAATCCAGTACATACACAGTATAATCCCCTCCGGGAACGCCGGTAACGTTGCCCGTATTCTGACCGGTAGAAGGATTCCAGTTATAACTATAAGGCATCGTACCTCCGGTAGCAGATACACTGGCACTTCCGTTGGGCAGGAAGCAGGAAGCAGGCACAATATTTCCTCTTTGCAAATGCGGGCGTGGGTGAATGGTTACCTGTGTAGTGGCACTATCCCTGCATCCAAAAGCGGTAACGGCTTTTAATTCAAAAATACCGGTGTAAGCAGGCAATACATTATTGATTACCGGATTCTGATGGGTTGAATAATAGCTATTCGGGCCTGTCCAGATATACTGACTTCCTCCCGAGGCCGTCAGGTTCAGGCTCATCCCTGAACAAACAGGACTGTTCGTGCTCAGGCTGATGACAGGTAAAGGATGAACCGTCAGGTTTGTGGTGATGATGCTGTCACAACCCCACATATTGGTAAGGGTATCCAGATATATACCGGATACATTGTAGGTATTTCCTCCTATACTGATACTTTCTCCCTGACAAA
>JAIBAH010000071.1 GCA_019695295.1 Bacteroidia bacterium | reverse complement strand
TACCGAGCAGTTATGCCAGGCTCTTTCCGCTGCGCATTCCCTGAATATCCTTCACCTCGACATCAAGCCCGCCAATGTCCTGCTGACCCCTGCCGGTCAGGTGTATCTGATCGATTTCGGTGCAGCCCGTCAGTTTATTGCCGAAGGCATTACCCAGACCATGACCGCCATCCTCACACCCGGCTATGCCCCCATCGAGCAGTACAGCGAGCGGGTAGCCCGCGGAGCCTATACCGATGTGTATGCCCTCGCTGCGGTGCTTTACCGTATGCTTACGGGGAAAGTACCCCTGAACGCCACCGACCGGGCATCCGGATTTGAATTGCCAACCCCGATTTCCCTTCGTCCCGATATGAACCCCTCCCTCTCTCAGGCGATTATGAAAGGCCTTTCCTTCCGGTATCAGAAGAGGTATCAGACGGTGATGGAGTTTTGGGATGAATTACCTGCGAATAAACATTACCAGAACCCATTTCCTGCTGTCGGTTCTGAATTACCAACGATAATTCAGGTTAAACCCTCTTTTCACTTTCCGGAACCGGAAATGATTCCTGTCAGAGGTGGGGAATTTATAATGGGTGAAACGGTAAAATGGTACCAGTTAGGAGCCGATAATCCTGCCCATACGGTAAGGGTAGATAATTTTTTGATAGGAAAATATCCGGTTACCCAAAACCTATGGGAAGCGGTAATGGGTAATAACCCCTCGCATTTCAAGGGTAAAGATTTACCTGTTGAACGGGTTTCCTGGGATGACGTTCAGTTGTTTATTCAAAAGCTAAATCAGCTTACCGGCAAATCCTACCGTCTGCCTACGGAAGCAGAGTGGGAGTATGCGGCAAGGGGTGGAAATAAAAAGGACGTCACGAAGTATTCCGGCAGCGATAATATAGAAAATGTGGCATGGTACGGCTCTAATTCCGGGGGTAAGACTCACCCTGTAGGACAGAAAAGCCCGAACGGATTGGGAATATATGACATGAGCGGGAATGTATGGGAGTGGTGCAGTGACTGGTATAGCTCGTATAGCAGTGGCAGCCAAACCAATCCTACGGGGGCATCAAGCGGCTCGTACCGGGTGAATCGGGGCGGCAGTTGGTACAGCGACGCAAGGTTCTCCCGCACCTCCTACCGCGGCAACAACTCTCCGACGATTCGCTTCTACAACATCGGCTTCCGCCTCTCCAGGACAGAGTAAGTTTTTGGATTTTTTACCTTTTTACCTTTGCAGGAAATGACATCTTCTATAAAAAAGATGTCATTTCCTTTTTATAAATATCCGTTTTTTATAAGAAAAAAACGGATATATCCGTAGGAAGAAACCGAAGGTATATTAAAATTTTCAGATATACGGATGCATATATCTGAAAACACGCATCAAGTTTCAGATATATGCAAAAAACAGTTTTTTTTATTATTCAGATATATGCAAAAACGATTGAAAGTATTTTCCCTGCGGTTTTACTTTCTGAAAGATTTTCGGGGATACCGAACAGTCATTCAGCAGGGATTTTAAGTAAGCGGACAAAAGAAAACCGACATTCAGGATTATAGGATAAAATTATGTGAATCAATTGTTTTAAAGAAACAATTTGTATCAGGTTTTTATGGTCAGTTACTTATTTTCAAAAAAACCAGGGGCATTAGCACTGTTATCTTCGTAGTAGAAAAGTTAATCCCCACACATAGATAAGGGGCGTTAGCCCTGTTATCTTCGTAGAAAAGTTAATCTCCCCACACATAGATAAGGGGCGTAGCCCTGAAATCTTCGTAGGGGCGTTAGCCCTGAAATCTTCGTAGGGGCGTTAGCCCTGAAATCTTCGTAGGGGCGTTAGCCCTGAAATCTTCGTAGGGGCGTTAGCCCTGAAATCTCTTTTAATCGTACCATTCAAATAGATATTCAGGGTCATAATCCACCTCGAATTTTTCAAGCATTAACAAATATTCATCTTTAAAAGATTGTTTTTTATGGTGCTCCGGTTGATTTAACACGTATTTCACAACTTTGTCAATATGCGATTTTGAATAGGTAAATGCTCCGAATCCGTCTTGCCAGTTAAATTTTCCAGGGATTAGTTTTTTGTCGTTTATCCATTTGGAAGAACCCGATTTTACTTGTTCCATTAATTTTGATGGTGATATGGCGGGGTGCATTCCTGTAAAAATATGGGTATGATCGGGGTTGGCATAGATGGCATACGTTTTACATTTATGGTTGGTGATAATGCCACACATTACTTTTTCTAATTCATCTCTAAATGATTCACGAATCAGATTTTCCCGGCCTTTTACTGCGAATACGAATTGGATATATAATTGTGTATAGGTATTTGCCATTGATTTTATGATTTCAGGGCTACGCCCCTTATTGTCGGTTACTGTTTTGTGCTACGAAGATTTTAGGGCTACGCCCCTGATTGTACAGGTATTTGCCATTGATTGTATGATTTCAGGGCTACGCCCCTTATGGATTGGTTACTATTTTGTGCTACGAAGATTTTAGGGCTACGCCCCTGATTGTACAGGTATTTGCCATTGATTGTATGATTTCAGGGCTACGCCCCTTATGGATTGGTTACTGTTTTGTGCTACGAAGATTTCAGGGCTACGCCCCTGATTGTACAGGTATTTGCCATTGATTGTATGATTTCAGGGCTACGTCCCTTATTGTCGGTTACTGTTTTGTGCTACGAAGATTTCAGGGCTACGCCCCTGATTTTATGATTTCATGGCTACGCCCCTGATGGTCGGTCACTCAATGCGCCTCCAGCCAGTTTTTCCCCGTACCGATTTCCACATCCATTTTCACACTCAGCGAAACCGCATGAATCATTCCTTCCCGGATAATTTCCTTCATTTGTTCCGTTTCCGGTTGATAGACCTCAAAGACAAGTTCGTCATGTACCTGAAGCAACATCCGGGATTTTAGGCCTTCCTTTTTCATCGCTGAATGAATCCGAATCATCGCCAGTTTGATAATATCTGCCGCCGTACCCTGAATCGGGGAGTTAATCGCATTCCGCTCCGCAAATCCCCGGATAGTCTGATTTTGGGAAGTAATTTCCGGCAGGTATCGTTTTCTGCCAAAATACGTTTCCACATATCCTTTTTCCCTTGCATGCACTATCGTATTGTCCATAAACTGCTTTACCGTAGGATACTGTGTAAAGTAAGCGTCAATGATGGTTTTGGCCTCAGTACGCGAGATTCTCAGCCGTTGCGCAAGTCCGTGGGCCGAAATTCCGTAAATAATCCCGAAATTCACCATTTTGGCTTTTGCCCTCATATCCGAAGTAACCTCCGAAATCTCTACCCCGAATACTTTGGCTGCCGTTGCCCGGTGTATATCCTCGCCTGCATTAAACGCCGCAATCATATTTTCATCTTCGCTAAAAGCGGCCATAATCCGCAACTCCACCTGAGAATAATCCGCGGACATCAGTACAAAGTTTTCTCCTTCCGGGATAAATCCTTTTCTTACTTCTCTTCCTTCTTCACTTCGGATTGGGATATTCTGAAGGTTCGGATTATTGGAACTCAAACGCCCCGTTACCGCCACCGATTGACTAAAAGTAGTATGCAATCTACCCGTTTTCGCATTAATTAACTTCGGCAAAGCATCTACATAAGTAGATTTTAATTTTTTTAAGCCTCTGTAAACCAGTACTACACCCGGAAGTTCGTGGGTAATCGCCAGTTCTGACAAAACGGACTCATCGGTAGAATACTGACCGGTTTTGGTTTTTTTGCCTTTCCCCAATTTCATATCCTCAAACAATACCACTCCCAGCTGAGCAGGAGAATCTATATTGAAATCCTTGCCCGTCATGTTGAATATCTCCAGCTTCAGCGCGTCCAGTTTCTTTTCCAGATCCACAGAGTATTCATCCAGGGCTTTTTTGTCAATCCGTATTCCCGTATATTCCATTTCGGCCAGTACCGGCATTACCGGCATTTCGATGTTTTCAAACACAAAATTGCCCGCTACTTTGTCTTTCAGGATTTCATACAGCCGGAGGGTAATATCTGCGTCCTCTGCTGCATAATCTTTCAGGGCATTTATGTCCAACTCCCTGAGGGCAATTTTTCCATTATTGGTCAAATCTTTAAAAGAAACAGGATTGTAATTGAGCAAATGCCTTGACATATCATCCATTCCGTGTTTCCCTTCCGGTTGCCAGACATAATGCGCAAGCATCGTGTCAAACATTTTTCCTTTTACCTGTATTCCGTAGTTCATCAGCACCTGCATATCATATTTGATATTCTGACCGATTTTCAGAATACTTTCTGTTTCGAGCAGTGCTTTAAATCCGGATTCTCTGACAAAGGCCTGAGCGGCATTTTCATCTTCAAAATAAATGAAATAAGCCTCGCCCGCTTTCATTGCAAATGACACCCCGATTAATTCCGCCGAACGCTCATCCAGAGAAGTGGTTTCTGTATCAAAACAGAAAAAGCCCTGTTCCCGGATGGCGTCAAAGTGCTTTTCTATCTCTTTTTTGTCTGAAAGCAAATGATATTTTGCATTCTCTGTAGCAAGAGAAGTGAGTCCGTAATCAATTTCCATGACCGGTTGTCCGGAGGTTTCAGTGTCCTGTGGCTCAGAGACAGGAAGGGAAATGATCGGCTGGGATTTATTGCCACCTACCGGATTCCCGAACAAATCTGTCTGAACGGAAGGCCCCACCGGATTAAACCGGCTGTTCAGCAGGCGTTGACCGATGGTTTTGAATTCGAGTTCTCCCAGCAGCGCAAGCAATCCTTCCATATCCGTTCCTTCTATTTTTAAATCTTCGGCATGATAGGGAATCGGAACGTCACATTTGATGGTGGCGAGATATTTACACAGTTTTCCCTGATCCGCAAATTGAATGATACTTTCCCGAACTGCATTTTTGGAGATTTTATCTGCGTTGGCAATAATATTTTCCATAGACCCAAATTCCTGCAATAGGGAAATCGCGGTTTTTTCCCCGATTTTGGGTACACCGGGAATATTATCGGAAGCATCGCCCACGAGGCCCAGATAATCCGTAATCTGTTCCGGCGGAATACCGTATTTTTCGATTACCTTCTGACGGTCCAGTACATCAAATTGTGCGTCAGTCTTGCCGGGAGGACGGTATAAAAACACATTGTCTTTTACTAATTGGGCATAGTCTTTATCCGAGGTAACCATATAAATATCAAATTCATCTTCCGGCAACTGAGCCGTGAGTGTACCAATGATATCATCCGCCTCGAATCCATCCATTTTGAGTGCCGGTATATTGAGTACCTTCAGCAATTTATAAACATAGGGAATCGCCACAATCAGGTCTTCCGGGGTTTCATCCCTTTGGGCTTTATATGCTTCAAATTCAATGTGACGGAAAGTGGGGGCAGAAGTATCGAGTGCCACTCCGATATGAGAAGGGTTCTCTTTGCTGAGAATTTCCAGTAAATAGTTGGTAAATCCGAAAATAGCGGAAGTATTCAGTCCGGTTTTGGTACGGCGCGGATTCTTGATGAACGCAAAATGCGAACGGTATAAAAGTGCCATTGCATCCAGAAGAAATAATTTATGTTTTGCCATATAAGAATTTTGTCAGAAACAAACAGAGATTTAAATAATAATCTGTGGGTCAGAAACTCACCGAAAGGCAAAATTACAAAAAAAATACAGATACCCAAAGAATTCTCCCGGGCATTTTTATAACAGTACTTTTCTAAGGATTATGGGAAGCGTCTGAGGCACTCATTGCCTCTGCCAGTTCTTTCAGACTCCTGTAGCATGCATCTATCCAGGGCTGTTCCTCCGGTTCCGGCTGTCTTTCGGTGGTAATAAAAACGGTTTTCATTCCGGCATTTTTCCCAAACTGCATATCACTCAGGCTATCCCCTGTCATAAGGGAAGCGGAAAAATCAATTTGCGGAAATGCTTCTTTGGCGAGGGTTGCCATTCCTGTACCGGGCTTCCGGCAGGCACAATCCTCTTTTTTCAGGTGGGTACAGTAAAATACTTTGTCAATTCTTCCTCCGTTTTCCCGGATATCTTCCAGAAAAAAACGGGTCAGTGTATGCAAATCCGTTTCTGAAAAAAGCCCCTTGCCTACGCCTTGCTGATTGCTTACAATGACGATGATTTCAAAATACCCTGCAAACAATGACAGTGCTTCCAGTGCCCCCGGCAACCATTCCCATTGGTCGGGATTGCGTACATAGTCATCCGGAATCCGCCGGTTGAGCACGCCGTCTCTGTCCAGAAAAAGGTATTTTAACGAAGAAAAATCCAGTGCAGAAGGCATTATTTAATTTGAAAAGAGTTGAAAAATAATTTATCCTTTTCTTTGGATTTCTTCGTTGCAGGCCGGGCTATCATGATTTGTATCTGAATATTGCCATCCATAAACGTCCGGTACTCGTATAGCATGCCTTTGGATTTATTGGCAGTCTGAGCATGAATTCCCGGATTTCCTTTCCAGTCAGTTTCCGACTTCTTCAGCACTTCACTTTCCGAAGCGATTAAAAAGGTTTCAAAAGTCGTTTCGGCAAGCATCTGAGGACTGATTCTCCCCAAAGGGGTTAAGTGACGGGTGTAATTCAGAATATAGGTGGTTTTCTCCGTTGTGTCTTCAGCCGATACAAAGTATATTCTTCCGGAAGGTTTATCTTCGGTTTTGACTTTGTAGGGAAACGGAAAGTCGATTGCAATTTCAATGTTTTTTTCAGTCTCTTCAAAATGATAAACCCGTGACTGCTGACTGCTTTTGGGTTTCTGCCCCTGTACAGAAACAGCAATCATCAAAAAGAGAATCAGAAACAAAGACGATTTGTTCATATACTTTTTTTATACAAAGATACAGATAAATTCAAATATTCTGCGTTATAAATACGTAAAATTGCAGGTACCAGATTTTTCTCTTTGAAAATTCTGTGTTTTTATGCAATTTTGTAAAATAATTTGAGTTTACAGTGAAAATGAAAAATAATATAAAAAGCTATATTTTAGGGATAATGATGGGTCTGATGTTTATCCCTTTTCTATCAAGAGGTCAGGAGTTGTATTGTACGGTGAGCATTGATGCTACCCAAATCAGCGGAGACAAACAACCCGTTCAGCAGATGCAGGACGCATTTACGCGTTTTATGAATACGACCAAGTGGACCAACGATCAGTTTGCCCCGGAAGAAAGAATAAAGTGTTTTATGAATATCAGTATTACCGCAAGAGAAGACAATCGTTATTCGGCTTTTGCCAATATCAGGGTAGTTCGTCCGGTATTCAACAGTACTTATGAAACGGTATTGTGCAATCTTTCGGATAAAAACTTTGATTTTACTTATCTTCCTTTTCAGGAATTGCAATACAATGATGGGACTTATATTGATAACATAACAGCGTTACTCAGTTTTTATGCCTATGTCATACTGGGGTTTGATTACGACAGCTATTCCCAAAACGGAGGACAAACCTATTTTCTGAAAGCCCAGGAAATTGTGAACCTCTCAAGCGCAAGCCCTGAAGTAGGCTGGACACTCCGCAGCAGTGCCAATCCCACCAATACCCGGTTTGCCCTTGCCGATAATTATGTGAACGGCTCCTATAAAGTCATGCATTCTGTCGCATTTAAGTATCATCGCTCCGGACTGGATAAAATGGAGTCTGACCCGGTGAATGCGAGAAAATCCATTCTGGAAGCACTGACCGAGGTAAAACAGCTGAATTCCTCAACGCCTTTGCTCCGTTGTGTAAGGGTGTTTCTGGATGCCAAAAGCCCTGAACTGGTTTCTATTTTCAAAAAAGCGCTTCCCAATCAGAAAAATGATTTCCTTTCCGTCATGCAGAGTCTTGACCCAATGGACATGAACCGATACAATGAAGTGATGAAACAGTAAAAAATCCTTCCCCCCAAAAAAAACGCTGTATTTTCATGGAAGAAAATACAGCGTTTTTTTATTTGTTATAATTTATCCGGAGTTATAACCTGAGAATCCGCATTTCCACCCTTCTGTTCTGTGCTCTTCCGTCCTCAGTTGCATTGCCCGCCACAGGTCTGTCAGGTCCGTATCCAACGGTAAGAATTCTGCCGGTATCTATTCCTTTCGCATTGGCTATGATATAATCTTTACAGCTTTGTACCCTTTTGTAAGACAAGGAGCGGTTCATCGCTGCTTCTCCTTCAGAAGAAGTATGGCCGGAAAGCTCAATTTCTGCACCCGGATTGTTTTGTAAAAAGCGAATGATTTTATCCAGTTCTGTTTTGCTTTCCGGTCTGAGTGTTGACTTTCCCTGATCAAAAAGAATATTGTTTATAACAACGGATTCGCCTTCGGTAAGGGTTTTTCCATCAAACTGTGCCGTTTTACTGCCTTTTTTCATGCGGATATACACCACTTCATTTTCTTCTCCTTCGGCTACATCTGCTACGCCGGAACCTTCTGCGTACCCTTTGGCCGCTGCTGTGAGCAATTCCAGACCGGCAGGAATATTCTTGAACTCAAAACTTCCATCTGCTCCGGTAGTGACGGACAATTTTCCGGCAGTTTGCACCAAAGCCCCCGAAATGGGTGATTCCGTTTCATCATCAATGACAATTCCCCTTACATTTCCCTTACAGATACCCGTACTTTTGCGGTTAAGGATGAGTTTTGCAAAGTCCAGCGCAAATCCATCTCCGGCCCGGGTCGTCTTGTCATCAATCGAAATGATGAGAGAACTACCCTGTAAATCAGGATAAAACGCTTCCGGGATTGCAAGGGTGATCAGTTTTCCGACAGGCCCCGTCTGATTCACCGAGTTGATGAGTTTTTCTCCCTCAGGAAATCTTTTGCCGTTTATTGTCATCTGAAAGTGTGAGCACAATACAGAAGACTGAAAATCATCAATGAAAAGCTGAAGATAAGCATTATTAATCTGAGCGCCTTTGATACTCTCAAGCGGAATGGTAACCGGTTTGGGGCGGCTTGAAGATTTTTCGTACTCACCGGAGTATCCGTCCCCTCCGCAGGGAGCCGCATCCGGACTATAGCTGGAAGGAATCATGATACAATCTGTGCCTGAGGCATCTTCAGTGTTTACATCCCAGGGAAAACCATGAGAAAAAGTAGTTCTTCCGCAAAAAGGATTAAATCCTTCTTCGAAGTTAAAGCCCAGGTTGTCAATGTCACCCACCCGAATCATAAAATCTGCCTCGGGTGTAGCTTTCAGGCTTTCATACTGCTTGCTCCAGTCTCCGTCATTGGGAGTCCTTATCTGTGAAAAAGCCGTTACAAAACAAAGAGACAGGAAAAAAATAATCAGAATAATCTTGTTCATAAGTTTGGTTTTTAAAGGATTAATGGAAAAGCTTTTATAAATGTAACTGATAGAAAAAACAAAAGGTTTATCAAAATCCCCGGATATATTTTCAGAATTGGATTACAAAAAGTATGCTGAAATCCGTTTCAGGCGGCGAATAAAAACATTTGTTTTATCCATTCGTTATCTGCAAAATTATAACGTTGATTTTCAGAAAAAAATTAAGGCAGAAATTTTAAAAAGGTTATCTGACAATATTTCTCTGTAAAGCCGGTTTTAAACCCTGCTTTATAGAGAAAACGAAAACACAAGACCGGCTTTCCACAAAAATTGCCGCAGAATCAAAAAAATATTCGTGCCTTTTTTAAAAAAAAGAATAATTTTGTAGCTAAATTCCTTTTTACTAAATCATTACAAATTATGGCGTCTGATACAGAAAAAATACGGTTAGTATTTAAAGAAATCCAGCAAATTTCCAGAGAGTTCAAATCCCGTTATCCCGTTTTCGTTCATCAGGACGCTATCGGAATGGGGATATTCCTGTTTTCTGTGATGATGATTTTACTGGGTTTTGCAGGCTATCTGAACTACGGCGTTCACGCAGGGTGGGTAATTCTCTGGATTGCGTTCTGGACCTCCTTATTACATGAGCTGGAGCACGACCTCATTCACTATCTGTATTTTAAGAAAATTCCTTTTCTGCATAATTTCATGATGCTCGGGGTTTGGGTTTTCAGGCCACTGACCGTAAATCCGTGGTTTCGCAGATATCTTCACTTACATCATCATAAATATTCCGGATTACCTTCTGACCTTGAAGAAAGAGGCGTAACCAACGGAGAAAAATTTGGGTTACTCCGGCTTTTTATCCTTCCGGATTTAATTCTTTCCTTTGTATTCAGGGCATTTAAACTGTATCCTGAAATCAGAAAAATGGAAAAAGAAGGCCGTTTTACCAAAGAAGAAGTCAAAAATCTCTATCGTGTCGGGCTTTTGGGATTTTTACCCTTTGGCATTCCCTTACATCTGATGTGGTATTCTTTTGCACTGCTTTCCCTGCTTTCCGGAATCAATCAGTTTTATGGAAATATACTTCCTCAGCCGGAGTGGACTCAGGAGTACCTTTCCGCGATTACCCCGATCATTGTTTTATTGGTGGCTCCCAACCTTTTGCGGCAGTTTTCGCTTCATTTTATTACCTCCAATATTCATTATTACGGAGATGTAGAAAAAGGAAATATATTTCAGCAGACACAGATTCTCAATACATGGTGGGCAATTCCCTTTCATTTATTTTGTTTTAATTTTGGGGTAACGCATGCAATCCATCATTTTTTTGTTCAGGAAACATTTTATATAAGGCAGCTAACCGCCGCAAAGGCCGTAGCAGTACTTGTGAAATATGGCGTAAGAACCAATGATACAGGGACATTCAGCCGCGCAAACCGATATCATATTTCTGGTTAAATCATCCCTTTTTTTAAATTCCGGTGAGTATAAAAACAGACATTATTCATTTTTATAATATCTCGAGGCCGCTAAACCTTGCGATTGCCTTCGTATCCTTTTGTTTAGGGGCTTTTATTGCCAATAAGCACAGCTTTGTCTTTCTGAATCATACCGTTTTCTGGGCTGTAGGCACAGGACTTGTACTGATTGCTGCCGGCGGATACTGGATCAATGATGTATATGATTTTCGGATAGACAGAATCAATAAACCCGAACGTACCATTATCAATGCACACCTGTCTGTAAAAAAAGTAGTGACTGTATATATTATAATGTATATACTCCTTTTTGTATTATTAGTCATTACCGTCAAAAAACTGGCCTTCATTATGATGATTGCCGCTTTTCTGCTTTTCATCTATGCCGCCTGGCTCAAGCGAACTACCCTTCTTGGTAATGTAACCGTTGCTTTTCTTACTGCACTTGTACTGATGATGGCAGGATTCATCTATACCTTCAACAGTCCTGTTGTCTGGCTGGCTGTTTTTGCCTTTGAAGTGAACCTGATTCGGGAGATAGTGAAAGACATAGAAGATATAGAAGGAGATATGTACTTCAATCTGCAGACCCTGCCGATTCAGATTGGGATAAAACACACCCGGATATTAGTGTATGTATTATACAACGTATTACTGATTAGCTGCTGGCTGCCTTTGATACAACAGATACTGACCGGAAATCCGTATTCCGTTATATATATAGTCGTTTCTTTTTTTATCGTACAGGTACCCGTTATCGGATTACAGCTTCATTTTACGCAATGTAAAAATAAAGAAGACTACGGTCGGCACAGTCTGTTTGTAAAAATTCTGATGCTGACGGGGATGATTAGCATAATATTGTTATAATAAAAAAACAGCAACTGATTGAGGGTAAAAAATTTAAGTAATTTATTTTCAGGGAGAAAAAAAAGAATAAATGAGGCGAATAAAAAAATATTGAAAAAAAAGTGACTTATAATTTGCACAGAATAAAAAATAGTTCTAATTTTGCCACTCATTTCTAAAAAAGGAATCGCAAAGATGGAAGCTTTAATAAAATTTGTAGAAGAAGGGCAGATTAGAACCGATATTCCTGCGTTCAGAGCGGGAGATACGGTAAACGTATATGTAAGAATCAAAGAAGGAGATAAGGAGCGTATTCAGCAGTACAAAGGGGTTTGTATTCAGAGAAAAAACCCTGGAATCAGAGCTACGTTTACTGTAAGAAAAATTTCTTCAGGAGTAGGTGTTGAGCGTGTATTTCCCATTCACTCCCCGAATATTGAAAAAATCGAAGTATTAAAACGCGGAAAAGTGCGCAGAGCGAAGCTTTATTACCTCAGAGATAAGGTTGGAAAGCAGGCTCGTATCAAAGAGCGTATTTAATTGCAAAAAAAATAAAAAACTTTTTTAAAAAATTTTGCAGATAGAAAAAAAGTTCTTACCTTTGCAACGCTTTTTAAAAAAGGAAGCTACGCCGATGTAGCTCAGCTGGCCAGAGCAGCTGATTTGTAATCAGCTGGTCGGGGGTTCGAATCCCTCCATCGGCTCACTATTTGAAATAAGGAAAAAAGAGTGTTTACACTCACGGGGAGATACCAAAGCGGCCAACTGGGGCAGACTGTAAATCTGTTGTCTTACGACTTCGAAGGTTCGAATCCTTCTCTCCCCACCTAGTTCTTAAAAATAACGATATAAATCCGGTCATAATTGACAGGTAAAATATAAAAGCGGGAGTAGCTCAGTTGGTAGAGCATCAGCCTTCCAAGCTGAGGGTCGCGAGTTCGAACCTCGTCTCCCGCTCTTTTTTTTAGCCGGAGTAGCTCAGTCGGTAGAGCGCATCCATGGTAAGGATGAGGTCATCGGTTCGATCCCGATCTTTGGCTCTGAATTTTTTGTAAAAATATTTGATAACGAAATTTAACAATGGCAAAAGAGCAATTCGTACGGTCTAAACCTCACGTAAACGTAGGTACAATCGGTCACGTTGACCATGGTAAGACTACTTTGACAGCAGCTATAACTACAGTATTAGCAAAATCCGGAATGGCACAAAAACGTTCTTTCGACTCTATCGATCAGGCACCTGAAGAGAAAGAAAGAGGTATTACAATCAATACTGCACACGTTGAATATGAAACTGCAAATCGTCACTATGCACACGTTGACTGTCCGGGCCACGCTGACTATGTGAAAAACATGGTTACAGGTGCTGCTCAGATGGATGGAGCTATCCTCGTAGTAGCTGCTACTGACGGTCCTATGCCTCAGACAAGAGAGCATATCCTTCTTGCCCGTCAGGTAGGGGTTCCTTATATCGTAGTATTTATGAATAAAGTTGACCTCGTGGATGATGAAGAGTTATTGGAATTAGTTGAGCTTGAAATCCGCGAACTTCTTACCAAATACGGCTTCCCCGGAGATGATATTCCTGTAATTCAGGGTTCAGCTCTTGGTGCTTTGGATGGTCAGCCTAAATGGGAGCAAATTCTTCTTGACCTTATGGCTCAGGTTGACAGCTATATCCCAACTCCAACCCGTGATACTGACAAGCCTTTCCTTATGCCTGTAGAGGACGTATTCTCTATCACAGGTCGTGGAACAGTAGCTACCGGTCGTATCGAAAGAGGGATTGTTAAAACTGGTGAGCCAGTAGAAATCATCGGATTAGGTGCTGAAAAATTAACTTCTACCTGTACAGGGGTTGAGATGTTCCGTAAAATCCTTGACTCTGGTCAGGCAGGGGATAACGTAGGTCTTCTCCTCAGAGGGGTTGAAAAAGAAGCTATCCGTCGTGGGATGGTTATCTGTAAGCCAGGTTCTGTTAAGCCTCACACCAAATTCAAAGCAGAAGTTTACGTACTGAGCAAAGAAGAAGGTGGAAGACATACTCCGTTCTTTAACAAATACCGTCCTCAGTTCTACTTCCGTACTACTGACGTAACCGGTGAAATGCTTCTGAACGAAGGAGTTGAAATGATTATGCCTGGTGACAACACCTCCATTACAGTAGAACTTATCTACCCTGTGGCAATGGAAAAAGGATTACGTTTCGCTATCCGTGAAGGTGGTAGAACAATCGGTGCAGGTCAGGTAACTGAAATCATCGAGTAATCAGAAAAGAATAAATCAGGAACTTCCCTTTTTAATAAGGGAAGTTCTTGGCACTATAATAAGGAGATAAAAACGGGGGCTTAGTTCAAGGGTAGAATAGCGGTCTCCAAAACCGTTGATAGGGGTTCAAATCCTCTAGCCCTCGCATAGAGATTTAAAAATGGAAAAATTAAAAAATTATTTCAGCGAATACACCGACGAGTTGCTTTACAAGGTACAGTGGACTCCTTCAGAGAAGTTAATCAGTGATAGTATTACTGTCTTTGTTGCTTGTATTGTTTTAGCAACCATTATCTTCATCATGGATGCTGCTTTCGGGACAGTATTAGGCCAACTTTATAAACTCTTCTAATCAATTTACGTTAATGGGCAAGTCTTGGTATGTAGTTAGGGCTGTGAGCGGACAGGAAAGAAAAGTGAAGCAGTACATCGATCAGGAAATTGAGCGAAGAAAGCTTCATGAGCTGGTAAGTCAGGTTCTGATACCTATGGAGAAAGTGTTTGAGATTCGCAACGGAAAAAAGAAAGTCCGTGAGAAATTATTTTTGCCCGGATATATTTTAATTGAAGCGGAGCTGACAGGTGACATTATTCCTACAATCAAAGAGATTCCCGGCGTGATTGGTTTCCTTAGTGGAGAAAAACATGGTTTGGATCCTGTTCCTCTTCGTCAGTCTGAAGTAAATCAGATACTTGGAAAAGTAGATGAAATGAATGACAAAGGAGAGGTGCCTGAAGATCCGTTTATTAAGGGAGAACCTGTGAAAGTAATGGCAGGTCCTTTTAATGGATTTGATGGTGTGGTTGAGGAGATATATGATGATAAGAAAAAATTAAAAGTAGTCGTAAAAATATTTGGCCGTAATACGCCAATCGAATTAAGTTTCTTCCAAGTAGAAAAGATAGTATAAAATCTTATGGCAAAAGAGGTACAATTTTTAGTGAAGTTGCAGGTTAAGGGAGGGCAAGCAAACCCTGCTCCCCCCATCGGTCCTGCATTGGGTTCCAAGGGTGTAAATATTATGGAGTTCTGTAAGCAGTTTAACGCAAGAACTCAGGAAAAAATTGGTCAGGTTTTACCGGTATTGCTTACTGTGTATTCTGATAAAAGTTTTGAGTTTGTGGTAAAAACTCCTCCGGCTGCAACCCTGCTTGGCGGTATCGCAAAATTGAAACCGAAAAAAGCAAACAGCAAAAATACGGGAGGCTCTCCTGAACCAAACCGTAAAAAAGTGGGAAAAGTTACCTGGGATGATATCAAAGGTGTGGCTGAAATCAAAATGCCTGACTTGAATTGCTATACACTCGAAGCTGCTATGAAAATGGTTGCGGGTACAGCAAGAAGTATGGGACTTACGGTTGAAGGTACTCCTCCCTGGAAATCATAAGGGCTGCTTTTCACACCCTCAATTTGTGTATTAACTCCTTTTAATAAAAAATGGGAAAAATCAGCAAAAAACAAGCAAACGCATTAAAAGCGGTTGACAGTAGCAAAACCTACTCTTTGAAAGAAGCTTGTGCCTTGACGAAACAAATCTCTTATGTGAAATTCAATGCTTCCGTTGATTTACACATTAAGTTAGGTGTTGACCCAAGACAAGCAAGTCAAATGGTAAGGGGGACGGCATCCCTGCCTCATGGTACGGGAAAAACAGTAAGAGTATTGGTGCTTACTACCCCTGATAAGGAAGCTGCTGCGAGAGAAGCCGGAGCCGATCATGTTGGTCTAAATGATTACATCGAAAAAATTCAACAGGGATGGACAGACATTGATGTCATTATCTGTTCTCCTGATGTAATGGCACAGGTCGGTAAATTAGGACGTGTCTTGGGACCCCGTGGCTTAATGCCCAATCCTAAGAGTGGAACCGTTACTCCAGATGTGGGTACAGCGGTGAAAGAAGTAAAAGCAGGTAAAATCGATTTCCGTGTGGATAAAACCGGTATCGTTCACGCCTCTATCGGAAAAACTTCCTTTACAGTTGAGCAACTTGTGGATAACGCAACAGAACTTTTGAATGTATTGGTAAAATTAAAACCGCCTACATCCAAAGGTGTTTATTTAAGATCTGTGTACATGGCGCCTACTATGGGTCCGGGTATCAAAGTTGATAATAATACTGTAGGTGTTTAATCTTGAATGGCAATGACAAAAGATCAAAAAGTAATATTAGTTCAGGAATTAGTAGAGCAATTCAAGCAATACCCTAATTTTCTGATTACAGATACAGAAGGTATGAACGTTGCTCAGGTGGGTATGCTTCGCAGAGCCGCTTTTGAAGCAAATATTCCAATCAGAGTCGTAAAAAACTCATTGATTGTTAAAGCACTTTCTCAGGTTGAAGGCGATTATGAGGCTGCTTATCCAGCTCTCAAACGTCAGTCCGCAGTATTCTTTACCAACGAAACTTCTTTTAAAACAGCTGCAAAGCTAATCAAAGAGTTCCGCAGTAAAGGGAATACAAAACCAACCCTGAAAGTTGCTTTTGTGGAAGCTTCTTCTTTCTTCGGAGATGATCAGATTGATACTTTAATCAAACTCAAGTCCAAAGAAGAGTTAGTTGGGGAAATCATCGGGCTTTTACAAAGTCCTATGCAGAATGTACTGGGAGCACTCAATTCAGGTGGAAATATCCTCCATGGTGTGCTTAAAACATTAGAATCAAGATAAGGGGTTATTCCCTTAAGGGATTTATCAAACCTAACGGTACTCCGCTGCTTCCAGCCGATTTTTGATATATCCCCCAAAAAAAATAATTTTTATTTTAATTTTCGTATTTAACCGTTATAAATTTCGCAGGAAAAATGGCAGATTTGAAAGCACTTGCAGAACAATTAGTAAATCTTACAGTTAAGGAAGTAAATGAATTAGCTGAGATTTTAAAAAATGATTATGGTATCGTACCAGCAGCCGCAGCAGCAGCTGTAGTAGTTTCTTCTGACGGCGGTTCCGGTGGAGCAGCTGCAGCACCTGTTCAGACTGAGTTTGATGTAATCCTCACTTCAGCTGGAGCAGGTAAATTAAACGTTGTGAAATTGGTTAAAGATTTAACCGGTTTAGGTTTGAAAGAAGCAAAAGAATTGGTTGACAAAGCTCCTGCTCCTATCAAAGAAAAAGTTTCTAAAGAAGAAGCAGATTCTCTTAAAGGTAAATTAGAAGAAGCTGGCGCTACTGTTGAAGTAAAATAATGCGCTTAGGCAGCAGAGCCTTAAATCTAAAAAGATAGACCTGAATGAAGATTCCGGTCTATCTTATCCTATTCTATATATTTCTTTGATTACATATTGCGTTATTTTGCTCTTTCTTTAGCATTATAACTTTCTGTAGTCCCTTTTCTTCATTGGTAAATAAGTTTAATAATAACTATAAATTACTTATAAACTTGGCAAATCATATTAAATCTGAAAGAATTTCTTTCTCTAAAATCGGTCAAGTTATTCCGTATCCGGATTTTCTTGAAATTCAGTTGAAATCCTTCACGGAGTTTTTTCAGGTTGATACCCCTCCTGAAAAACGTAAAACAGAAGGATTGTACAAGGTTTTTAAAGAGAACTTCCCTATCAAGGATGCACGCGAAAATTTTGTCCTTGAGTTTGTTGACTACTATATCGACCCTCCAAAATATTCTATGGAGGAATGCAGAGCAAGAGGTCTCTCTTTCACGGTTTCTCTTAAAGCTAAATTGTTTTTATACTGTACCGATCCTGAAAATGAGGATTTTGAACAAATCACTCAGGAGGTCTTTCTGGGAAATATCCCTTATATGACTCCTCACGGTACGTTTATCATCAATGGTGCTGAAAGGGTTGTTGTAAGTCAGCTTCACCGTTCTCCCGGCGTTTTCTTTGGTATGTCTTATCATGCTAATGGTACCAAACTTTATTCCGCAAGGGTAATTCCTTTTAAAGGTTCCTGGATTGAGTTTTCTACAGACGTGAATAACGTAATGTATGCTTACATTGACCGTAAAAAGAAATTCCCGGTTACCACTCTTTTAAGGGCTATCGGCTTTGGGTCGGATAAAGATATTCTTGAATTGTTTAAACTGGCTGAAGCTATTCCGGTTGTAAGATCTGAAGTAGAGAATATGCTTAACAGAAGACTTGCTGCAAGGATTCTGAAAACATGGATGGAAGATTTTGTGGATGAAGAAACAGGAGAAGTGGTTTCCATCACCCGTAATGTCGTTCTTTTCGATCGTGACCATGTCATTCAGGAAGAAGACGTGGAGTCTATCATTGAGGCCGGTGTTTCTCATATCATGGTGATTACTGAGAACGCAAACGCGAATAAATACGCAATCATTTATAATACCTTAACCAAGGATAATTCAAACTCTCAGTCTGAGGCTGTGGATTTGATTTACCGTCAGTTAAGAAATACGGAGCCACCCGATGAAGAAACAGCAAGAAGCGTAATTGAAAAACTATTCTTCTCTGATAAAAGATATGACCTCGGGGATGTAGGACGTTATCGTATCAACAAAAAACTACATCAGAGCTTTGAGGAAACAAGTCTCGTTTTAACCAAAAAAGACATCGTTTGTATCCTTGAATACCTCGTGGATTTACAGAATAGTACCGCCTTTGTCGATGATATTGACCACCTTAGCAACCGTAGGGTTCGTACCGTAGGGGAGCAGCTTCATGCTCAGTTCAGCGTGGGTTTGGCAAGAATGGCCCGTACAATTCGTGAAAGGATGAATATCCGTGACAATGAGGTATTTACTCCTTCTGATTTGATTAATGCCCGTACTTTATCGAGCGTAATCAACTCTTTCTTTGGTACCAATCAGCTGAGCCAGTTTTTGGATCAGACGAACCCGCTTGCAGAAATTACCCACAAAAGAAGGGTTTCCGCACTCGGACCGGGGGGACTTTCCCGTGAAAGAGCGGGTTTCGAGGTAAGGGACGTTCACTATACACATTATGGCCGTCTTTGTCCGATTGAAACACCGGAAGGACCGAATATCGGTTTGATTTCTTCGCTTTGTACCTATGCACGTATCAACGACATGGGATTCATCGAAACGCCTTACCGTAAAATTGAGGAAAGAGTGGCTTTGAAAGAAGCTACTTACCTGAGCGCAGAAGAGGAAGACGGACTAATCATTGCTCAGGCAAATTCACCGATAGATGAATCCGGTAAATTCCTGACAGATAAAGTAAAATCCCGTTCTGAAGGGGACTTCCCGATTGAGGAGATTGATAATGTCTCTTTCATGGACGTCGCTCCGAATCAGATCGTTTCCGTTGCAGCTTCTTTGATTCCATTCCTTGAGAATGACGACGCAAACCGTGCGTTGATGGGCTCAAACATGCAACGTCAGGCAGTACCTTTGCTGAAACCCGAGGCCCCTGTTGTAGGTACCGGTATTGAGCAGAGAGTAGCGCTTGACTCCAGGGCTTTACTGATGGCTGAAGGTGCTGGTGTAATTAAATATGTAGATGGCGAAAAAATCATAATCGAATATGAAAGAACTCCTACTCAGGAGCTGATTCAGTTTGAGTCGAATATCGTTACCTATAAGATTCCTAAATTCAGAAGAACCAATCAGGATACTTGTATCAACCTCCGCCCAATTGTAAGATCGGGGGATGTGGTGGAAAAAGGAAGTATTCTTTGTGACGGATATTGTACTGAAAAAGGAGAACTCGCTTTGGGTAAAAACCTTTTGGTTGCATTTATGCCCTGGCAGGGATACAACTTTGAGGATGCGATTGTAATCTCTGAGAGAATTGTGGCAGAAGACGTATTTACTTCCATACACATCGAGGAGTTTGAAATGCAGGTGAGAGATACCAAACGGGGAGAGGAAGAACTTACAAGGGATATTCCTAACGTAAGTGAAGACGCAATCCGTCATCTTGATGAAAACGGAATGATTCGTGTCGGTGCTCAGGTGAATCCGGGTGATATTCTTGTTGGGAAAACGACTCCTAAGGGAGAAACAGACCCTACTCCTGAAGAAAAACTCCTCAGAGCAATCTTTGGGGATAAAGCCGGAGACGTTAAGGATGCTTCTATGCGTGTACCACCTTCTACTGCGGGTATCGTTATCAATAAGATGCTTTACTCTAAAGAGAAGAAGGATATCAAGGGTAAAACGAAAGAAAAGCGTCAGATTGAAGAGATTCAGGATAAAAGAACCCGCGATATTGAGCAGTTGAATCTATCCATGATTTCCAAACTGACGATTCTTATCGAAGGTAAAAAATCCAACGGTGTAAAGAATAAGCACGGCGAAGATGTGGTGGCGGCAGGTCGTAAGTTTACCGCTAAAATGGTAGAGGAAATGAACTTCCCGGAGATTCTTTCCGGTTCATGGACTGACGAAGATGACACCAATCATAATATTGAGCAGCTTTTCATTAACTATAAGCGTCGCTTCAATGATATCGAAGGTAAATTCAAGCGGGATGATTTCCAGATTCGTGTCGGAGATGAGTTGCCGAGTGGAGTACTAAAACTTGCGAAAGTACACGTTGCCAAAAAACGGAAACTGAAAGTAGGGGATAAAATGGCAGGCCGTCACGGAAATAAAGGGATTGTCGCCAAAATCGTACCGGCAGAAGATATGCCATTCCTCGATGACGGAACTCCTGTGGATATCGTACTGAATCCACTTGGGGTACCTTCCCGTATGAATCTTGGTCAGGTTTATGAAAGTATCCTGGGCTGGGCGGGAAAAAAACTCGGTCTCAAGTTTGCGACGCCTATTTTTGACGGAGCTACCCTTGCAGATGTAAACGGATATCTTGACAAAGCAGAATTGCCTCCTTTTGGTTATACATACCTTAATAATGGATTGACCGGCGAAAAATTTGCTTCTCCTACTACGGTTGGGGTTGTATATATGCTGAAACTAAGCCACCTTGTAGATGATAAGATGCACGCCCGTTCTATCGGACCGTACTCTCTTATTACTCAGCAGCCACTCGGCGGTAAGGCTCAGTTTGGGGGTCAGCGTTTCGGAGAGATGGAGGTTTGGGCACTGGAAGCCTTCGGTGCTTCTCATATCCTCAGAGAAATGCTAACCGTTAAATCAGACGACGTAATCGGAAGAGCAAAAGTGTATGAGTCTATCGTAAAAGGAGATGTGCTTCCTAATCCGGGTGTGCCTGAATCTTTCAATGTATTATTACATGAATTAAGAGGGCTTGCTTTAGAACTTACTTTCGAATAATATTTTTTCTTTTATTGATTATTAAATCATTGAGACTAAATTCGTATTCAATATTATATAGAAAGGTTTTGTAAGGGGTAAATCCTTTGCACAGCCTTTCTTTTTCTTAATTTAGTACAAACAATAAAGTATATAAATGACTCCTACTGTTAAAAACACCAAAATTTCAAGCGACTTCAAGCGAATTATCGTAAGTCTTGCTTCTCCTGAGGTTATTCTTGACCGCTCTTACGGAGAAGTATTGAAGCCTGAAACGATTAATTACAGAACCTATAAACCTGAAAAGGATGGTTTGTTCTGTGAACGTATCTTTGGTCCTGTCAAAGATTATGAATGTCATTGTGGTAAATATAAACGTATCCGGTATAAGGGAATCGTTTGTGACCGCTGCGGGGTGGAGGTAACGGAGAAAAAAGTCAGAAGGGAAAGAATGGGGCATATTCAGCTGGTAGTACCGGTTGCTCATATCTGGTACTTTAAGACTTTGCCCAGCAAAATCGGTAATCTCCTGGGATTGACCGGTAAAAAACTAGATCAACTGGTATATTACGAGCGTTATGTAGTGGTTAAACCGGGTATCATGGCTTCGGAAGGAGTCAATGTACTGGATTTCTTAAGTGAAGAGGAATATCTGAATATTCTGGAATCTTTACCAAAGGAAAATCAGATGCTTCCCAATGAAGACCCGAACAAGTTCGTAGCGAAAATGGGGGCTGAAGCTTTGGAAGAACTGCTCAGCAATATTGACCTTGACTCGCTGTCTTACGAACTGCGCCGTAAAGCAAATAAAGAAACGTCTCAGCAGCGTAAAAATGATGCACTGAAGCGTCTGAAAACAGTAGAAGCTTTCCGTTCAGCCAACAGAAATATTGAGAACAGACCGGAATGGATGATTCTTAAAATTGTACCGGTTATTCCACCGGAACTCAGACCGCTGGTGCCGCTTGAAGGAGGCCGCTTTGCTACTTCAGACCTTAATGACCTTTATCGTCGTGTAATTATCCGAAATAATCGTTTGAAGCGATTAATCGAAATCAAAGCCCCTGAGGTAATTCTCCGTAACGAGAAAAGGATGCTTCAGGAAGCCGTAGATTCTTTGCTGGATAATACCCGTAAGGTGAATGCGGTAAGAACGGATTCAAACCGTGCACTGAAGTCCCTTTCTGATATGCTTAAAGGAAAACAAGGACGTTTCCGTCAAAACCTTCTCGGTAAAAGGGTGGATTATTCGGGACGTTCTGTAATCGTGGTTGGTCCTAAACTGAAACTCCACGAGTGCGGTATTCCTAAGGATATGGCCGCTGAACTTTTCAAGCCTTTCGTTATCCGTAAGCTGATCGAAAGAGGAATGGTAAAAACGGTAAAAAGTGCGAAAAAATTAGTGGACAAGAGAGACCCTAAAATCTGGGAAATTCTTGAAAACGTAATGAAAGGACATCCAATCCTGCTTAACCGTGCTCCTACACTCCACCGTTTGGGGATTCAGGCATTCCTTCCCAAGATGGTGGAAGGAAAAGCAATTCGTCTTCACCCGCTGGTTTGTACCGGATTTAATGCGGACTTCGACGGGGACCAAATGGCGGTTCACGTTCCATTGAGTAATGAAGCTTGTCTTGAGGCCCTGGTCTTAATGCTTGCCAGCCATAATATTCTTCACCCTGCAAGTGGTGCTCCGATTACCCTTCCTTCTCAGGACATGGTTTTGGGGGTATATTATCTGACCAAGGAAAGACCTAATCAGAAAGGGGAAGGAATGACTTTTGCCAATTCCGAAGATGTGGAAATTGCCTATAACGAAGGAGTAGTTGCGAAGCATGCCAAGGTAAAAGTACGTATTCCTGATAAGGATATCAACGGGGTAGTTCAGACTAATGAAGCAACGGGCTTGCCTGCTACCAAAATCATTACCACGACTGTAGGAAGAATTTTGTTAAATAAAATTGTTCCTGCGGAATGTGAATATCTTAACCTCACGCTTACCAAGAAAAACCTCCGCGTAATCATCGGGGATATCTTCCGTAGGGTTGGAATGGTAAAAACCGTTCAGTTCCTGGATGACCTGAAAGATTTAGGGTTTATGGAGGCTTTCAAAGCGGGATTAACCTTCTCATTGTCTGAGGTAATTGTACCGCTTGAAAAAGTAGAACTGGTTAAATCTGCTGAAGCTCAGATTGCGGAAGTATTTTTGAACCGTGACATGGGTCTTATCACTGAAAATGAGCGTTACAATCAGGTAATCGACATCTGGACAAAAACCAATTCCCGTTTGTCTGACTTGCTGATGAAGCAGCTTGCCGCAGATAAAGACGGATTCAATAATATCTATATGATGTTTGACTCCGGAGCAAGGGGTTCCAAAGAGCAGATTCGTCAGCTCGGAGGGATGAGGGGACTGATGGCAAAACCGCAAAAAACCCTTAAAGGTTCTGCCGGTGAAATCATCGAAAACCCGATTCTTGCAAACTTCCGCGAAGGACTTTCTGTACTGGAGTACTTCATTTCTACACACGGTGCACGGAAAGGTCTTGCTGATACCGCTTTGAAAACTGCGGATGCGGGCTACCTTACCCGTCGTCTTGTGGACGTTTCTCAGGATGTCATCATCACTGAAGAAGACTGCGGAACGTTAAGAGGCATTTCCATGACTGCATTAAAGCAAAACGAGGACGTAGTGGAAAAACTTGCAGAAAGGATTCTGGGAAGGGTTTCTCTGGAGGATATTTATCATCCTTCAACCGGTGAACTCATTCTGGCTTCCGGTGAAGAAATTACCGAACTTGCTGCAAAATCAATTGATGACGCAAAACTCGAGGTAATTCAGATTCGTTCTGTACTGACCTGTGAAAGCAAGCAGGGCGTATGCTCAAAATGCTACGGTCGTGACCTTTCCAAAGGCCGCCTGGTGCAGGAAGGGGAATCAGTAGGGGTAATTGCAGCTCAATCAATCGGAGAGCCCGGAACGCAGCTTACACTTCGTACCTTCCATACAGGGGGGGCGGCTCAGCGTATCGCTTCAGAAAGTGAATTAAATGCTAAGTTTACAGGACGGATTGAACTGGAAAATGTCAATACAGTGGAATATG
>JAIBAH010000198.1 GCA_019695295.1 Bacteroidia bacterium | reverse complement strand
TAACGGGTACTTTTGAGCCGGACTCTGTGGATACAGAGTGGGAACAGGAACTGGTAAATCTCAATGTGGCGGGTGCTCAGTTTTTTGCCAATGCGCTGGATACCCGGACAATCGGACTTGATGCGATTGTTACTTATACTAAATTATTGGGTCCCGGAAGGTTACAGGCTAGTTTTGCCGGAAATTTCAATAAAATGACTCTAAGCAAAATCAAAACAAGTGAAAAACTACAGGGTCTGGAAGATACTTATTTTGGCCTGAGAGAAAAAGCGTTTTTACTTGCTTCCGCTCCTCCTTCCAAACTGAATCTTACACTTGACTATAAAATCAAACGTTTTAATGTAAATGTAAGGGTAGTAAGATTTGGCAAAGTTGTCTTAGTGGACTGGGGAGATACGGAAGATATTTATAAGGCAAGAATTACGACCGACCTCGCGCTGGGATACGATATTACAGAAAAAGCGTCTCTCGTAATTGGAGGAAACAATATCTTTAATGTATATCCTACCCGTCAGGATATCGAAACCGAATCCGGTGGGGTTTGGGATCCGGTTCAGATGGGATATGGTGGTGCTTTTTGGTTTACGCGCCTGAGATGGAAATTCTGATGATTTTGCCTTAGAGATATTTCTAAAAAACCTCCGGAGCGATGATTCCGGAGGTTTTTTTTGTATTCTTTTTGTCTGAAATTAATCGGAACAGGAATCCTGTTGATGGTTAACTACTGACTCAGAAAAAAGGAAGTGCTGAAAGTGCTGTATGTGCCTTTTCTCTTCATCTGTATATGATACATACCAGCAGGCAGAGATTCGGGCAGGTTCAGGAGTATTAAGGAGTTTGTATCAATGATGTTTTGGCTGAATACTTTTTGTCCGCTACTATTATAGACATTACAGGATTCCCATTCAGTATTTTCCGGATTATTTAAGTAAATCTGATGCGTTGATGAAGGGTTAGGATAAACGGAAAGGGAATTCTTTGAGTATGACTCATCAACTGAAACGGAAGACTGAACTCTTTCCTTCATAAAATAGCAGGAAATCACATTTTGATAACTACTGTCTGTATCATGATCTATTTCCAGGAAAGGCCTTTCGTTCCCGGTGTAATAGAAGCGGGAGGTATAAACATGAATAGTCTGGCCCTGAGATAAACCAAAGGCATTGAGTAATGGAGTAGGCGCTGGCATATTATTTACCAAAAAGCTATCCCTGATGATTTTATGTTCTCTGATAAGCAATACATCATAAGGAATGCTTGTTCCGCCTCCGGTGACCGGAACAACAATTTGTCCCCATCCGGCGACCTCTGCATCTGCCTGGATATTCGTGATTCGTTTAGAGGGAGCATTATTTAAGCCGGAGCTCGTCACAGTAAGTGTAAAGTTACTCACTTTTCTTGCACCCGAAGTCCATATACTTGCAGGAGAAACCGGATATTTTAAATGGAAAAAAGGGCTGGAATATACGTAGTCCTGAGCAGGAAAAGTGATATTATCCGCAGGATTGGCGGTAAAGGTTTCCAGTGAAAAAGTTTGTTGGGGCATTGTATTTCCTGTTTCTATGTATCCGGAAGGAGTACTTTCCCTGTTCAAAAAATCCAGAACCTGAAGCGGGCCGAAGGCGGAGAAAACCTGAGCCGCAGTCTGAGCGGTAGGAAAAGAGCTATTGGGCAGTGTATCAAGCAGGTATACCGTATTATTGGAAGGTAAATTACTGTAATCCCAAAAGGAAGCAGACGGGTCGGGAGGCGTAATCATGCCGGGAGATACGGAGAAAACCGTATCATGAGATGCACTGACATAAAAATTACTTTGAGTAAGAATGAGTTGTGCATTTACGCTCACAGCGAACAGGAGCAATGTGACTAAAAAGAGCGTTTTTTGCTTCATAAGTTTAAAAACTAAAAGGTTAAAAATAGAATACAAAGTTAATAAACTCTGCACCATTTTCAGTAGGATTGGGGTAGAAAACGAAATATATCAGAAAAAATTTCCCTGAAAGAAATGTCGGATTTCTGTAATCTTCCTTGATTGTTAAGGATATTTTAAAGAGAAAAAATCAGGGTGTCTTTTCCGGAGAAAAAACGGTAAAAATAATTTCTGTACAAAAAGTGGAATTAATCCAGATTAGCCAGGAATCGTTCCAGTGTCATTTCATCCGGAATCATTACGTCCCGCGCTTTACTTCCGGAGTGAGAGCCTACAATGCCTACTTTCTCGAGCTGGTCGATAATCCTGCCGGCTCTTGCATATCCCAGTTTGAGTTTACGCTGAATGAGTGAGGCAGAGCCAAGCTGATATCTTACCACAACCCTTGCTGCTTCTTCAAACATCTCGTCCCGGTCACCTACTTCTATGATTTCCTGATCGTTTTTGGTATCCACAACCGCTTCAGGCAGAAAATAAGGCTCGGTAAACCCTCTTTGTTTTGCGATAAAATCCACAATTCTCTCTACTTCCAGCGTATCGATAAAAGCGTTCTGAATCCGGATTACATCATTGCCCGTAGAAAGAAGCAGGTCCCCTCTGCCAATCAACTGGTCTGCACCGTTTGCATCCAGAATTGTACGCGAATCCACTTTTGATATAACGCGGTAAGACATACGGGCAGGGAAATTCGCCTTGATGATACCCGTGATTACATTTACAGAAGGCCGCTGAGTCGCCACCACAAGATGAATTCCTACGGCCCGCGCCAGTTGTGCAAGCCTTGCGATAGGCGTTTCCACTTCTTTTCCGGAAACCATCATCAGGTCGGCCAACTCATCAATAATCAGTACAATATAGGGAAAAAACCGGTGTCCTTTCCTGGGGTTAAGTCTCCGGTTAATAAATTTTTCATTATACTCTTTCAGATTCCGGACTTTAGCCGCCTTAAGCATGTTATACCGGTTATCCATCTCAATACAAAGACTATTTAAAACCGCAACGGCATCCCTTGAATCAGTAATAGTAGGTTCCAGCTGATCGGGCATTACTGCCATAAAATGATGTAAAAGTGGCTGATACAGATTTAACTCTACCTTTTTGGGGTCAATCAGTACAAATTTTACTTCGGAAGGATGTTTCTTATAAAGTAAAGAAGTGATAATTGTGTTAATCCCAACAGATTTTCCCTGTCCGGTTGAACCTGCCATCAGCAAGTGAGGCAGTTTATTCAGATCCATGATATACACTTCATTGGAAATTGTACGTCCAATCACAATCGGAAGTTCCGCCTTGGAAGTAAGGTATTTTTCCGTAGAGAGTACACTTCTAAGGGAAACTACCTCGGGGTTAGAGTTGGGAATTTCAATACCAATTGTTCCTTTTCCGGGCATTGGCGCAATAATCCTGATTCCGAGAGCGGCAAGACTCAGAGCGATATCGTCTTCAAGATTTCTGATTTTGGAGATACGAACTCCGGCAGCCGGGATAATCTCATACAATGTAACCGTGGGGCCGATTGTCGCTTTTATACTCTGTATTTCGATTCCGAAATCTTTCAGTGCCTTTACGATTTTGTTTTTATTTTCTTCCAGCTCTGCCCGGTTTACTTCCCTTCCTTTCCCGGAGCCGTGGTCTTCCAGTAATTCAAACGGAGGGACTATATAGTCAAACAATTCCTTGGTAGGGTCAAATAATTCCCAGTCAATCATTTCATCCGGATTATCAATCTCTTCGTCCTCTTCATTCAGAATTTTTTCAACGAATTCTTCTCCGGAAGCAGTGACCACTCTTTCTACATTATCCTCTCCGAGCTGCTCTCTTACCACAATTTCCGGTACTTCGACGAGGGGGATTTCGGGGTCTCCTTCCGCAATCTCCAGAATCAACTGACCATTGGGCTCCGCTTTGGGCTCAGATTGAGGGGTAAGGTTTTTGTTTCTTACATGAAACACTACTTCTTTTGGCGTCTCTTTCTCTTCCCTGACGGGCGGAGGAGTATTGTTTTTGTCAGCACTTTCTTTTATTTTTTGATTTACAGGCCTTTCTTTATTGGTTGCTGCCTGTTTTTCCGTATGCTCATTCTCTTCCTGTTTTTCATTTTGAATTCTGGATTTTACTGATGCAATAGCCTGAGAAAAGAGATTGCCCTGTCTTTCCCGAATGGTATTTTTGGCATTGATGACATTTTTACTCACAGGGGGAACGATTGTTTTCGTCACACTTTTGGCAGTACCCATCACCAGATTCCAAAGATTCTCCGCCTGACCAATATATACCATAAAGATAATAAAGCCGAAAAACAACAAAATCGCCGTCCCTATTTTCCCCAAAAAATCAAAACACGTAAGATTAATCCAGTTACCGATACTCCCACCCCAGTTTAGGTTTGGCTCTTCAGGCGAATTATAGATAATCGTGATAAATGCCAGAAAGGCTGAACCCCAAAGAAGTCCGAAAAAAGCATATTTAAATCCTCTTCTCATTAATTCATAAAACTGACCTTCAAGCATCGCAAGTCCCCAGATAATACCATACAAAGGCAGAATAAAGGACAATATCCCAAACCCCCGGTTTACAAGGAGCTCAGCTGTTTTTGCGCCGAAATATCCGAGCCAGTTTTGAGATTCTCCAGCTGAAGTCACTCCTTCTTCTACTACAGACTGATCAGAAGTGCCTGTAAAAAAATAAGAAACGAAAGCAATCAGTGAAAATACACAGAATAAAATGAGCAAAAGCGCAAACACCTTCCGGCTACGCATTTGCGCTCCGGGATCGGTCATTAATCGGTCTATTCCTTTAAAAATCAGGGATAATAGCCCCGGATTTTTGGTTGGTCTTGTTCGCTTTGCCA
>JAIBAH010000070.1 GCA_019695295.1 Bacteroidia bacterium | reverse complement strand
TAGAAGGATTTGAGCCATCAATCGTATAATAAAGCCCTTCTGTACTTTCTCCGAAACCATCGGTTATACTGATTTTTAAAGAATCCCTGAATGTTTTTTTATCCCCTGAAATTAAGAGAAAAGAAGGTTTTTTTTGGGTAGAGGCCCCCCATTGTTTGACACTAACAGGTTTATCAGTCATTTCAAAACGCAACTCCCCGCCTTCTTTAATTCCTGTAATCGATTGATTTTTTAGTTTTTGAGTAGCATGAAAAAGGGTCATTGGATAGCTTTTCTCAGAGCCAAAGGAAATACTCTTTACATAATAATTTTCTTCGCTGAGATTCTCTGCAAGAATAGTCAACGTTTTATTATTGGCAAGTGCTACTCTTGCTTTTGAAAACAAGGGTGTACCTGTTTGGTAGGTATTACCTCCCGGAGTGACGGGATAAAATCCCAGGGCGCTCAGCACATACCATGCAGACATCTGCCCGCAATCTTCATTCCCGATTAATCCATCGGGTTGGTCATTGTAAAACTCCGTCATAACTCGATGAACTCTTTCCTGAGTCTTTTCCGGGCTTCCAAAAACAGAATAAACATAAGGTATATGATGACTCGGTTCATTCCCGTGAGCATATTGCCCGATAAGGCCCGTTACATCGGCTTGTTCCCTGCCCGTCATTTTTTGTTTGGTAAGAAATAATGAATCCAGTTTAATCTCAACCTGATTTTTATAAGGCCTCCAAAGAGAATAAAATGAAGATAAATCATGCTGATTTCCAAACGAATAATGATAGGCATTCCCTTCTGTATAATGATTATTTACCTCAGAGGGGCGAAAAGGCGAGAGCCATCCTCCATTTTTGCGGGGACGGAAGAAGCCGGTTTCTTTGTTATAAAGATTGAGGTAACCCTGACTTCTTTTGAGAAAATATTCGTAGTCTTCTTTTTTACCCATTTCCTTTGCCATCTGAGCGATGCACCAGTCGTCGTAGGCATATTCGAGGGTTTTGGAAACGGATTCATGCTCTTTGTCGGAGGGGATATAGCCGTATTTTTTGTAGGCAGCCAACCCAAAATGGTCTTGCATAGCGGAGTGTTTCATGGCGGCAAAAGCTTTTTCTGCGTCATAATCCCGGATTCCCTTCATATAGGCATCGGCGATAACCGAAACAGAATGATACCCAATCATGCAATAGGTTTCATTGGCAGAAAGTTCCCATACCGGCAGTAAGCCGCCTTCTTCATATTGGCGAATAAAGGTTCGGATAAAATGATTGGTTCGTTTTTCGTCAATAATCGTCAGAAGCGGGTGGAGGGCACGATAAGTATCCCAAAGCGAAAAAACGGTATAATAGTCCCAATCTCCCCCGGTTGAGTGGATTTTGTCATCTCGCCCGCGGTATTGTCCGTCCACATCAGAATAGATATTCGGGGCAATCATGCAATGATACAGTGCGGTATAAAAAACGGTATATTGCTCCACCGAGCTGGCTTCCACCTGAATTTTGGAAAGTTCTTTATCCCAGCCTGCTACGGCTTCGTCTCTGGTTTTTTCAAAATCCCAGTGGGGAATTTCCTTTGTCAGATTTTTATTTGCTCCTTTTGCATTCACGCCTGAGATTCCGACTTTGACCTTGATGTTGTCTTTTTTTCCAAAATCAAATGCCATTTTTGCACCGCTTCTTGCAGTATGATTGTTTTTATCCAAGGTAAAATACCGTTCAAAAGGCTCCGAAAAAGTAATCCAGTAATATACAATCTGATTTTTTGCCCATGCTTTGGAACGGCGGTATCCGTACACCTCGTTTTTTCCCACCGAAATAATTTCAAAATCCAATAAATCATCTCTGTGATATAAGTCCAGCACTACGCCTGCGGAAAGGGTATTTTCCGGGTCTGAAACGGTCTGAGGCTCGCCATTCTCCTGATATGCTCCATAATCATACCGGTGAAATCCTGCCCTTGTTGAGGCCGTGAGTTCTGTTAAAATTCCGTTTTCGGGCCTTACTCCATAATAGCCCGGGCTTGCCATTTCTGCAACGTGAGAAAAACGGGAAGTAAAGGAAGAGGGAATTTCTCCTTCTTTTTTCCATACAAAAGGCATCAGCAGAATATCGCCGTAATCCGAACAGCCCGTACCACTCAGATGTGTGTGTGAAAATCCATACAAAACCGTATCCGAATAATGATAGCCTGAACAACCATCCCATGAACCGTCAATCCGGGTATCGGGACTTAACTGTACCATTCCGAAAGGAGTCGTCGCACCGGGAAATGTATGCCCGTGTCCGCCGGTTCCGATGAAGGGGTTGACATATTCTGATAGAGACTTCTGAGCTGTACACAGAAAAACAGAACAAATCAGGAGATAAAAACAAGTGATTTTTTTCATTTAAAGAAGCATTTAGAGAGGTAAAAGTAGTATAAAAAAGCAATTGAATTTCACTTTCTGTCCCGACTCTCAGAAAAAAAGCCAAAAAAATATTTATTCTGTCCTTTTTCCTTTGAAATGAACATTTAAAAGATTGTAATAACCGGAATATCCGCCGTAACTATAGTATTCTGAATAAAGAGAGTCTTTGGTAAACCGGAAGGTAATATGACTGTGAGTGCCATACATGAGAGTATATTCATCTTTGGGGTCATACAAAAAGGCAAACCTTGCATTGTCTTTGACCAGTATGAGAGAGTCTTTTCTGGAAACGAGAGAAACCTGATATCCATCCTCATACGCGGAGTCGCTCTCATAAAATCCGGATTGTGGATTTGCGCCCTCGCTGTGCGAAAAAGTAGTGCCTTTATACTCGCCGGGCAGACACGATTTTCGGGGATTCGTGCGCTCACAGGCAGAACCGAAAAAAAATATAAGAAGGAGGATTCCCAGTAAATATTTTCTGTTCATGATAATTACTTTATCTTATGAATATAACGAATACCGGCAACGGCAGGGATTGCTATATTGAAAATATATAGTAAAAAAGTACTGCCTGCTGCGGTGATTGCTGCAATCCCAAAGGCTGACATGACCGCAATCGCAACAGATTCCCGTATGCCTAATTCTGCAAGAGAAATGGAGGGGATAACGGATTTTATCAAAAAAATAATCCAGATTAATACCACTGCGAGCAAAAACGAACCCGTATAGCCGAACACAGGAAGGAGTAAAAAATACTGAACAGTAAAAATCAGATAGCGTAACGCACTCAATCCGAAAACTACCCACATATCCCGGGGACTTACCACAGAAAAAGTTTCTTTTATGGAACTTATCCACCGGAATTGAAAACGGTTATCCAAAAAATGGAGAAGTCTGTGCGGATAAATCACAATAAAATTGACAATCAGGCAGCCCGCAATCAGCAATATTATCCCTGAATACTGAAGGTTTTTGTTCAGGGTAAAAATACGGTTCCATTCTTTTTCCGTGTATAAAATCATATATCCTGCCGCAATCACGCCCATCCACAAAGTAATCAGCATCTGACAGATTCTGTCGGTGAGAGTAATGGTAAGTGCTTCGGTACGTTTTCCTTTGGGGAGGTAATACATTCTGCCGGCATATTCTCCTATCCGGTTAGGGGTGAAAATTCCTACTGCATTGCCGGCAAGAATTCCTTCAACGGCCTTTTTGAAAGTCATTTCAGGGTAGTATTTCCGAATCATATAAACCCATTTCAAGGCTTCGATACCCTGATTGGGAATTACCATTAACAAAGAGAGCAGAAGATATCCGCCTTTTTCGAAAGTAACCGGAAAAAGAGATTCACTCAACATACTGCCTTCTTCCCGGATTTTCCAGATGACATATCCCAGTGCAATTACAGAAATAAGCACTTTCAGGCTGCTGAATACCCAATCCGGAATGATTTTTTTTGCCATGAGATGCAAGAATGAGGTTTCCTGAAACAAAACATTCAGAGAGAATTGGATTTTCCCGCTGAATGCTTTTAAGTGCAAGAAATATAATCGGACAATATATCTCCGGTAAAGAGGATATTATCAGACGATTTTATAAAATTAATAAGACTGATTGGAAACGTCACAGACATCCGTAGCATATTTTGCCAGAATATGGTCTAATTCAACCAATGCAGCCAGGGCAATCTGAGAATAGTTCTGAGAAGCATTTCCAAACCCTCCGGCTTCAGTAGTCCATACTTTTTTCATCAGATCTACTCCTCCGTAACGGGGGTGAATCGCACCGATTACTGCATTGACATTACCGGGGCCGGCATGATAGGCATGAAGCACCAGCATTCTGAACCACATATCATTTTCATTATAGGCAATCCCTCTGCTGTTCAGAATTCCTTTTACCTTGGGGATATAGATACTTTTCAGCAAACGTGCAGCTACCTGGGCCGATTTTCTGAAATTACTTCTTTCGTCAACCTGCCCGTTTACAATCATACCGTATTCTCTTGCTACATCCGGCATAATCTGAAAAGCACCGCTTGCGCCCACTTCAGAAGTACGGTTTGCACCGGGGCTTTCAATCATCAGGATAACCTGAGCAAACCAGGGGTCGGTGCCTTCCTGTGTAAAAATATCAATTGCCCTGCTGATATTGGGGATTGTTTCCCGAATCAGGTAATAGTGATTTTTTCCGGAAGTAACCATAATAGCAGTATTGGAAGAAAGACCATTGGCATATCTTATACTATCCTTAAAGTTCTTTTGCTGGGTATTGGTTAGTCTTTCGTAATATTTAGACGAAATTACTCCCAGGATTTCCCTTTTTTCGGCGGTATTTATCAGGCTGTAGGAAGGGTCCAGCGAAATAATTTCAGACCAGAAACGAGGTTGAGCGAGCGTATCCCAACCTTCCGCATACAGTTGTTCATCCTTGATTACCTTACGGCATTCAGTATCTTTTTTTACAAGGACCTTTACAATCTGATTATATTTGGTTTTAGAAGTCTTTTCAGGTTTTAACGCATTTTCTCCATCCGGAATTACTTTTTCGATAGCTGCCGACAAGCCATCAAAGCCCCACTCAATCCGAAGGGGAATCAGACTTGAAAAGGTAAAGCCCGATAAAATAAGTGATGCAGCAAAAAAAATTCTTTTCATTTTTATATATTCAATAAAATAGAGGTGCAAAATACAAATAATTATAATTCAATTTATCTTTTTATAGCGAAAACAATACCAAAATGTAGGTTTTTAGTGAATTCTTGTTAATATATTTACTATTTGTTCCTTTTTGACCCTGTTTTCTGTTATCTATAATTTATTTTACGGCAAAGGTATAATTTAGATACGATTAAATACGATAAATCTTACATTCTAATGAAATTCTAATTTTTGGAATTTTAGTACCCGTCGGGATTAAAATTCAGTTCCGGAAAAATATACCCGGGTGAGCTTTTTGCAGAGCGGAAGTCAGAATAAAATACCTGTAATATTAAAACAATCTTTTATGAAGATTAGTATTACATTAAATCTTTTCTCTACTTTTGTGCCGAAATAGGTTTTATCAATTATAACGAAAATATGGAGTTGGAATCCTTGGTATCCGGAAAGCCTGATTTAGGTAAAAAAGCAAAGGCTTATTTGATATTGGGAAAGTATAAGCTTACCCTTTTTGTCGCGATATCCGCAACTTTTGGCTATGCAATGGCAGCGGGTACAGCCTTTTCGTGGCTTCATCTGGGCATAATAACGTTAGCCGGTTTTTTAATCACCTCAGGTGCCAATGCCCTCAATCAGGTATTTGAGCGGGAATGGGATGCAATGATGAAAAGAACTCAGAACCGCCCGATTCCAAGAGGAGTGCTGAGTATAAGAGAAGGCGTTATTTTTGGGGTTCTTTCCGGAGTGACGGGAATAGGTCTGATTGGATACTTTTTTAATTTACCAGCTGCTTTACTGGGGATTATCGGGTATTTATCCTATTCTTTTGTTTATACCCCTCTAAAAAGAATCTCTCCTTTTTCCGTATTAATCGGTGCGATACCCGGTGCTTTACCGCCCCTGATTGGATATACAGGGGTTACCGGTACAATCGATACAGAGGGACTGATACTTTTTGCATTTCAGTTTTTCTGGCAGTTTCCACACTTTTGGGCTATCGCCTGGGTTGCCCATGAGGATTACAGCAGGGCCGGCTTCAAAATGCTTCCCTCTGCTGCGGGTAAGACTCAATTCAGCGTGACGGTCATTATGTATTACACCCTGATTACGATTCCTCTTGCACTTTTGCCTTACCTTACAGGAATGATTACAATATGGCAGACGCTTGCCTTATCTCTTGCCGGACTGTATTTTTTCGTGCCTGCATGGAAATTATTTAAAACACAGGAGGATACTGCAGCAAGAAAACTCATGTTTGCTTCTTTTTGGTACCTTCCCGTAATTCAGTTAACTTTTTTGATAAATATCTGGTTGTAATTCAAAAAATATAAAATCTTTATCTGAAATGGAACAGAAAAATTATATTGTTCATCCTTATAAATTTAATATGTGGCTCTTTATTCTTACCCTGATTATGATTTTCGGGGGACTGACAAGTGCCTATATCGTAAGCCGTTCCTTTACGCCTATTGACAGACTGATTCATTTCAGCCTGCCGTCTGTATTAAACTTTAATACATTTATAATAATATTCAGCAGTATCTCCATGCAGTTTGCGGTAAGTTCTGCCAAAAAAGGAGACCGGATGAAAGCCCTGTACGGATTATTAATTACACTCGTGATGGGGATATTGTTTCTGGCCGGTCAGTGGAACGCATTCGCTCACCTTACTTCCGGAGGGCTACCATTTGTTGACGATAAAAGATTGGATAACTCCATTTCTTTTTTCTATATGTTTACCGGTTTACACGGACTCCATATAATAGGGGCTATCATCGCTTTACTTTTTGGGGTATTCAAAACCGCAAATAACCGATTCAAACCCGGAGGAATGAAAATCACGTATGAAGTAATCGCTACATTCTGGCACTTCCTCGGTTTATTATGGATTTATCTTTATTTATTTCTGATTTATAATCAGCAATAAAGCAAAATGTTTTCCCGGACTTTTAAAAAAAATAAAAAATATTCAATAAAAATAAAAAATTTAATTGACTTATTTATCAAGTTTATTAAATTTGCCCCCGTATTGCATATAAAAAGGCCGGAAAAAAGCCGATTTATATAAAAACATTTTTTAATAATCTGAAAATCAGTAAATTAATTAGCACTATTCGATGGCAGTATCAGTAGACCCCAAGGCACTCGTTGAAGGAGAACGCCCGATATTTAATACCAGCTACGGAAAACTCATGATGTGGTTTTTTCTGGTTACGGATGCGTTTACATTTTCTTCTTTGTTGATTTCATACGGTACACACAGGATTCGTTCCGTAACTTCCGGTGTTCCATGGGCAAAACCGGAAGAGGTATTTACCCACTTTCCTGTATTGCATGAATTGTTTCACATAGACGCACCCCTTGCATTCGTAGGGTTGATGACGTTTATTCTTATCATTAGTTCTGTAACGATGGTACTGGCAGTAGAAGCCGGTCATCGTAAATCTAAAAAAGAGGTTGAAAAATGGATGATCTGGACTATCGTTGGGGGGGCAGCATTTCTTGCCTGTCAGGCTTATGAGTGGTATCATTTCATCCACGGTACCGAGCAGGGCGCAATGATTAACGGAGTACTGGTTCATGGAGCGAATCTTAAAGTAAATGAGTATGGTCCTCAGGCTTTCGCTGACTTCTTCTTCTTTGTAACCGGTTTTCATGGTACTCACGTTTTTAGCGGAGTGGTAATTAATATAATTATTTATTTCAATACTGCTTTGGGTACTTATGAAAAAAGAGGACACTATGAAATGGTAGAAAAAGTAGGACTTTACTGGCACTTCGTTGACTTGGTATGGGTATTCGTATTTACCCTTTTCTATCTGATTTAATCATTAATTCATCAAAAAAAACAAATATAAGGTTATGGGAGATACTACACATCATCATGACGATGGTTCGCAAACCAGAAAAAAAATATTTCAGACAACAGTTATCCTTTCGATTCTGACTGCTATCGAGTTCGTCATCGCATTCATGATGGGACCTGGTACTTTAAGGCTTTCGATATTCCTCATCATGACGCTGATTAAAGCGTTTTACATCGTCTCTGTGTTTATGCATCTGGGAGATGAAGTGAAAAGATTAATATGGAGTATTTTAATTCCTTTTGCATTCATTATGTGGTTGCTGATTGCGATGAGTAAAGAAGGAGACCACTACGGAAATCTGTCCCTGAAAGACGCTAATATGACAAGAGTGGCTAATCCGGCTGTTCCTCATGGCGGACATGATTCCCATCAGGATGCCCCTAAAGCAGGGGATGCTCACTCAAACGGGGACGCGCATGCTACTGATGCTAAGGATACTCATTCTGCTGAGGCTGCCAAAGAAGGTACCGCTGAACTGGGCGAATTTACCAAAAAGAAACTCGTATCCGGTACGGAATTAAATATTCCTGCTAACGGCATAGAAAATAAATTAATTGCTTTCATCGAAGACGCTTCCAAAGCGGTAGATAAAACTACCTGGTTTAGCTTTGACCGTCTCGCATTTGAAACCGGAAAATCAGTATTAAAACCGGAATCTCAGGAACAATTGAAGAATATTGCCTCAGTTTTGACGGCTTATCCAAAAGTAAACCTTAAAATCGGAGGTTATACTGACAATACCGGTGATGCCAAAGCAAATCTTAAACTTTCTCAGGAAAGAGCCAATACGGTTAAAGCAGAATTGGTGAAATTAGGGATTGACGCAAAAAGACTCGAATCCGAAGGATATGGTCAGGAGCATCCCGTTGCAAGCAATGATACCGAAGAGGGAAGAGCTAAAAACAGAAGAATTGATGTAAGGGTTACTCAGAAGTAATACTTCTTCTCAGAAAAATATAAAACAGGCTGAAATACTCAGCCTGTTTTTTTGTTTTTAGTACTCTGCCATATCTGATTGCTTCATAATGAAGGCCGGATATGAGCCACACAGGGGGCTCGAACCCCCGGCCTGCTGATTACGAATCAGCTGCTCTACCGACTGAGCTAATGTGGCATTTTGTCAAAAAAGAGAAAAATGTCTCTTTTCTGCACATAAAAAAGAGCACATTTAATACAAAAATAAATATTTTTTCACTTTTTTATAAAAAAATAGTATAAAAAAATATCTGCGCAAATAGATTGCGCAAGCTTGTGTGTATCTTTGCGTATTACTTTTTAATACAGAAAAACATATATAAAAAATTAAGCAGGTCAAGAACTAGTTACTTCACAAAATCTTTTCCAGATAAAACCCACTTTTTCAATTACCTGTTTTTTTTTTGAGGCAGTAGCTCAGCGGTCAAAGCGTTCTGATTATACTTTCAGGGATTTTATCGGTTCCGGATAAATCAGAAATTACGGAGGTTCGAATCCTTTCTGTCTCTCTCAGACGGTCAATCTTTACTTACTTCATAAAGCTAAATTTTTAAGTACAGAAATTACCGTTTTTTTGAAATTTTTTTTTGGTCAAGCGTTTCTTACTTCATTTTATCAGGTAAAAGAAACACAATCATCAAATTTTATTTTATCACCTTATGAGTAAATTTTTGAATGTGAGCCTTCGTCAGAGTGCCGTATTTATCCCGGTAACGGCTATCCTGAGAGAAGAAAAAACACTCACTGAAACCACCGCTTTGCTGATTGCAAATCTTGGAAAACTGGGATACACTGTTTCGGAACCCCTTCTGCATACGCTGAATGGCACAAGCCCGACTTTTCAGTCCAAACTCCTGAATATTTTCAGGGAGGTGACCGGCGTAAACAAAAACTGGACACCTCTGGTCAAGGGGTGGGACGTACCAACCGGAGAAGGAAGGATAGACCATTTGATTACTTTCTTTGCCAATATTTTTAATGCGAAGGGTACCCGTTTGCAGTGTGGACATATTATCCCCGAAAATACTTTTCCGCTGGAAAGATACAATGGCTGTCCCTTTTGTGGCACCCCTTTCGTAACCGGAGAAATTGAGGTAATGGGTCAGGGAAGTAAAAAGAAACTGCTTTCCCTCTGGACAGAAAAAGAACTGAATGGTTTTTACAAAGACCTGCTGGAATCCAAAACCGCACTCGATGCAACTCAGATGGATAGTTTGAAAATCCTCCTGAATGAATTGCCTTTGCCTGAGGCTACCGTAGGAATGAAGGAAACTCTCATGGCTGTAATTGATACATACGTTGAGGCGGGAGCACCGGAAAAAGCGCAGTCGCTGTTTACTTCACCCGCAGATATCCTGAGATACTTATGGTATAAACACACCGGATTTTTACAAATCGTAGAGCCTAAGACAATCATCAAAAGGGCAACTGCAAACAACAAACATCTTTTCAAACCTCTGGATAATAGCGGAAAGGCAAAAATTCAGAAATTGTCGGATTTGAAACTGAAGTACAACCGTAAAATGTGCTTAACCGTTGCCCGCTGGCTGAATGAACTGCCGCTGGACGCTGAAAAAGCCTGCGAAATCATGCATCCCAAACGGGGAATGTGGGTTAGGTTTATCCGTGCGCTGAGACTTGCGGAGTACAGTAAAAAGAAAGGATTTGAAAACCTTGCCCGACTGATGGAGGTATTCTATCATCAGCAATATCCTGTGTGGAGCGGTCAGGTGAATCAATTCCGGCTGAAATCAGACGCTGATAATACTTTCCGTTTACTAAAACAGCGTCCCGGACTTTTTGCCCGTTCTCTATTCGCCAATATGCTTTGGTTTGGAGCAGATGAAACGGCAAATGCCTTTGCTGAAATAGTAGATAAAGTGCCTGCAAGGCTGGTTTTTACCCTGAATATGTACGCAAATACTTATTTTGATAAAAACGGAAGCCGTACTGTAAAGCCACTCGGAGGCGTTGCCAAAAACATCCCGAATAACCCATTGCTTTCTCTCTTTGAGCAGGAAGACCTGGAGAAGATGAAAGAAAAAGTGGAGGAACTTTGTGTAATGGCGATAAAAAAACGGTTTGCAGGGGTCGAAAATTCCAACAAAACGATTTTTATCGAAGAAGGACTGTTTAAAATTCCGGTTTCTATTGGAGACAGAAGTGAAAATGTGCAGGACTTGCCTTCGGCCCTGATGGGTACAAGATTTCCTGTGCTGGGACATACGATAAGGCTTTTTATGCAATGGGGTACAGGATTGCCTGCCCAACACATGGATATGGACCTGAGTTGTCATATCGCTTATGAATCAACGGTAGATATATGTTCATTTTCCAGATTGGTTACTACAGGCTGTAAGCATAGCGGAGATATCAGAAGTATTCCTGAAAAGGTAGGAACTGCGGAATACATTGATTTGAATTTACATGAGCTGAGAAATGCAGGTCCCGGAAATAAAGGTGCCAAATACGTAACTTTTACCTGTAATGCATACAGCACCGGCAGCATCACGCCAAATATGGTAATCGGCTGGATGGATTCTGCTTTTCCCATGAAAATCTCCGGGAAAACAGGAGTAGCCTATGATCCTTCCTGTGTACAGCATCAGGTACGTATCACTCAGCCGCTTACTAAGGGTCTGGTTTTTGGGGTACTGGACATTGAAGCCAATGAAATTCTCTGGTTAGAAATGCCGTTTTACGGTCAGGTGGTTCAGCAACTGGACAATAAAGGCGTGAATGACCTGATGAAAAAACTCAACAGCAAGCTAAGCGTTGGGAATCTGCTGAAAATTAAAGCAGAAGCACAGGGACTTTCACTGACAGAAAATGTGGAAGAAGCCGACGAGGTATATGATATGAAATGGGCAATGAATTCTGCTGCGGTAACCCGTTTGCTGATTGATTAATCCCGGTACACTTGAAAATTGCAAAAAGACTGTTTCTTCGGGAACCGTCTTTTTGTTTTTTACGGAAGAAAATATTTCCTATTTTTGTATTCTGTTTTTTATCAGATTCTTAATCTTGCATCACAAAGGTATGTCCGTTACAAAAATTATCGCAAAGCATCTCCGGGAAGTTCACTTTGGTGGCAACTGGACATGGTCCAATCTGAAAGACTGCCTTTCCGGGCTTACCTGGCAGCAGGCTATTACTCAGCAGGAGGGATTCAACTCCATTCTGGCATTGGTATATCATATGAATTATTATGTAAAAGCAATACTCGGCGTACTTGAACAAAATCCCCTGACCGCAAGCGATAAATATAGTTTCCTTCACCCGGAAATCCATTCACAGGAAGAATGGGAGGAGTTTACCAGTAAGGTTTTTGAGGATGCAGAAAAACTTGCCGGACTCATAGAAACATTGCCGGACAGTATTCTCGAAACTACTTTTTATGATGAAAAATACGGAAACTACGGCAGAAATTTTATGGGAAATATTGAGCATATCCATTATCATCTGGGTCAGATTGTGATTCTGAAAAAATTACTGCTGAAAGAAAGTCAGGTATAAATGAGCACATGATAACTAATTACTCACGGATTTATTGTAAATTAATCTTTATATTAATAAAAAATAGTTACTTTGCATAAATTAAGTACTTAATTCGTATTTACGGGCGGAGAAGTCAGTTTTTGACCTGTCCGTATTTCTAAAGACTCATAAGCAATGAAACTGAGAGCTGAAAATCTGATTAAAAAATATAAACAGCGTTCCGTTGTAAATGATGTAACGGTTGAAGTAAATCAAGGAGAAATCGTGGGGCTGCTGGGACCCAACGGAGCCGGAAAAACCACTACATTCTATATGGTTGTGGGTTTGATACGCCCCAACAGCGGTAAAATATATCTTGATGATAAAGACATTACCCATCTGCCGATGTACAAAAGAGGACAAATGGGAGTGGGCTATCTTGCGCAGGAGGCATCTGTATTCAGGGAATTATCGGTAGAAGACAATATATTATCGGTGCTCGAAATGGCAGCGGATATTCCCGTGAAAACCCGTAAGGAAAGGATGGAAGAGTTGCTTGAGGAGTTTCGTCTTACGCATGTCCGGAAGAACAAAGGTAAGTTGCTCTCGGGAGGAGAGAGAAGACGTACCGAAATTGCCCGGGCACTTGCCGTTAATCCCCGGTTTATTTTACTGGACGAGCCTTTTGCTGCGATAGACCCGATTGCAGTAGGGGAGTTGCAAACGATAGTCCGGGACCTTGTTGCAAAAAATATCGGTGTACTCATTACAGACCATAACGTACACGAAACGTTGTCTATTACCCACAGGGCTTACCTTCTTTTTGAAGGGAGAATCCTGAAGTACGGAAGTGCCGAAGATCTGGCAAATGACCCGGAGGCACGAAAACTCTATCTTGGCGAAAATTTCCGGCTGGAACGATGAATTATATAATCAATACAATAGCAGAATGGAATCTGAAAAGGAGGATAAAACAGATAGAAGCCTCCTTGAATAATCCTTTTCAGACCCAGGAAACCCTGCTGATGCAATTGATAAAGGCAGCCAGCCTGACAGAGTGGGGAGAGAAATATGATTTTTCAACCATCGAAACCGTAGCCCAATTTCAGGAAAGAGTACCCGTAAATTCATACGAAACCCTTTTTCCCTATATCGAAAAAATGTTGAAGGGAGAACCGGATATCCTGTGGCATGGCAATATTTTATGGTTTGCCAAATCCTCCGGAACAACCAATGATAAAAGCAAATTTATTCCCGTAACAGAAGAATCCCTTCATGATTGTCATTATAAGGCAGGCAAGGATTTGTTGGCATTATATTTGTACTATCATAGCAGGAATAACAGGTTGTTTAGTGGAAAGGTATTATCCATAGGAGGGAGCCACCAAATCAGCCACTTTAATACGCAGGCGAGATTTGGCGATTTAAGTGCGGTAATGACAGAGAATCTACCGATATATTATGAATATATCCGTACACCCAGCAAAAAAGTCGCGTTGATGTCAGGATGGGAAGAGAAACTGGAAGCAATGTGTGAAGAAGTGATGAGGGAGGATGTTTCTGCAATAGTGGGTGTTCCTACATGGGCAATCTTGTTGATTCGCAAAGTTTTAGAAAAAAAAGGAATTGAAAACAATGATTTGTCCAAGGTATGGCCTAATCTGGAGGCTTTTTTTCATGGTGGTGTCAATATTGCGCCCTACAAAGCGCAGTTAAGAGAACTTATGCCTGAATCTGTTGCATTTATAAATATTTATAATGCTTCAGAAGGTTTTTTTGGAATTCAGTACAGACCCGAAAGGGAGGATTTTCTGCTGATGATAGACTATGGAATCTTTTATGAATTCCTGCCCGTCGCAGAACTTCACAATACTAACCCTAAAATACTTACACTCAGAGAGGTAATAATAGGGGAAGAATATGCGCTGATTATTTCAACGAATGGAGGGTTATGGAGATATATGATAGGTGATACGGTGAAAATTACCGGGAATAACCCTTTTACGATTATAATTACCGGGCGAACCCGATTGTTTATCAATGCATTTGGAGAAGAACTGATGATAGGAAATGCCGAAACCGCAATAGCAGAAGCCTCAGAAGCTACCGGAGCAAGGGTAAAAGATTATACTGCGGCCCCCGTTTATTTTGGGGCTGAATCCGGAGGAGCGCATGAGTGGCTGATAGAATTTGAACGGCATCCCGACAGCCTTCAGCATTTCGGAGAAGTGATGGATAATACCTTGAGAAGGGTGAATTCGGATTATGACGCAAAACGTTCCGGCGATATGATACTGAGAAAACCGGTAATCACATTAGCCCCCGAAGGTACTTTTTATGAGTGGCTTAAACAAAAAAATAAGTTGGGTGGACAAAATAAAATTCCCAGATTATCCAATAACCGGGAACTAATTGAAGCAATAAAAAATATTTTTTTTAAAACAGATTAGGATTATATATTAATATGTTTAATTTTGCCGTTCTTTCCCTGATTTGATTAAGCCTGAAGTACTGTTTTGGGTAAATTTGGGTAGTTTTTGTGTTTTTTTATAAAAAGAGAGAAAAAAATTTCATAAAATTAGGTTTATTTTCAATCTTTGAGGAATATTTTCGTTATTCATTAAATTCGTAATAGGTGTTTTTAAATATTGTTTATTATTTATTAATAAAATAAAAGGTTTTACCTCTACTTAAATACAGAGAAATAATTTATTATCCATGAAAAAAGCAGGTTTATTTTTTATTACTTTAATAGTGTTTCTTAGTGCAAACGCTCAGTACAGATACGGATATTTCAAGGTTGGTGTCTCTGCCGGTACTACCAACTATCTGGGGGATCTTGACGACGATTTTACATTCAAGTTTACCCGTCCGGGATTAGGAGCAGTAGGTTCGTTCCGGTTTAATCCTCATATGGAAGCCAGATTCAGCTTTTTTCAGGGCTGGGTGGGAGCCAAAGATGAAAACTCCGCCAACGACCCCCGCCGCTGGAGAAATCTGAGTTTCAGAAGTCCGGTTACAGAAGGGGCACTTACTCTTTCCTATGATATGTTTGGGGAATCCCGCGGATTTCGTTTTCGTCCCGGATTCAACCCCTATATTTTTGGTGGGGTAGGCGTTTTCCGTTTTAATCCTCAGGCTAAACTTAATGGTAGCTGGTATGATCTTCAACCTTTGGGTACCGAAGGCCAATACCTGCCAAGCGTACCCGGTAAACAATACCCCAAACCATATGCTCTGACGCAGGTTTGTCTCCCGATGGGAGCCGGAGCCCATATTATGGTTGGAAAGAAATGGAATCTGGATGTTGAAATGGGATTTCGTAAGCTGTTCACCGATTATCTGGATGACGTAAGTACACGCTACCCGGATTTGGTAGCTTTGGCTCAGGCAAATCCTACCGCTGCAGAACTTTCCTACAGAGGAGGAAATAATTTCTTCATTACCAAATACATCAGAGGAGATAAAAAACAAGCAGACTGGTATATTTATACTTCAGTAACCGCTTCTTATGTAATTGACTGGGTTAAATGTCCCAAATTCAGACCTATGAGAAGAGGAAGATAACATCTTCTGTAGTAATACTTACATCAAAACAGATAATCCAATCTAATGTGGATTATCTGTTTTTTTTATTTTAAACGGATATTATCATTTCCGGAGGAAATTTATTACTTTTGTAGCCGGTTTGGGTGAAAATGAAAGTTTTATCGGTTTTATTTGCAACCCTTGCCCCATTTTTTGTATCTATTATTACAGGTTTACAATTCAATGGATTCTTTCCAACAGGTGGACATAAAAAAATTACCAAAGCACATTGCTGTAATTATGGACGGCAATGGGCGGTGGGCAAAAACAAAAGGTAAGTTCAGAATTTTTGGACACAAATCTGCCATTCAGTCTGTAAGGGAAACCGCAGAGTGCGCGGCAGAATTAGGCGTTGAATACGTAACGCTTTATGCGTTCTCTACCGAAAACTGGAACAGACCTAAAATGGAGGTGGAAGCATTAATGGCTTTGCTGATTGACACAATAGAGTCGGAAACCCCTACTCTCCAAAAAAATAATATCCGGCTTAATGCAATAGGAAACGTTGACGCTTTGCCGGATAAATGTAAAAGTGTCCTTGAAAAGGCCATGAAAGAAACCGAAAATAACAGCAAAATGGTGCTAACGCTCGCATTAAGCTATGGTTCAAGAGCGGATATACTTCTGGCTGTACAGAAAATCAGTCAAAAGGTACTGGAAGGAAAATTATTTCCGGAGTCAATTACCGAAAAGACAGTTTCTGAACATTTGGGAACTTATAATATGCCTGACCCTGAATTGCTTATCCGAACTTCAGGAGAAGCAAGAATCAGTAATTTTTTGCTTTGGGAAATTGCCTATGCTGAAATTTATTTCACCCCCAAACTGTGGCCTGATTTCAGAAAGCAGGACCTTGTGGACGCAATCCTTGATTTTCAGAAAAGAGAAAGACGTTTTGGTAAAACCAGTGAGCAACTTTCTCTTGAGTCTTAATAAATATGATTTCAATGCTAAAATTTCTAATCAATAATATGCAGAATTTTTTCCGGTTTTTCGTCATCTCTTTTCTTATATATATACCGCTGGTTTTCTATGCTCAGACAGATATAAAAAACCCTAAATTGTTTACTATAGCCGGAATACAGGTAAAGGGACAGGAATATACGAGTGAGCAGCGGGTCATTGAAATGAGCGGGCTCAATGTAGGAGAAGCAATTACGCTGCCCGGCTCTGAAACAGGGGACGCTATGCGTAAATTATGGAAGGAAAGTATCTTCTCGGATGTTTCTATTGAAGCTGAAAAATTTAACGGTGACTTCGTATTTCTGGTAATTTATGTAAAAGAAAGAGCCAGAATTGCTTCCTATACTTTTCAGGGTATTACCAAATCTCAAAGTGATGACCTGAGAGATAAAATCAATATGATCAGGGGAACCATTCTTACGGACTCAAAAATACAGTCTGCCAAACGGATTATCCGTAATTTCTATGTTGAAAAAGGATTTTATGACACCAGGGTGGACATTACCTCTGAACCCGATAAGGTACTTCAAAATGGGGTGGCTGTAAAAATCAAAATCAACAGAGGGAAAAAAATCAAAATCAACAGCATTGATATTGAAGGAAATACCGCTTTCTCCGACGGAAAAGCCAAACGTAAACTCAAAGATATCAAAGAGAAAAAATTCTGGAGAGTATGGGCAAGGTCTAAATTTGTCCCTAAAAAATACGAAACGGCGAAAGAAGCCCTGATTGCAGCCTACAATGAGCAGGGGTACAGAGATGCAATCATCTCCTACGATACGGTAGTAAATCACGATAATGAAACCCTCGATATAAAAATGAAAATTTTTGAGGGAACCAAATACTACTTCCGAAATATCGCCTGGGTGGGTAATTATAAATACAATTCGGTTATCCTTCGGGAAGTACTCGGTATCAAAAAAGGGGATATTTACAGTAAATCCAAGCTCGATAAAAGAATCTCCGGAAGCCCGGACGGAGGAGATGTAAGTTCTCTGTATCTGGACGACGGATACTTGTTTTTCCGGATCGACCCGGTAGAAGTTGCCATTGAAAACGACTCTATTGACCTTGAACTAAGGGTGTTTGAAGGCCCTCAGGCCACTGTGCGCAAAATCATGATTGAAGGGAATACCAAAACCAGTGATTATGTAATCCTGAGAGAATTAAGAACTGTTCCCGGAGAAAAATTCCGCCGCTCTGACCTGATACGCTCACAAAGAGAAATTCTGGCACTCGGTTATTTTGACCAGGAAAAAATCAATGTGATTCCTATTCCTGATTTTCAGACAGGAACCGTAGATATTAAATACATTGTTGAAGAAAAGCCTTCTGACCAGTTGCAGCTTCAGGGCGGATGGGGCGGAAGACCCGTAAATCCCATTACCGGTGAAAGATACGGTACAGGATTTACCGGAACGCTTCAGTTATCGTTCAATAATTTCTCTACCAAACGTTTCCTCGACAAAAAAGCATGGTCACCGGTTCCTTCCGGAGATGGTCAGAAGCTAAACCTGGCATTTCAGAGTACGATTGGGGCTACCGTATTCTCGGCTTCCTTTATGGAGCCCTGGTTTGGGGGTAAAAAACCCAACTCACTCGGAGTTTCTACTTCCTATTCTGTATTCCGTTATGGATTCGGGGCAAATGCCGGCGCCAATTACCGGAACGGAATCTTCACCGTGGGAGTGGATTACGGAAGAAGAATGAAATTCCCCGACGACTTTTTCCAGTCTTACACCTCGCTTACCTATAAGTATTTTGATATTACACAACCCAGCTCAATATTCCCCGGATTTGAGGGAGTACCTTACGCTGCGGTAAACAATATCTCCCTTAAACATACTATCAGCCGCTCCAGTGTGGACGCTCCTTTATATCCGAGAAGTGGCTCGACCATGACTTTCAGCGTAGAACTTTCTCCTCCGTATTCTTTATTCCGTAAAAATGCCGATTACGAAAACATGAATCCCGCACAGAAATATAATCTGCTTGAGTTTCACAGATGGCGTTTCAGTAGTGACTGGTACTTCAGGATTATTGGCAACCTCGTATTGAGAACCAAAGTGGACGCAGGATTCCTGGGTGCATACAATTCGAGAGTCGGAATTTCACCTCTCCTCAGATACTATATGGGAGGTTCCGGAATGATGGGAATGATGGGCGGTCAGTGGGACGGAAGAGAGGTAATCGCACTCAGAGGATACAAAGACCTTACAATCGTTCAGCCCGGCGGAAACGGAAGCCCGATATTTAATAAAATTTCGATGGAAATGCGCTATCCGATTACCCTTAATCAGTCTGCTCCAATGTGGGTACTGGGATTTGCCGAAGCAGGAAACGGATTTGGAAGTTTCAAACAGTTTAATCCTTTCCGCCTTCACCGCTCAGTTGGGGTAGGTGCAAGGGTAATGCTTCCGATGGTAGGTCTGCTGGGACTTGACTGGGGCTACGGGTTCGATAGTTTTGATTTAAATAATGGCGGAGCAAGCGGAAGATTAAATGGAAGTCAGTTCCATTTTATCCTCGGACAGAACTTTTAAACACGTTTGATAATAAAACGGCACATTGCTTCAACTTTTGAAGGGTTAAATCAGTATCTATTGAAAATTAATTCATTCTCATTTAATCATTTTATTTAAAAATTCTTAATAAATACAAATCATGAAAAAGATAGTCGTAACCCTCTCATTATTATTTGCCTTTGTATTTGCTGTGAAGGCGCAGAAAATCGGATATGTTAATACTAAAGATGTCCTCAGCAAAATGAATGAGTATAATTCAGCTCAAAGTGAAATTGACGCTGTATCTAAAAAATGGCAGGCTGAGCTGGAAAAACTGTATCAGAATATTGATAATAAGTACAAAGAGTATCAGGCAAATGAAGTAATTATGCCGGAAGATGTACGGAAAGACAAGCAGGACGAAATCTACAAACTGGAAAAAGAAGCAAAAGAATACCGTGAGAAAAAATTCGGTTACAGCGGCGAACTTTTTCAGTTGCAGGACGCAAAGGTAAAGCCCCTTCAGGATAGAATTATCAAAGCAGTTGAAACTGTTGCCCAGAAAAAAAGACTGGATTTAATCTTTGATAAAGCGGGCGGAGAAGTAACCTGGCTATATACCAATGCAATCTTTGATATTACCGCAGATGTTCAAAAAGAAATGGGAATTGATGTAGGTCCTGATGCCGGCAGCGGTTCTGACCCTGCCTCCGGAGGAAGAAAATAAATAGAACCCCTACAATCTGTGGAAAGAAAGTGCCGGATTTCCCTGCCTTTCTTTTCATGTTTTTAGAATTATTGTATCTTTGTGCCGTTTTAATTTAGTTATTCTGAATTAAAACAAAAGTTTAAAAATCGAAAATTTAATATTTTGAGGTTTTTAACGTTATTGTTTCAATATTAATTTTGTAAATTATTTTAACCGTATGAAAAGTAGAATTGTATTAAGTGTTTTGTTGATGGTAGCAGGGTTCACTTCAACCGTATTCGCACAAAACGTAAAAATCGGACATTGTAATCTGGAGTTAATCCTCCGCCTTATGCCCGAAACTGCTGCAATGGATCAGGAGTTGAATCTTTATCGTCAAAAATATTCAGAAAGACTTGCAACGAAAGAAAAACTGATGCAGGACAAATATACTGAGGCTACCGAACTTCTTTCTAAAAATCCTCCCGCAATTACGGAAGAGGAGGCTAAAAAAAGAGAAGAAGAAATCATGAAGCTTCAGGAGGAAGTAAAGTCTGACGCAGAAAGATATGAAAGAGAACTTGCAGAAAGACAAGACAAACTGCTCGACCCGATTATTGAAAAACTGAAAAAAGGACTCGATGAACTTGCAGCAGCTGAAGGTTATACCTATATCCTGAATTCCATGGATGCTTCAGGGACTTCTATCGTACTTTTTGGACCAAAGGAAAATGATGTAACGGAAAAAATGATGAAAAAATTCAATCTTTCTTTCCCTACAATGCCGGCTTCCACTGCTCCCGGCGGTATCGGAACTCCTGCTCCCGGAAATAAATAATCCGAAGATAAAAAATACAGAGAAAGCTGTCCGTTGCAGGGCAGCTTTTTTTATGAAAAATCCTTTCATATTAAGTCCTTTATCAATGCTTTTGTATCCTGACCAATTTTTCGGAACAGGAATAAATAATCATACTCCGTTGTTTTTTCCGAATTTTTGGTGAAATTTGCAGCATTATCATTGAACTTTTATGGCAGAAATCAATACATTACCCATCGGGGTTTTTGACTCGGGTTTAGGCGGACTTACCATTGCAAAGGCAATGAGGAACTTAATGCCTCATGAATCGCTTTATTATTTTGGAGACACTGCTCACTTGCCTTACGGAGACAAGTCGCCCGAAGCTATCCGGCAATACGTAAAGGAAATTACCCGCTTCCTGATTCAGCAGCCGGTAAAAGCAATCGTAATCGCCTGTAATACCGCTTCTGCCGTAGCTTTGGACGAAGTCAAATCGATTGCCGGTTCTTTGCCGGTATTTGATGTTGTGTACCCGGCAGCCTTGTACTCCCTCTCTGAGACCAAAAACCGGAAAATCGGCGTAATTGGCACAAGGGCTACGATTACCTCGGGTATTTATGGTCGCCTCCTCAATTCCCTTTCTCATTCCTCCGTTTCCGTTATTGAAAAAGCGACTCCTTTGCTCGTTCCAATGATAGAAGAAGGCTGGCTTCAGAATAAAATCAGTCTGGATGTAATCCATGAATACCTTTCAGATAAGGATTTTCAGGAGATTGATACCCTGATTCTGGGTTGTACGCATTATCCGCTGATAAAAAATCAGATTCAGGATTTTTTTGAAAATCATCATAAAAATACAGTAAAAGTAGTGGATTCTTCTACTGCGGTGGCGGAATATGTCCGGAAGCAACTGAGCCTTTCTGATCTGCTTACGATTGATACTCACGAAAAATCCCGTTTCTTTCTGTCTGATTTTTCTCAGAATTTTCAGGACTCAGCCAAATTATTCATGGGGCAGTCCATTGATTTTGAAAAAGTAACGTTATCCTGATTGTAAAAACAGCAAAAAGGAGTACATAAGACCGCTTTCAGCCCCCTGTATTTATGAAATTACTTTTAAAGTATTACCAGTATCTGAATATTCTCAGCCTTGATGTAGCATTCGGAGCGTGGGCAGGAGGAAATATGGCCATTATTCTGCTGGGTGTAAAAATGCCTTTTGCGTGGCAATGGAGCTTGCCGCTCAGTGTATGGGTGATTTATACCGCCGACCATTTACTCGATGCCTTTAACCTGAAGGAAAAAGCAGAGACAAGAAGGCATTCTTTTCATGTACGGAATTTCAGGACAGTGAGCACAGTATGGATTCTCTGTCTGGGAGTATGTGTGTTTCTGTTACCCTTTCTTTTGCCTTTGGAAGCAGTACTGACCGGGGTGCTGCTGGGTTGTGTCAGCCTGATTCATTTTACCGGGATTCATTTCATAGGAAAGAGCCGGTCGGTATTGTTTCTGAAAGAGTGGGGCGTAGGCACTATTTATACCGCCGGAATCTGGGGCATTCCTGTAATCATGAAATACAATGATTACGGCAGCGTTTTTCCGGGAAACCACCTCGGCGTTCAGCAGTTGATTATGGATTATATTCCGGATGTACTGCTTTTAGGGATTTGCTTCTATTTAAATGTAATGCTTTCAGTACTGCTTTTTTCTATATGGGAAATGGATGCGGATATCCGTCAGCAACAAAATTCATGGGTTTTGTCTTTGGGGAGGAAAAAAAGTATTTTGGTAGTAAAATCATTGATGACAATCAGCTTAATTACCGGTTTAGGGCTTATCTTTACGGTTTCAAAAGAGTATCCTGAAAGAATATGGGCATCAGTAATCCTAACGGCTATGAGTCTTTCTCATATTTTGCTGTGGAAATATTCCGCTCAGTTAAAGAAGAATGACTATTACAGACTGTTGGGAGAGGCTGTTTTTTTTCTGCCTTCATTTATAATTCTTATAGTATGAAGAATACAATCAAAGTAATTATTTTCATGCTCTCACTTTTTATTGCTTCGTGTTCGATGAATGACAGGGTCGCCAATGCCTATAAGGAAAAAGAGAAACTCATTGCAGGGAAAACTCAGGCTAAAGGAATCAACCGTAAGTCGCCTGTATTTTTCAGGGCATTTAAAACAGAGAAAATACTCGAACTGTGGATGCAGTCCGGTAGCGGATGGGCGTTGTATGACAGTTATCCTATATGTAAAGTTCCCGGCCTGCCAGGTCCCAAGAAAAAAGAAGGCGATAATCAGGTGCCCGAAGGAGTTTATTTTATCAATCGTTTTAATCCGGCGAGCAGTTTTCACTTGTCGCTGGGCCTGAACTACCCCAATGAATTTGACCGGCAGGTTGCAGATAAAGCTCAACCCGGCAGTGATATTTTTATTCACGGGAGTTGTGTTTCAGTAGGGTGTATTCCGGTTACGAATGATAAAATCAGAGAGATTTATATTCTGGCAATGGAGGCAAAAGAAGGCGGTCAGGATTCAATCCCTGTCCATATTTTTCCATTCAGAATGACGAAGGAAAATATGCATTCCGCTAGTGCTGATTATCCGAATCATGTTGCTTTCTGGAATCAGCTTACCCCGATTTATGAACACTTTGAAAAAAGCAATACCATTCCCCGGTTAGCTATTACAGGAGAAGGATACCGGATTTTACCATAGAAAAAACCTTTTCAATCTTGGTGGATTAAAAAGGTTTTGGTACCAGTGAAAAGCCAAAGACTATTCCTGATTTTTTTGGTTTTGAACATCCACGCGAACCTCCTGAGCGAGGTTTTTTATTGCCTGAAGTCCAGTTCTGAGTCTTGTTCCGGCTGCTTTGTTTCCTTTTACGTAAAACTTTTCAGCGTCTTCTTCAAGAGAAGCAATAATCGCTTTAATTTGGTTAAACTTATCCATAGGCTATATTTGTTTTAATAAAGTTGTCAAATATAAAATGTTTTTTAAACATGACAAAATTATTTTTAGATTTTCACTAATTTATGTAATTATTTATACTATAATTATAGTGTTTTATGTCAAAAACGATAAAAAATTATAAATCTCAGGTGATATTTTTCGGTTTTTTCCATAAAACAATAAAAATCAAAAACTTAAAAAATTAAAAAAAATATTTATAGGACTTACGCATTTGGGGGAAATAATTATTTGTTAATAAATCGAAAAGACTTAAGTTGCGGACAAATTTAGAAAGAAACAATAAGATATGCAAATCAATTACGCCAAATATTCAGAATATTTA
>JAIBAH010000069.1 GCA_019695295.1 Bacteroidia bacterium | reverse complement strand
CGCTTCCCTTTTCTCCGGAAGTACCAACCAATGCTTCTCAGACTTTTAATGGTCAGAACACAAACACAAACCTCATTGATGAGATTCTGCTATCTGACATGACGCTTACGGTAACTAATCCTTCCGGAGGGAATATGAATTTCTTCAAGGATATATATATTCTTATTTCTGCCGATGGTTTACCTGAAAAAGAAATTGCCTTTGCAAAAGACATTCCTGATGGTACAACCGTACTGAATATGACCGAAACCAATGAAAATATCAAGGCATATCTTACTTCATCCCAGTTTAAACTCAAGCCGAAGGTATTGCTGGACGGAGTACCTATGCAGGACACACAACTGGAAATCTCTACTACTTATACCGTAAAAGCCGGGCTTCTGACAAAATAAACCCCGTTTTATTGCATAAGATTATCCCCAAAACAAAAACGGCAGTCCCAAAAGTCTGCCGTTTTTGTTTTCAGAGAACAAATTGCTTTTTATTGAATTTTGACTCTTATTCCCTCAGAATGTGAAGTAAATTCTGGAGCATACATACACTGCATGGTTGTAATCCCGTTGGAGAAATCGCCTTTGTGGGTTGCCCGGAGTGCATATTCAAACATATAGGTTCCCTTCGGGAGATAATCCATGAAGAAATGCGTTCCAATGTCTCTTGTGGATTGATAATATCCCAGCCCGTCCTGATAGCGATAGGAAGAGATTACGTCCACCGGTTCAAATCCTGCTGCCCGCATATCTTTCAGGTGAACATATTCCATATCCCGGTCGGTTCGGATTTCGATACGGATTTTTACTTTGTCTCCCTGTTTTATGAGTGCTCCTGAAGACACCGGCTCTGGGATTGGGCCGGTAGCCGAAGGACGCTCTATAAATACCTGCTTGCGGATAGAAAGCGGTGTCTCAGCATATTTTATTTTATCGAGCTGCTCAAAATACTGCCAGAAAACGCCCCCCCAGGCAATTCCTTTTTCTTTTTTGGTTACTGTAACCGTACCAAATTCCGGGGAGATTTCGCTTGCCTGCCATGCTTTTTTGAAATATCCCGTACCGGCTTCTGTCTGAATCTCAGGGTGTTCTGCCAGGAGGAAAGGCTTATTTCCGATAGTGATTTCCGGCACTTCTGTATTTTCCAGCCAGTTACTTCCGGTAAGCAGCAAGGCATTACAGGCTTCTACTGTGGCGCGTGTGGTTTTCCAGTCATTGGTTTGCTTGTTTTTAAGCAGCCATATTTTCATTTCTTCTACTGAGGCCTGATCCCCGGTTACTTCATCAAAGGCTTCTATCAGCAATGCCTGCATCTCGATGGAAGCCTGCCACCATGACCAACCGGCAGTTTCCTTCCAGTACATTCCCATTTCTTCATTATGCACCGCATTCTGGGCGATGGATTGAATGAGAGTCTGAGCCTGTTTGGTTTCTCCTCCTCTGTTGAGGATTAGCGAGAGCATTCCTTTCATATAAATCCCGTTTTCAAATGCATATTTTTTCGCCTGCCCGAAATAATAATCATATGCCTCCCGGCAGTCTCCGGGTATTTTTATTTCCGGATAAAACGAGCGCATATAGAGATACTGAATAGTGCCATACCCCAGTTGATTTTTTTCCATATCCACTTTCCTGCGCTTCATTTCAAGATAATCTTCTTTCATTTGGCGGTCAAGATATGGCAGCGCTTTTTCTATCATTCCCTGTACTTCAGCAGAGGGAGTAACTTTTAATTTCCGGAGGTGTCCCATTCCCGTTACGATAAGCTGGGTGATATACCGGTCATCTTTCATTCCGGGAAACCAGGTAAAACTTCCGTTTCCGTTTTGACGCTCCCTGAGTTTTGACTCTGCCTTCTTCATTTCATCGGCCATTTTATTGAGGTCAAAGAGCAAAGCCACTCTTTTTTTCCTTTCTGTCTCATCATTCGCATTGAGTACCCAGGGAGTTTCCTCCAGAATCGCCGATTTTAGTTCCTGATTTTTGGAAAGATTGGATAAAAGGGCTTCTTTGTTTCCGCCCTGTGCATTTTTCCACTGCTCAAACACCTGACGGATTCGTGGCGTAGAATTTCCGATATGAGTAGCCAGTGAATTGGCGTAATACCGGCTGAAAAGCTGTTCGGTACACTCATGCGGATACTCCATCAGATAGGGAAGTGACTGCACAGCGTACCAGGCCGGATTGGCAGTAAACTCCAGGGTATATTGCTGATTTTTGAGCGTTTTGCTCTCTCCGGAATTGACCAGATTAGGCAGGATAAACGTTCTGGATTGTCCGCCTTTCACCCAAAGAGCCAACGATTCTGTAACGAGCATTTTATTCAAGACCACGGGAAGCGCATTTTCTTCTCCATCCGAAAAATCGCCGGCACTGGCTATTACCTGATATACCACCGCCTGAATATTGTCCGGAACTTTAATATTCCATGAGACAAGTGCACTCTGTTTGGATTCGGCGGTAAATGAAGTAGTTCTGCCTCCGGGAATCAACTGTCCTGTGATTTCATTCCCCGTCAGTGCGTCCCGTATAATTATTTCTGCGGAGCCGTTCAGTTTTTTGTCTGAGAGATTGGATATTTTTGCCGAAAACTCAAAATCGTCACCCACCCTCATAAATCGGGGAGGATTAGGCATCACCATCAGGTCTTTCTGTGTCACTACATTCTCCGTAAGCATTCCCGTTTTCAAGTCTTTGGTGTGCGCAAGTGCCATAAACTTCCACTTCGTAAGTGCTTCAGGCATCGTAAAAGAGAGGATGATTTCTCCTTTTTCACTGGTCATCAGATGCGGGAAGAAAAAAGCGGTCTCCTGAAGATTTTTACGGATTTGTATCTCTTTTTTTTGTTCTTTTCCATCCTTTCCTTCTTTGGCTTCAGGTTTCTTTTCCAATTTGTTTCCCTGTTCTTCCATTTCTCCATTTGCTGCCATATTTGTTCGGTCTGACTCTCCGGCCATTGCAGGAGCCGGAGGAGGGGGAGGTGATTCCATAGCGGCGGTAGTTGGCATAACGCCCGCTGATTTTTCAAAAACGACCATATCTTCCCGCATTCTTCTGTAAGGAGAAAAATAAAACCCAAACAGATTAAGCTGATTATATATTGTGGGGGTATAATAGGACGTGTAACTATTCCATCCGGTATCATAACTGTTTCCTGTTTTCGTCTGAAATCCAACATAGCCATTGACTACAACCGACCCATAATAATAGGGGTTCAGTCCACTCAGGTCCCAGCTATTGGCGCGAAACTGATCCAGAGAAGCATCATACATTCCCGCAATCATTTCGGCGGCGGCTTTTTCCTGACCCGGTCCCGAAATTTTCAGCCTCCACTCTTCTTTGGCACCGGGCAGTAGTTTATTCCGGAAGGTCATCCATTCCATTTTCAGATTTTTATTGGTAAAAGGCACTGTAATCAATTGACTGGAAGAGTGAAACTCATTCTGTATAACTGCCGTAGTATTTATGTTGAAATTTCCGCGGTGCTCTTCTTTTACCGGAAAAGTAAGCTCTCTTTTTTCATTATTCAGGGTAATAAACCTTCTGTCAAGGATTGTTCCGTTCTGTTCGATAGTCAGTACTGTAAACAGATTTTTTTCTGAAGAAGAAACCGTAAATTCAAGATTCTCTCCGGGTTCTACAACATTTTTCCTCACTTCCACCGACAAAGCAACCGGTTTCACAGGGGTAGATTTTGTTCTGCTTTCCAGATCAAAATACGAAGTAACCTTAATGGAGTTTCCATATTTATCTGCTGTGGAGAGTTCTGCGATATAGGTTCCCTGAGGTTGATTTTTTAAACTACTGAGGGCATATTTTTTGCTTTTTTCCGTATCAAAGGAAATTGTGGCGATTTTTTCTTTTTTCTTCCAGTTCCGGTAATCCGATTCGTTGCTGTATGCATCATAAGGAAACCATTTTCTGTAATCCTGTTCCTGAACGGGAAAAACATCTGCTTTTCCCCATCTTCGGGCTCTGAACCATTGTTTGGGCATTTCGATGGGATAAATTTCGATTTTCCCTTTTGCCGGCTCAAAAGCGCCGTTGAGATTTTCGGTATTTACAGTGAGAGAATCCGGATTTTCGGCGGAAACGTGTCCGGGAATATTGAGGCCTGCACTGATAGCGATATACCCAACACTAAGGTTTTGGGAGGCGGAATGCGTTTCTCCCGTTATATCTACAACATCTGCATAAACAGAGTAGGTAAATTGCGGTTTATCTTCTTTGGAAAGCAAGGGGTCCGGAATTGCCATAAAATCTACCGAAAAGTTGCCGTTTTCATCGGTTTTAGTTTCTCCGTTACCGATTTCCACCTCAGGAGAAGCGGGCGCAGGCCTCCACCAGCAATAGTATCCCCAATAAGGAAAAATTGCTTTTCTCACTACTCTGTACTTTACCTGTGCTCCGTCTATTGCATTTCCGGCATATCCCATCGCATTTCCTTTAGCCGTCACTTTCTCTCCCAGCCGGAAACTCCCTTCCATGGGATTAAAAATTACTTCAAATTTGGGTCTTTTGTATTCTTCTACGCTAAAATCTGTAGAGTGGCCGCTTTTTTCATCTACAATCGACATATTTCCCATAAGACCTGAAACCGGCGCCGTAAATGTACCGCTGAAAGTTCCGTATTCATTAGAGGCTACTTTCAGGGTAGCAATTTGCTGATAATTAACATCCCTGAACAGAACGTTGGTATTATAGCCTGTGATAATATCTGATTTTCCGCCTTTTGACTTCAGACAAATCCCTTTAAAATAAACCGTTTGTCCCGGACGGTAAATCTTACGGTCGGTAAAGAACACCACCTTCCGGGATTCTGTTTCCTCTCCCTGACTGTAATGATAATCGGTCTGGGTATTATACTTTTCTTTTCCTCTGATAATTTCAGCAGAATAATTCAGGTAGCTGTTTTTCACATCCGGCAAAGCGACTTCTGCAACCCCATTGATATCTGTCATGGCATTTTTCTGCACTTTTTTCTCGCCGTATGATTGATAATCGTAGTAGGTTCCGGTCCATTTTACTTCCACTCCCTTAAGCGGTTTTCCTGTTTTTCTTTCCGTTACAAAATATTCAACCTTATTTTGTTTCGGGTTTTTGATTGTGTAGAAGGCAAAAGTGCACACATCCCAGTAGCCATAATTCACCACATGATTTTGCACAGAAAAGCCGGCATTATCCGAAACCAGTATCCAGTATTTTCCGGCGGGTGTCTCAGGAACCGCTAAATCAGCGGAATGAGTCTGATAATCTTTTTCTACGGGTAAAGACTCCTGCCAGCTCTTTAAAGGCTTCTGATTGGTAAGAATTTCCATTCTTTTTACGAGGTCATGCTCACTATTCATCCGGATTTGTACACTCTCATTATAGGGTATAATTCTGAAATACCATTGAAATTCGTTTCTGTATGTAATATATAATCTGGATTTTTCGTCAGGAACAGAGATATCCTCAACAGTTATCCCTACGGATTTGCTCAGAATGTTGTTTTTGATGTCCTTACAACGCTGAGTACCTCTTGCTTCCGGGAATTTTTTAATCATCTCATCACAGATTTCCAGGGATTTTACATAATCCATCCGGTATTGTTTTTCAGTATCGGGATTATATTTGGCTGCTCTTGAGCTATGTACAGCAGCAATCTCTGCCCAAACATCTGCAATTACCGGCTCTTGGGGGTATTTCTGGGTTAAGGATATCAGGGAATGATAATATAATGAATCCTTGTTTTGCCCGGAGGCGGTTTCTTTGGCCCACGCAAGCCTTTTTAGCTCCACATCCACCAAACAATTGATATTATTGCGATGCACCGTAAGGAGTTGCTGAAAAATACGGGCGGCATGAAGGTCTTTGGAGGTGGAATCCTTTGAGTCAAACCGCAGACTGGCAAAATCCGGAGCAGCAGCAAATGCTTTTTCTTCCTCCAGGACAAAGCTATAGGCCGGGTTTGTAACCGTCAGTTCCTGATTCATAAAAAAATCCAGTGCTCTGTGAGCCAGTAAATCATACAGGGAAGGTCTGTATTTTTCAGCATCCCGTTCAGTACCTTTTTCGATAATTTCCTTATATTCCCCGGTTTTTATTTTTGCGAGGGTTTCGGGTTGTTCCAGAGAAGCCAGATACAATTCCTGTATCTTATCCCTGAACCGGGAAGCGTCCCAGGTCTGATAATCTTTATTGTCAAATTTTTCGGTGCGGGTACGGCTGTAAATCTGCCAGCGGACACCGGAATAATATTCCCAGAACATATTTGCCTGAACGGATTGGAGTATTTGCTTTACCGGTGCCGAAGCCCGGTTGATTTCCACGCTGATACGCACCATATTCAGAGAGTCTGCCTTTTCTTCCAGTACCTGCTTATACTTCATTACATGCAAAAGCGATTTTACAGCCTGCTCTCCGTTGCTTTCCTTTTTTGCCTTTTCAAAAATTTCTTCTGCAATTTTCAAGGCATCTTTGGTCATCCCTTTTTCTTCCAGCTGCTGAATTTTTTTCCACATTTCGTCGTAATCATTAATGGTAAATAATCGATTGGTATTTGGTTTTGTTTTCTTCTCCTGACGGGTAAGAGTTGTTTGTTCTCCCCCCCAAAGCCACAGGATAAGAATGACGGGAATGAATGTTTTCATGATTTTTTTTGGATTTTGGTAAATATATAGCTCAAAGATGATACTTTTTCCTGTTTTTCACAAGAATTTGCCAATATTAACCGGGAATTGCGAAATTAATTAAAATAAGCATCTGTTTTTCTATCTTTGCAGTATATTTTTTAACATTAAAGTATGAATCCTTTTTATTTTGTGGTTTTGCTTTTCGGAATGATTCAGTGTACACCAAAAGAAAAAAATGTTCCCCGGGAAAAACCGGTTTCCCTTCAGTCCGATTCTTCTGCGGAAGCGACCACTCATCCGGAAAAGACGGCTTCTCCAGCCCGCCCCAAAAGTACAGCTCATCCCTGTACGGAATTTAACCTGCTGAATACACAAATCCGGGACGGACTCACTGACGCAAAAACGGCTCAGGCCCGTATCAAAACCCTTATTCCGGAAATTGAAGCCTATTATTATGAAAACGGAGGAAAAAACTATCCCTCTGATACATGGATTTTCCCCCTCAAAGGTTACAATAAAAGTGCAATCGGCGGAACCAACGGAAGCGGTTACGTTCCTTCAGGATATAATTATTTTGACGGGAATAAACATAAAGGACATCCCGCTCATGATATTTTTATAAGAGACAAAAATCAGGATAATCTCGATGACCTCACCCTTGAGCCTGTATCTGTACTTTCGCTCAGCGGAGGAATCGTAGTAGCTGCTGAACATGAGTGGAACACCGAAAGCCTGCTCAGAGGAGGAATTTATGTATGGATTTACGACCCTTCCTGTAAAAGCTTGTTTTACTATGCCCACAATGAGATGCTTTTGGTTTCTGTCGGAGAACTTGTTTCCCCGGGTCAGACAATCGCACATACAGGCAGAACCGGATTAAATGCATTCAAGCAGCGTTCTCCTACTCATTTACACCTGACCCAGCTTGTAATCGGGGAGGACGGCTACCCCAAAAGCAAGGATATTTACCCGGACCTGATTAAAATGAAAACCCTGTAAGTATCAGTGCCGGATACTCCTTTTTAATTAAAAGCCATTTCTGCGTATTTTCTCTTTTCCGGAGAATTACCCTTTCACCGCTTTCAGGCTGATGTCCAAACTTTTGACACTGTGAGTGAGAGCACCCATAGACAAGAAGTCCACACCGGTTTCTGCAATTGCACGGACGCTTTCCGGAGTAATCCCGCCGGAGGCTTCTACTTTACATTTTCCGTTGATTCTCTCAACGGCTTTTTTCATCGTAGGAATATCCATATTATCCAGCATAATCACGTCCACCCCGTCAAGGCTTAATACTTCTTCTACTTCTGCAAGATTGCGGGTTTCTACCTCAATTTTTACCTGAATCCCGTGAGTACGGAGATACTCCTGACACCGGAGTACTGCCGCAGTGATTCCGCCGGCAAAATCATGATGATTATCCTTAATCATTACCATATCATACAATCCGAAACGGTGATTGGTTCCGCCGCCAATCGTAACGGCCCATTTTTCCAGATGCCGGATGAGGGGCGTGGTTTTACGGGTGTCGAGTACTTTGCATTTCGTGCCCTCAAGGAGTTTTACCACATTGCGGGTGGTAGTAGCGATTCCGCTCATTCGCTGCATTACATTAAGTACCAGTCGTTCGCAGGACAAAATAGACTGCGTTCTTCCGGTAACCCAGAAAGCAATATCGCCTTTTTTTACTTCACTTCCGTCCGGAATAAGAATCTCTATTTTCAGGGAATCATCGTACAGTTGAAATACTCTTTCGGCAAAAGCGACTCCCGCCAGAATGCCGTCATCTTTGATAAGGCAGCGGGCTTTTGACTCTGCTGAATCCGGAATGACCGATAAGGCGGTAATATCTCCGCTTCCGATATCTTCCTTGAGTGCTTCTCTGATAATTTTGTCTGTTTCAGGATGATGTAAAAAATCCATATTTTTATCTTTTTTTATGATTTACAATATAAACTCCGGTCAGAATGATGAGCATTCCCCCGATTTGAAAGAGCGTAATATCTTCCCTGTCAGGCCTGAGCAATCCCCACAGGCAAGCCACAATCGGCATCAGGTACGTTACCGAAGACGAGCGGATTGCATCTGTGATTTGTACAAGGTGGTAAAAAATCAGCGTACTTACGGCAGTGCCCATTACGGCAAGAATCGTAATAAATCCAAGTGCTTCCCACGATTCAGGATTGGAAAGAATATGAGGGATATCTGAAAAAACAAGGTAAATCCCGTAGGGAAGTGCCGCACTCAACATACTAAACCCGGCAATGGCAACGGGAGGCGTAAAATTCAGGTATCGTTTCATAATATTCACATTCATTCCGTAAAGCATTGTAGCCAGAACGACAATCAGGGCATGCCCGATATTTCCCTCAAGGCCTTTTGTCCCGCCCAGCGTAACGATAAGGGCTCCGGTCAGCCCCAGTGCAATTCCAAGAATTTTGCGGTGACTCACGGTGATTCCAAAAAAAATACCAAAAATAAGCGTAAACACCGGTGTGAGTGAGTTCAGAATCCCTGCCGTAGCAGAATTAATGCCTTGCTCAGCCAGCGGAAATAAAAATGCCGGAATACCATTCCCCACTAAACCCAGAATCGGAAAAATTTTCCATTCTTCTTTCGGAATTTTACTGACAGAGGAAATACAAAACGGAAAGAGACAAACTCCGGCAATAACCATTCTCAGGGCTGCAATATTGAGAGGCGAGAAAGACTCCAGTCCTTTATCCATCAAAATAAAAGAACTTCCCCAGATCAAAGCCAGCAATATGAGAATCCCCCACACCTGAACTTCCTTCAGGTTTTCGTTTTTATAAATCTGTTTGGGATGACGTAAAATCCGGATAACTCGCTTCATAATGATGATTTAATTGGTTGCAAAGGTAAACAAAAACCCTTGTTTTTTGATTTTTAATTTCTTCTTTTTAATAAATCCACCAGACTCGCAGAAATAGGCCAAAATCATTTCTGACTGTTTTTTTAGCTTATAACAAATACGTTTTATGATTTTCACTAATCATATATTTTGATTTTATAAATTTAATCTCTGCCAACAAATACACTATTTATCCACATTACGGGTTTCCGTGTTGATAATTTTATTTTCATTTTTTTTTTAAATCGCGATATAAGTGTGAAATTTGAAGAAATTTTTTTGAGATTAGTTATAAAAAATTGCAAAAAGTGTTTTTTTTTAGTATTTTTGTTGAAATTTTTGCAAAAACTAAAAACCGAAAAGTAGTTCCAAAATCAAAAATAATAATAATATCATATATCCAAATTTTAAACAATTTAAATATCTCTTTGATAAATAATTATGGAGCCTTTATTAAAAGAAAATCCCAATCGTTTTGTTTTATTTCCTATTAAACACGATGACATCTGGCAAATGTACAAAAAAGCCGAGGCAAGTTTCTGGACTGCCGAAGAAATTGACCTGAGCCAGGATATGAACGACTGGGAAAACAAAATGAATGCTGACGAGAAGCATTTTATTAAACATGTTTTAGCTTTTTTTGCCGCAAGTGACGGAATTGTAAACGAGAACCTTGCCCAGCAGTTTTTTGGGGAAGTACAGGCTCCTGAAGCCAAATGTTTTTATGGATTTCAGATTGCTATTGAAAACATCCACTCTGAAACCTACAGTCTGCTGATAGATACGTATATCAAAGACCCTCAGGAAAAAGACAAACTGTTTAATGCAATGGAAACCGTTCCGGCGGTGAAGAAAAAAGCGGAGTGGGCTTTAAAGTGGATTAACAGCCACAATTCATTTGCAGAAAGACTCGTGGCGTTTGCGGCAGTAGAAGGTATCTTTTTCTCTGGTAGTTTTTGCTCTATTTTCTGGCTGAAAAAAAGAGGCATTATGCCCGGGCTTTCCTTTTCCAATGAATTAATCAGCAGGGACGAAGGGCTTCACTGCGATTTTGCCTGCCTTCTGTACTCCCATTTAATCAACAAACTATCAGAAGACCAGATTCGTGAGATTATTTGCGATGCGGTATTAATTGAAAAAGAGTTTATTACAGAAGCACTACCTGTTTCTCTTATCGGAATGAACTCGGACATGATGTCTCAGTATATAGAGTTTGTAGCGGACAGGCTGCTTGAGGCATTAGGGTACAATAAAGTATATCTGACCACTAATCCTTTCCCCTGGATGGAGCTGATTTCGCTTCAGGGCAAAACCAATTTCTTTGAGAAAAGGGTGGCGGAATATCAGAAAGCCGGTGTAATGGGCGGACATCAGGAGCAAAAATTCAGTCTGGATGAGGAATTTTGATTTCCTCCTCGTTTAAAAAAATCATTGTTTTAAATATTTTATATATCTTTCAAATTAGTCATAGTATTATGTATGTAATCAAACGTAACGGCAAAAAGGAAGAAGTGAAAATGGATAAAATCACTTCGAGAATCACTCGTCTTTGCTATAATTTATCCGACCTGGTTGACCCGATTGTCGTTTCGCTCAAAGTAGTTCAGGGGCTTTACGATGGCGTTCATACTACAGAACTGGACAATCTTGCCGCTGAGACCGCAGCCGCAATGACCACAAAACACCCGGATTACGCAAAACTGGCAGCAAGAATTGCGGTTTCAAATCTGCATAAAAGTACCAAAAAATCTTTTTCTGAAACAATCAGAGATTTATATAAATATCTGGACCCAAAAACCGGCGAAATGGCCGCTTTGATTTCCGATGAATTATACCAAACCGTCAAAAAGCACGCAGATGAACTGGATTCTGCTATTATTTATGACAGAGATTACAACTTTGATTATTTTGGGTTTAAAACGCTGGAGCGCTCTTATCTGCTGAAACTCAACGGAAAAATTGCGGAACGCCCCCAACACATGATTATGAGGGTAGCAGTTGGAATTCACGGGGAAGACATCGCTTCTGCCATCGAAACCTATAATCTCATGTCTGAGAAGTGGTTTACTCATGCCACTCCTACGTTGTTTAATGCCGGCACTCCTAGACCTCAGCTTTCTTCCTGTTTTCTGGTTACAATGCAGGACGATTCTATTGAGGGGATATACGAAACCCTGAAACAGTGCGCCCTGATTTCACAATCAGCGGGCGGAATCGGGCTGAGCATTCACAATATCCGGGCTACGGGCTCATACATCAAAGGAACCAACGGAAACTCCAACGGGATTGTACCTATGCTAAGGGTTTTCAATGATACTGCAAGGTATGTAGATCAGGGTGGCGGAAAAAGAAAAGGCGCTTTTGCCATTTATCTTGAGCCGTGGCACGCGGACATTTTTGAGTTTCTGGAGTTGAGAAAAAATCACGGGAAAGAAGAAGCCCGCGCAAGAGATTTGTTTTTTGCGCTTTGGACCCCGGATTTATTCATGAAACGAGTGAAAGAGGACGGTACGTGGTCACTTTTCTGCCCTAATGAAGCACCCGGCCTCTGTGATGTTTATGGAGAAGAATTTGAAAAGCTTTATACAAAATATGAGAGTGAAAACCGTCAGCGAAAAACCGTCCGGGCACAGGAGCTTTGGTTCAAGGTGCTGGAATCTCAGGTAGAGACAGGAACGCCTTATATTCTTTACAAAGACCACGCAAACTCAAAATCCAATCAAAAAAATCTGGGAACAATTCGCAGCTCAAATCTTTGTACAGAGATTATCGAATATACTGCTCCTGACGAAGTGGCTGTATGTAATCTTGCATCTCTGGCTCTTCCCAAATACGTAGTTGACGGGAAATTTGACCACCAAAAGCTATACGAAGTAACCAAAGTAGTTACCAGAAATCTGAATAAAATCATAGATATCAATTACTATCCGGTACCGGAAGCCCGCAACTCCAACACAAGACACCGTCCGATTGGTCTGGGAGTACAGGGACTTGCAGATGTATTCGTAATGCTGAGAATGCCTTTTGACAGCCCGGAGGCAAGATTATTAAATAAAGAAATTTTTGAGACAATCTATTTTGCTGCACTTACCGCCTCCAGTGAACTTGCAAAAGAACAGGGAGCTTACTCTTCCTTTAAAGGTTCCCCTGCAAGTAAAGGGATTTTACAGTATGACATGTGGGGAGTAGAACCTTCTTTGCGTTGGGATTGGTACGCGCTCAAATCCGAAATCAAGCAGCACGGACTAAGAAACAGCCTTCTGCTCGCTCCTATGCCCACGGCTTCTACCTCCCAAATCCTCGGAAACAATGAATGTTTTGAGCCTTATACCTCCAATATCTATTCCCGCAGAACGCTCTCCGGAGAATTTGTGGTAGTCAATAAATTCCTTCTGGAAGACCTGATTCGCCTCCGCCTATGGGACGACAAGATGAAAGACAGACTGATAGCGGCTAATGGTTCTGTACAAAATATCAGTGAAATTCCGGCGGAACTGAAGGAAATCTATAAAACTGCATGGGAAATCAGCGGAAAAACCATCATTGACATGGCAGCAGACAGAGGCGCGTTTATCTGTCAGAGTCAGAGCATGAATATTTTTATGGAGAAAGCCACCTTCGGTAAACTTACCTCCATGCATTTTTATGCCTGGGAAAGGGGACTGAAAACCGGGGTGTATTACCTGAGAACCAAAGCCGCAACGGATGCTATCAAATTCACGATAGATACAAGCGTAATCAAAGAAACTCAAAGAGTAGCCGCAATAGCCGGCGAAAATAGCGTTTCTCTTTCGGAAAAGTCAGGGGCAGACTATGAATTTAAGGCTTGCTCTATAGACAATCCGGATTGCGAAGCATGCAGCGCATAATCACTCAATCATTGTTAAAATATATCCTTTTTTTACTCCCGTGCTTTTTGGTACGGGAGTTTTTTTATTTCCCGTAAGCCAAAACACTCCCTCATTCCCACTGCGTCTATTCAAAATAGAATGAAAAATCTGCTTTCATATTAAAAAAAGTTGTACTTTTACACTGAAAATTAATAAATCACCAATTTTTAATATCAATATTATGCAAATTGCATTTCATGGTGCGGCTCAAACAGTGACCGGCTCAAAACATATAATTACACTGAAGAACGGAAAAAAAATTCTGCTGGATTGCGGGCTTTTTCAGGGAAAAGGAAAAGAAAGCGACACGCTCAACCGCTTTTGGGGGTTTCATCCGGACGAGATAGACTATATGGTGCTTTCTCATGCACACATTGACCACACCGGACTAATCCCAAAACTGGTGAATGACGGATTTCGCGGAAAAGTTCATTGCACGCCGGCAACCTTTGATGTTTCCACGATTCTGTTGCAGGACAGTGCCAATATTCAGGAGCAGGATATCCGGAATATCAATAAACGCAGAAAAGCCAATGGCGAGGCTCCTTTATTCCCCCTTTACACAAAGGAAGATGCAATCAAGGCTCTGAAACGCTTTGAAACGCATCACTACAAAAGCAGTTTTATGCTTGACGAAAACATCGAGGTAACTTTTACTGATGCCGGACACATCCTGGGCAGCGCGGTGGTAAGCCTGAGAATCAAGGAGGGTGGAGAAATAAAAAAAATATGCTTTACGGGAGATTTAGGCAGATACAATAACCGGATTCTGATGTCCCCTCAGCCGGCAGCACAGGCAGATATCGTAATCTGTGAATCTACCTACGGAAACAAACTTCATGATGATACTCAGTTTTCTACAAATGAACTGTTTCATGTAGTAGAAAAAACCATTTTGCAGAAAAGAGGAAAAATTATTATTCCGGCTTTCAGTGTGGGAAGAACTCAGGAAATATTATTTGTTCTGAATCAATTGTATAATGAAGGAAAATTACCGGAAATCGATATTTTTGTAGATAGTCCGCTCTCTACACATGCTACCGAAATAACCCGTGCCTATCCCGAATTATATAATAAAAAGGTACAAAAAATCCTGCAGGAAGATCATGACCCCTTTGGTTTCCCTAACCTGCAGTTTATAGAAGATAAGTCTGAATCGCAAAGGCTAAACGACCGGGAAGAACCCTGTATCATTATCTCTGCATCCGGAATGGCAGACGCAGGAAGGGTAAAACATCATATTGCCCATAATATCCGGAACGACAAAAACACTATTTTATTTATCGGATATGCTGAACCCAACTCCCTTGGTGGCAAACTACAAAACGGAGCCGAGTACGTTACCATTTTTGGGGATGAATACAGGGTTAATGCCGAAATCGTTGTTTTGCACTCTTTCAGTGCACATGGAGACTATGAAGATATGTGTCAGTTTCTTACCTGTCAGGACCCAAAACTGGTTGAAAAATTTTTTGTGGTTCACGGTGAGCCCGACGTACAGAATGAGTTTTCTGAAAGAATGAAACGAAAAGGATACCTTGAATCTTTTGTCCCGCATCTTCACGAAAGTTTTAATCTTTGAATTTGAGCTCAGGTATCAACTTTTCTGTCAGTTTTTCGTATGTATTACAGATTGAAATCAATCCGGTTTCAATCTGTATCTTGTATATATGACCCTAAAAAACGGTGGCAATAGTTTTCATCTGCTTATTTTGCTTTTTAGATGTCAGAAATTTGTTATAAACCGCAAATTCAATCCGTTTTTAAATCATTAATTTTAAAAATGAAAAAAATATTTTTTCTTTTTCTTTGCTGGATATCATTTTTGAGTGCCCGTGCCGAATATTTGCTGATTCCTATGGACTATACTCAGTCCGAACACCTTAAGGCTTATGGTATTGCTTACTGGATACTTGAGTTTGGGGTAGATGTGGATTGGTTACTTAATTACAAGGGAGGAGCTTTTATGTTTAAGCATACTCCCACCTTCGAGCAGGAGTTACAAATACGGGGGGTAAAATACGAGAAAATTTCCGATAGCCGCTCTTCTGAAATTCTGGCCTATGTGACTTCAGAATCGGTAAATATGGACGCCGTAAAGCTGGAAAAACCGCCTAAAGTGGCCGTTTACTCTCCCAAAAACAAGCAGCCCTGGGATGACGCCGTAACGCTAGCGCTTACCTATGCCGAAATCCCCTATGACGTAGTATATGATGATGAAATTCTGGAAGAAAAATTAAAGGATTATGATTGGCTGCACCTCCACCACGAAGACTTCACGGGACAATACGGAAAGTTCTGGGCTGCCTATCAGAATGCTCCGTGGTACAGAGACGATGTACAGTCTCAGGAAGCCACAGCCAAAAGATGGGGATATGGAAAAGTGAGTCAGATGAAACTCGCCGTTGCAAAAAAAGTACATGATTTCATGGAAAACGGAGGGTTTTTGTTCGCAATGTGTTCCGCTACGGACAGTTACGACATCTGTTTGTCTGCTGAAGGAGTAGATATCTGCGGTCAGATGTTTGATGGCGACGCTATGGATGCCAACGCTCAGAGCAATCTCGACTACAACAAAACGCTTGCCTTCAAAGACTTTACAATAGTAACCAATCCTTATCAATATGAATTCGCCGATATTGATATGTCTGATGTCAGAAACGTACCGGAATCCATGGATTACTTTACGCTTTTTGAATTTTCTGCAAAGTGGGACCCTGTACCTTCAATGCTTTGCCAGAATCATACCCGTACCATCAAAGGATTCATGGGACAGACAACCTCTTTCAAAAAAAGCCTGATTAAAAGCGAGGTTTTGGTAATGGGAGAATTAAATGCCTACAATGAAGCAAGATATATTCATGGAAACTACGGAAAAGGCATGTGGACCTACTACGGAGGACATGACCCCGAAGATTACAGGCACATGGTGGGAGAAGAGCCTACTGACCTGAAACTTCATCCCACTTCTCCCGGATACCGCCTGATTCTTAACAACATCCTGTTTCCGGCTGCCCGTAAAAAGAAACAAAAAACCTAAGATATTTATCCTGCTAAAATGGGATTAAGTTGATTTTTATTTCACGCAAAGCCGCAGAGACGCAAAAGAGGCAGGAAATTTTATAATACATCAAAACGGGAGGGCTTATATAATTCCTCCCGTTTTTTATATCTTCTCCTCAAACCTTTCTGTTTATTTTTTCGTATAGACACACTGACACCTTAAATGGCTGTGCTTAATCAGGTTTTATTTTTGTAATTTTTACTCAGAAAGTGTAATACGTTTCTTTTTAATATGGCAATGTTAATTACTTCGCGACTGGAATATTCGTGAGGTGAGTTTATTTATTTTGCCATACAACTCTGCTTTATTATTTATTTAACCCCTAAAATCAGAAACGTATGAATACCAGTAAATATGGGAGAACCTATCATTTTCCGTTCTCCCCCGGAACCAGTTCCGACGACAAAGTGCTCTCAGCGTGGCAGTCGCTTCTGGAACACGAAATTATCATCACCGAAAAACTCGACGGGGAAAATACCTGCCTGAAACAGAGCGGCGTTTATGCCCGGTCTCATGTAGCTCCTACCCAAAATCCATGGGCCGGAAATATGTGGGATATATGGAAAAGCCGGAGAAACTCACTCGGTGAGCTGGAGATTTTTGGAGAGAACCTCTATGGGCTGCACAGCATTGAATATCAGAAACTCCCGCATCATTTTTTTATTTTTGCTATCAGAGACGGGGTCACCTGGCTTTCATGGGAGGAAGTTGTATTTTATGCCGGAACACTGGAATTGCCGGTAGTGCCGGTGTATGAGACCGGAAGATACAGCGAAGATACGCTGAAAGCTGCTATCCTTAGCGGAATGACAAAAGGAAGTGCCTTCGGTGAAACAATAGAAGGCTTTGTCTGCCGTAACTCAGCGGCATTTGATGAATCACAATTTACCAAAAATGTACTAAAATATGTCAGAAAAAATCACATACAAACAGATATACACTGGACTAAAAACTGGAAGCGGGCAAAACTCTGGTTTGAATATCCTCAGCAATGATGGAATTCCTCTATGGGATAGCCTGCTGGAGGAAAAATGGTTTGCCCCCCTGAAAGATTGTCCTCAGGATAAAATTTGGCATTCGGAAGGCAATGTCTATATACATACCCGAATGGTAGCGGAAGCACTGAACGAAATGGAAGAGTATCATTCCCTGTCGGCTGCTGAAAGAAAAATACTGATGTATGCTGCCGTATTTCATGACATCTCCAAACCGGAATGTACCTTTGAAGACAATGGCAGAATAGTAGCACCAAGACACGCAAGGGCTGGAGAAAAGGTTACAAGACAGTTGCTTTGGGACGCTGATTTTGAATTTCGGGAGTCTGTTTGCGGGCTTGTTCGCCTTCACGGAGTACCGCTTTGGGCACTGGACAATGACAAGCCGGGAGCGACGGTCATATCCTCCTCTCTTCGCATCAAAAATCAGTGGTTGTACCTTCTGGCTAAAGCAGATGTTCTGGGCAGAATCTGTCCTGATCAGGAAGAATTACTGGAAAAAACAGAATATTTCAGGGAGTTGTGCATAGAAAAAGAGTGCTATTATGAACCCGGCATTTTTCACAATGACCATAGTCGTTTTCAGTTTTTTCTGAAAGAAGAATCGTATCCTGCTCAGTTATTTGATGATACTGAATTTACGGTAACCATTATGTCCGGTTTGCCCGGCAGCGGGAAAGACACATGGATTAGCAAAAACCTGCCGGATTTGCCGGTAGTTAGCCTGGATTCCTTCCGGCTGGAATACGGAGTAGAGCACGGAGATAGTTATATGCTCGGAAAAATAGTAGGAATGGCATATGAAAAGGCAAAAGAATACGCCCGCCAGAAACAATCGTTTATCTGGAACGCCACTAATCTTTCCGTTATGCTGAGAAACCGGTTTATCCGGGCTATGCTTCCCTATAATCCAAGGTTTCATATAGTATATCTTGAAACCACCCAGGATAAGCATCTTCAAAGGCGAAAAAACCAGATTCCGGAAAAGGAAATCAGGAAAATGCAGCGTTTACTGGAGCTGCCCGTTGTCCATGAAGTACATGAAGTATCCTATTTCAGAACCTGAAAAGCACTTTAAATAAAGGAAACCCCGGGCTTTATCTGATACTCTTTTTTCCCGGTTGGGAAAGGGGTAGTTTTACCGATAAATTTTCAGGGTTTCTTTTGTTTTTTCAGAATAATAAGCCAGGTTAATCCTTGTTTTTATTGCCTGTCAGGGATTTTACCTGCTCCTGCAACTCTTCCGGAACCAATCTGACCACAAAAAGCAGGACTACATATATTCCTCCCGCAATCAACGTCTGAATAAACCACCTGAATCCGGTCATAGTGAGAAAATAATAAAAGACACCGGTCATAGCAAATACGATAAAAAGTTTTCCCATCTGTATCCACGGGATTTTTACCTGCATATACCAGCTCATGATGTAAATGTAGCCGATCGCCATCGTACAATAGCTGCTGACGGTAGCCCATGCAGCCGCTTCTGCTCCGTAACGCGGAATAAAAATCAGATTCAGAATGATATTCTGAAAAATACAAAATATAAGCACAATATTGACCTGCCGGGTAAATCCGGTAGAGGTCATGAGGTTATCAAAGATAGAAAAAACAGAATAAATCGCGCCTCCGGCAAACAGGATTTTCACAATCCGGGTCATCGCAATGATATCTTCCGGGGTTCTTTTTCCAAACAGAAAAAACAGCTTCTCACCATGAAAAAACACAAAAAGTGAAACAAAAAGCAAGGGCACTGCCGTAATAAGTTGCCCAAAACGAAACAAACGCTGCTGAGCAGGATAATCTTTTATCAGATAGGCAAACCGGGCAAAAAAGAAAGGAAGTACAACCCATAAAAACATAAATACAGCATCCAGCCACCGGTAGGCTCCGGCATAAGTACCCGTTACTTTATCCCCGCAAAGCGACTGAAGCAAAACCTGGTCAATTTTTTCATTAATTGAGGCCAAAATCAGCAAAATACTAAACGAAACGCTGCTGCCAAGTGTCTTCCCCCAATCCCTGATTCTCCATTCGGGCATTTGAAATCCAATGATTTTTGTCAGATAAAAAAGAATCGCGCCACAGGTTACAACCCATATCCCGACCCTCATATAAACAAAAGTATGAATGCCTGCTCCCCAGATTAGCAAAAATCCAATCCCTGCCACGTACAATACTTTTTCCAGAACGGAAAGATAACTGTCTTTTTTGTAATCCTGCATCCCTCTTATATAGGACCTCAAGAATTCTCCTATCTGGGTAAAAGAAGTAAGTAAAGAAACCAGCAGTAAAAAACCGAGCGGGATAGAATGTTTGGGTTCTATCAGATTTTTGACATATCCTACTCCCAGAATGAGCAAGGGAAAAAGCCCGGCAAGGGTTAATTTTATCCCCCAAAGATAGGGGAACTGCTGCTTCAGACGCTCCGGATTATTGGCAAACTGCTGCGTGGCATAGGCACCTATTCCTAAGTCTGCAGCAATTCCAAACAAAAAACATAAGGCCACAGAGGCTGCGTACATCCCCCAGGCTTCATCTCCTACTTCGTCCTGAATTTTGTTTTCCAGCAATAATGAGACTGGTTTTACCAATAGATTCAGGATTACTGCAATGCCTATATGTTGAGAAAATCGTTTAATGGAAGTTTTTTATATATGATGAAAGGGCAAAATTAGAAAAAATATGGCTTTATACTAAAATGCAACCAAACTCTTTTCAATCCGGTAACGATATTCCAACAAAAAGACAACTACAGTGGTTTTGAAAGATATCAATCTTTCTATTTCAATCCACTATAATAACTTATCACCATGCGTACTTTTTTCTTTATTATTTCCCTGCTCCTTTTCGGGAATGTTAGCCTGGGTCAATCTCAGAGAGAGCATCAAAACAATAAAAAAAGAGCATTGGAATATCACCGGATTTACATCGGAATGGACACCGTCTTTGCTCAGGACGGAAGTCCTTATTGTATTTTAAAAAAAGTAGGATATAACTACTCTGTGAGAAACCTCCTGAACGAAGAATTAATCATCATAAAGAGAGAAACCTATCAGGGGCTTGATGACGCATTACAGGGTATCATTACAGGATATTCTTATGACACCCGATATTACGATTTCATATTTCTTCCCCTACAGGTTCATGCAGAAACCAAGGGAGACTTTTGGTACGGAACTTTTAAGGTAGCAGAAATTCTGGTTAATTCCGGACTTATCAAAAACAATGCCTTAGACGAAAATGCGGTAAATAGTTTTGTCAGGGCGTATGGAGTTTCCTTTTCTGAAGAAAGAGCCGGCAATGATCTGGCCAATATCGTAAATGGAAATAAGCCCGCATCGTCCGCTCCTTCTCCATCTGTAAATATTGGCGGACTGGTAGAGCGGAATAAAAATGCAACGGTAATCCTCGAGGGAGATAAAATAATGCAGGAGGGAAAAGTTATCGGCTTTTTTAAACAAACCTCCGGGCTATCCATGAGCGGAGAGAAAGTATCTACGATTATATTCTATACCACCGACAAAAAAAGCATAGGAGAAGCCAGTACAACGGATAGTCAATCCGGGAAATGGACAATACAGAGCAACTCCGGCAACCTGAATACAGAAATAGAGACAGAAAAGGGGCTAGAAGCACTTCAGCTTGCCCGTATCTTTATTCTTGAAGGGTATTTGTGATAAATAATAATAACTCATGATAAAAGTACCGTTTTCGCCACCCTACCTGCATCCGGAAGTACTGGATGCTGTACGGGAAGTGCTGGAATCCGGATGGATTACAACCGGAAAAAAAACCAAAGAACTGGAAGAGAAACTCCGGGAATATACATGCGCAAAAAAAGTACTTTGCCTTAACTCTGCTACCGCAGGGATGGAACTAATGCTAAGATGGTGGGGAGTTGGTCCGGGAGATGAAGTAATCATTCCCGCCTACACCTATTGTGCAACAGCCAATGTCGTGATGCATTGCGGCGCAAAACCCGTAATGGCAGATATCAGACCCGGTGATTTTACGATTTCGCCCGAAGAAATTGAAAAGAAAATAACTCCCCGAACCAAGGCAATTATCACCGTAGATTTGGGAGGAATGCCCTGTGATTACCGGGAAATTATGGAAATACTCAAAGCAAAAAAGCATCTTTTTCAGCCCCGGAATGAAAATCAGGAAAACCTTGGAAGAATCCTGCTCATGGCAGATGCCGCTCACTCACTGGGTGCTGTTTATCTCGGGAAGCCCGCAGTATTTTACACCGATGTTTCCGTATACTCTTTTCATGCCGTCAAGAATCTGACTACAGCGGAAGGCGGTGCAATTGCGCTTAATCTCCCTGATAATTTTTCTCACGAGGAAATATACCGCTTTCTTTATGCATTTTCGCTTCACGGTCAGTCAAAAGACGCGCTGGCAAAACTACAACTCAATGCCTGGGAATACGATGTAACGGAAGCCGGATTTAAGTGCAATATGCCGGATTTGCTGGCCGCTATCGGGTTGATTGGGATAAAAGACTATGAAAAAGTACTCGCCGAAAGAAAAAAAGTTTTTGATTTTTACACTGCTTTTCTATCCCAATACAAAGAAATGGAACTACCCGTGTATGAAAACAATGAAAAAATTTCTTCCTATCATTTATACCTTCTACGTATCAAAGGAATCCGGAGAGCCGAAAGAGACCGTATCATTGAAAATATTTCCCTAAGAGGCATTGCTGTAAATGTGCACTACAAACCCCTGCCACTCCTCAGTTTTTACCAGAATGAGGGCTACTCTATGGCTGATTACCCGGTTTCGGCAGATTGTTTTGAGCGGGAAATCACCCTGCCGGTATTTTATGGCATCACCGGAGAACAAATGAAAAAAGTAGTGGATTCACTTATTTTAAGTATCTCATAAAATTAATCAGTATTTTTTTTAAAAATTTATGTGTAAAAATTTGGAATACTGAAAAATAAGTACGTATTTTGCAACCCGATTTGAGATATTAATCAATCGGAAGTTCTTTAAAAAAATTCGAGGTGTAGCGCAGTTCGGTAGCGCACCTGCTTTGGGAGCAGGGGGTCCCAGGTTCAAATCCTGGTACCTCGACAAAATAATTCATTTAGGAAACGGCGTTTTCTTATTTTGACCTCGTAGCTCAGTTGGATAGAGCAACTGCCTTCTAAGCAGTAGGTCACAGGTTCGAATCCTGTCGGGGTCACTTACAGAAATTCTCTGAAAACGATTTCCGGCTTTTGTTTTCTAAAAAACACCTTGCCCAGGTGGCGGAATAGGTAGACGCGATGGTCTCAAACACCATTGGGGTTAAACCCGTGCTGGTTCGATTCCAGTCCTGGGTACAGAAAATACAGTAACTTATTGAAAGCAATGAGTTACTGTATTTTTTTGCTGATACTTTTCCCTCATTCATATCTCCCCAAATACCAAAAAGCACCCAAAGAATATTCTTTGAATGCTTTTCTGCAATTGTATCCGACGATTTTTTCCAAGGTAATTTCTACCGCTGAGCAATCATTTTGCCTTTGGCTACAATACCTTCACTGTTTTCGAGGGTATAGAAGTAAATACCGGCAGGAAATTGATTCTGCACTACGATATCTCCTCCATTATTCTCTGTTGTGGTATATACTACTGAACCGTTTACGCTGGTAAGTGTAAGGTAGTAGGTATCTCTTTCCAGTTCACTTGTACTGAGCGTCCATTTATCCTGAACAGGGTTGGGAAAACTACGGAGAGAAACACCTGCTGACAAATCGGGCAAGCTGCTGAGGGCATCTGCTGAGAGGATATAAGTGCCTCCTGTAGTACAATAATAGATATTCTGATTGATGACATTCACCGAAACAGGCAGCTCTCCGGTAGAGAAAGATTGAGTCCCGGAAGTATTCGCATCCCTCCACTCCATACGATTGGTAAACAGCATTACAAACTGATTTCCGTTTACTGGCGCGAAATCGTTTATTGCCGGAATGGTAATTTCTTTTTTAAATGCCAGAGAAGCAGCATTACTGATATCATACAGTACTATTTTGGAAGTACTGTTAAGATAAAGCGTACCGGCACCGATTGCAATATCTGTAAAAGGAACCGGTAAAGGCATTATATTCGTGATATTCAGGACATTTCCACTCTGAATCTCATAGGAATAAAGCGTAGAGCTATTTTGCTTTGTCTCCAGTAAATAAGCGGCATTTCCTTTTACCAGTAACTTTCCGATTTTATTATTGAAAGCGGTGGAGTTAATCAGAGATGGTGTACCGGAATTATTGAGTGTAATTTTATTTAATTTATAAGAGCTCCCTGATTCCCAGGTAGTGACAAACAAAGTATTGCCAGACACCGCAATATGCTGAACATCTCCCGTAAGACTAAGGTTTGCTGTCTCAACGGGCGAAAGTGGGTTTTCAATATTCATTACCGAAAGTTTTTGATTGAAACCCAAAATCAGGAATTTTGCACTATAGGACTCTACCGTATTCAGGCTGCTTTCCAGTACATGTTGTTTCAGAATTGCCGGATTATCGGGATTCATATTGTCCAGAATATCCAACTGATAAGAACCGTAACGACTTCCGGCAAGAAAATTACCCCAATGAGTCAGGCTCCAGTAGCTTTGGTTGAGTTTTGATTTTTGTAATAATTGAGTCTGAGCATAAGAACTGCAGGAAAGACCAAGAACGAACAAGAAACATAAAATGATAATACTCTTTTTCATTTTGAAATACTTTTATTAGGTTGAAATTATTTGAACATATATTTCACTTGTCAAATATTATACTAATAATATATTTATGTAATCAAATCAAATAAATTCAACTTTTTCCGGGAATGCTTTACGTAATATTTTTTCAGAAAA
>JAIBAH010000068.1 GCA_019695295.1 Bacteroidia bacterium | reverse complement strand
AACCGGAACGGGCAGAAAAGCATATAAAATAATGAGTAAATGCCAGAAAAGGGTGATTCCCAGCATTATTTTCAGCACTTTCCGGAAGATTGTTTTTATTTTATCTTTCATTATTCATTCAAATCTATTTCGGTGCTGTCTCCTACGTTTACACTATGCGATTTTCCCTTGAATGTCGTATCATTTCCCAGTACCGATTTGTGCAGTACGATATCTTCGAGTTGTGCATAGGCTCCGATGATGGAATCCCTCACGATGGAATTATTGATATCGCTGTTTTCCGCTACTGCCACATAAGGCCCGATGATGGAATTACGGATATTACACCCTGAGGCAATATACACCGGAGGAAGAATTACGGTATTTTCAAACTGATATTCGGGGTGTATTTTATGTCTTTCCAGCAAAATCCGGTTGGTTTCAAGGAGGCTTTCCCGGTTTCCGCAATCGTACCAGTTATCAACGGTAAAAGCATTAAAAGTAACGCCTTTTTCTATCATTTTCATGATTGCGTCGGTAAGATAAAACTGTTTTCCTTTTTCGGATTCTTCAATCATCATTTCATTGATACACTGAAGGAGGATTTTGATTTGTTTGATTTTGTAAATCCCCACCATCGCCAGATTACTGACCGGAATTTCCGGTTTTTCAATCGCTTTGATTACTTTCCGGTTTTCGTCTGTAACTACTATTCCAAACTTACGGGGATTTTCCACTTCCTGTACTCCCAGAATGTTGGGGTGAGGAGAAGCGAGAATCTGAGCGATTTCATCTCCAAAAATGGTATCTCCAAGGATAATCAGAATTTCATCGGATTTCTGAATTTCTTTTTTGCATAATCCGATGGCGTGAGCCAGTCCTTTCCGGGGCTCCTGGATGACAAACTCCATCTCAATTTTGTGGGTATATTCAGCTTCTACATACTCCCGTATTTTTTCACCGAGATATCCCAGAATAAATACCTGCTGAGTAATCCCTGAGTCAATCAGGCTGTCAATGATATGCCCCAGAATCGGTTTGCCGGCAACAGGCATCATCGGTTTGGGTTGTGTATGAGTGTGAGGCCTTAGTCTTGAACCTACTCCTGCAACAGGGATAATCGCTTTTTTTACAGACATAATCTTTCGTTTTCAGATTCAGTAGTCCGGCAGAAGGAATGATATCCTACCGGAAATTCCCAAAAATTTAACGCAAAGATACATACAAAAACGGATTTTGAGAAAAATCAGTAAAAAAACGGAAAAACAAGGATTTTCTCTATTCTGTCATTAAAAACAATGGATTAATCCCAGAATTTAATCTCTGATTTGTTTTCCCTGAGCCAAATGAAAATGTACATGAGGTGTATCCTGAAACTTACCCAGATTGGTTAATACTTTTACCCCTTCTGACAAATCCAGGCCTTTGGCCAAGTCTCTTGCTACTGTTAAAATTTGTGTGATGATATGCATATCTTCATCGGAAACACTAATCAGGTCTTTGATGTGTTTTTTAGGAATGATAACGATATGTTTTTCCCAGAATGGCCTTGTATGATAAAAAGCCAGAACGTCTTCTGATTCAAACAGAATATCAATTTTCGTTTTACCGGACAACGCTTCTTCACAATAGAAATCGTATTTTTCTTCTTCCTGTATCATAATGTTATTTTTGTTTTCTTAAACAGACAAAAAGGCTGACTCAGTCCGGATTTGTCTTGCTGATGCTTACTATACATTGAACGGAATAAATTTTCGCCTCATTCATAGCACAGGCGTTAATGCTTGTGCTATGAATCAATGAGTTGCATATTTTTTTTATATGAAAAATTCATCCTGTTTTGATTATAAGAGGGTTGTTTTGAGATAAAATCAGGTTTTAAAAAACTTCTTCATCGTCTTGCAAAGCCTGAAATATTCCCATCAAAACTCATTGGCAAACTTAATGAAAAATCTGCGAACCCCCAAAATTTTTCCCTGCACTTTGCACAGATTTAAGGAATATATTAGTTTGAAAAACATTGACGGTAAGCATAGTAAAGAGAGAGATATATTTCAGTACAAAAAACCCCTGCGCAGCGGTATTCCGGCAAGGGCTTTATATATTTTGTATTGATTTTCAGGAAATTAACGGAAAGCACTGATTCCGGTTACATCCATTCCGGTTATGAGCAGGTGGATGTCATGAGTCCCTTCGTAAGTGATTACCGATTCGAGGTTCATCATGTGACGCATAATCGGATAGTCACCGGTGATGCCCATTCCGCCGAGAATCTGACGGGCTTCCCTTGCGATTTGCAGAGCCATATTTACGTTATTTCTTTTAGCCATGGATATCTGAGCGGCGGTTGCCCGGTTTTCCACCTTAAGTTGCCCAAGGCGATAGGTGAGTAACTGTGCTTTGGTAATCTCCGTAAGCATTTCCGCAAGTTTCTTCTGTGTAAGCTGAAAAGAAGCAATCGGTTTATCAAACTGAATTCTTTCCATTGCATAATTCAGGGCAGTATAATAGCAGTCCATAGCGGAACCGATTGCCCCCCATGAAATCCCGTATCTTGCAGAATCCAGACAGCCCAGAGGTCCTTTGAGTCCGGCAACATTCGGGAGCAGATTTTCTTTGGGTACTTTCACATTATCAAACACAAGCTCTCCGGTAGCAGAGGCTCTTAAAGACCATTTATTGTGAATTTCAGGGGTAGAAAAACCCTCCATCCCTCTTTCCAGCACAAGCCCGCGGATTTTCCCGGACTCATCCTTTGCCCATACAACAGCAATATCCGCAAAAGGTGCATTGGAAATCCAGGTTTTAGAGCCATTCAGCAAATAATGGTCACCCATATCCTTAAAAGAAGAAAGCATACCGGCAGGATTAGACCCAAAATCCGGTTCAGTAAGACCAAAACAGCCAATCCATTCACCCGAAGCAAGTTTGGGGAGATATTTTTTGCGTTGCTCTTCATTTCCATATTTATAAATCGGGTACATTACAAGGGAACTCTGAACAGAAGCCATAGAACGAAGGCCGGAATCCACTCTTTCGATTTCCTGCATGATAATTCCGTAGGACATATAATCCAGTCCGGGGCAACCATATTCCTCCGGCAGAAAAGGCCCGAATAATCCCATCGCGCCCATTGCCTCTTTCAGGTGTACAGGACACTCATTATTCTGTGCCCAGTCATTTACATAAGGAGTGATATGTTCGTTGAGCCAGTCTCTGACCGTCTGACGAATCAGTTTTTGCTCATCCGTAAACATCTCATCCATTAAATAATAATCCGGTGCGATATATTTGTGCGCAACCGCTTTGTTTTGTTCTTTTGTGTGGCTCATGTCCGGTTTTTTATTTTTATAGTAATCAATTTAAAATAGCTTTTACTGCTGAAAAAAAACGGTAAAGAATGCTTTCAGGCTTAAATGATAGCACTTTACAGCACAACTCCAAAACCCAGTTCCAGCCCAAAAAGTTTTGGATTGGGGTACAATTGTTTGATACCCGTATCCGGGTCTATTTCTCTTCTGTTGTTGAAAAAGACGTTCGAAAAGCGGAATGCAGTATAAAAAGACAAAAATCCCTGACCTACCCGGGCATACACTCCGTATCTTGCAGGATTCATATAACCCATATTCCGGATTTTCTTGATTTCAGTGTGGGTTCCAAGAAGAGAGTAATTGTCAGGAGTACGGTATTTCACCCGAAAACGCTCAGCGACTTCGACTCCTCCGAAAACTCCCAGTTCGGCATACGTTACCCTTGATTTTTTTTCATCCCGCTTAAAAGTATAGACCACTCCGACAGGCACTTCCGCATAGGTAATCATCTGCCTTTTGTAGGAAATAGAAGCAGTAGTGTCGGCATACACAGGAAACTCTGAATTGGAGTTGTTTTTGTACCGTATCTTGAAAAAATTCAGTCCCGGCTGAACCGTAAGTGCAAACTTCTCATTTATATTGAAATTATACCCTCCACCGATAAAAAGGCTTCCGGAATTGATACTACTGATGGGTACTGAGTCCGACATATTGGAGGCTCCGGCAAAAGCCCGGTTAATGATAAAGTTAAATTCTCCCCTTTTAAACCGGTTTTTTTTTCGGACAACAGGCAAAGTGTCAGCGGGAGGAGTTACCGGATTCGTTGCTTTCAGGGTAGAATCATTGACGATTCCTCCACTTCCTTTTTTCTTAGATACAGAATCTTTGGGTATCGGATTCACCTGAGCGGCTGCCTCATTGTAAAAACCCAAAGACAACAGGACTAAAATCAAAATTCCGGTAAATTGTTTCATCTATTGAAAATTACGTTAAAAGTTTTTGCTAAAAATTAAGATTAATACAGACACCCGACGACACCGACCGGTTGCCTTTACTCCCTTCGAGTACGGGTTGAGCGGGTTGTATATACGGAAAAGCCTGAAAACTAAGGTCATCTGACACATCAAAATGTTTCAAATGAGAATGAACATACGCTTCTACCGCCTGCAATGCATAAATTCCAGCCATAACAAGAATCATCTGATCTCTGCTTGTACGATACTGTTCCCGGTTTGACCTTAGCCCCTCTGCCGGATAATCCACATAGGCGGAGTCCACATTTACGGGGTTTGTGTTGGGGTCGGTGTCGGTAGCATACTGATACGCAAGCTGAAAACTTTTATATTGCTGATGATTAAAATAAGTGACATAGCCTGCGCCTCCCAAGCCCGCATAAATTACCGGAATTTTCCAGTAACTTCTGTTGTAAGCCTGCCCCCACCCGGGTATCAGCAAGGCTCTTTTATAGGTAACGGAAGGCTTTTGCCCGGTAGAGTCCAGCGGCATAAAAATCTCACTGATTTTCGGAGGAAGATTCCGGCCTGAATATTCCAGGGCTTTTCTTTCCAGAATCCTGATTTCCTCAACGGTCGGAATATGGAACTTAGGTTTTTCGGGAATACTGTCTTTGGGCGCAGCCAAAACAAGAGAGTCCGGAATATTGCCGCCTTTTTTATTGACCCCGGAAAGGGAAGGAAGCGAAGTTACAGAATCAGGCGGGAGTTTTTGTCCTTTTTTGTGTGAAAACCGCAGCGAATCCCCGCTGCTATTTCTGAGGGTATCGTTCTGAGACAAAGCAGAATTCGCCCCAAAAATCGTCATCAGGAGGACAAAGAATCCCGGCGACAGGGCAGTTTTCAGTAAATCACGGTGAAAACTGCCGGCAAAAAAAACGATTAAATAGCGTTCCATAACTCCAGTAGTCTGTTTAGGTCATCAGTGGACTGAAATTCAATCCTGACTTCACCTCTGCCTTTATCGGTCTGAGAAATGATTACCCGGTTTCCGAAAATATATTCCAGTTTGTCTTCCAGATCCTTAAAATAAATTTTGTTTTTATCCTGCACCTCGTCTTTTTTCTCATTGAGGGGTTTTGGCGTTTTGGGCAGCAGCAATTCTTTTGCCTTTTGTTCGGCCTGTCTTACGTTAAGTTCACTGTCAATAATCTGATGATACAGACTCAGTTGTAGGTCAGGATTATCCATTGTAATCAGGGGTTTGGCGTGTCCCATGGAAATCCTGCCATCTCTGAGGCCAATCTGAATTTCGGGGGGAAGTTTGAGAAGCCTTACGAAATTTGCGATAGAGGAGCGGTTTTTTCCTACTTTTTCTCCTAACTCTTCCTGTTTTAAGCCCAGCTCTTCCATCATTCTTTTATAGGTGAGTGCAATCTCGACCGGATTAAGGTCCTGGCGCTGAATATTTTCAATCAGGGCCATTTCAATCATTTGCTCATCATTGGCAGTTCGGATATAGGCAGGCACTTCCTCGAGACCTGCAATACGGGATGCCCGAAGCCTTCTTTCTCCCGAAATCAGCTGATACACCCCGTCTGACAGTTTTCGTACCGTAATCGGCTGAATAATACCATGTACTTTAATAGAATCCGCAAGTTCCTGCAATGCCGTTTCTTCAAACTCAGTTCTGGGCTGAAACGGATTGGTTTCTATATTGTTAACGCGAATAAGGTTTATGTTATTGGCAGGAGTCAGTGGCTCATTGATTTGAGCGTCCCTTACATCAGCAGATAAAATCGCACTTAATCCTTTTCCTAATCCACCTTTTTTCTTTGGTTCCATGATAATAAAAAAATAAATAATTTTATGAAAGAGGGGCAAAGATACGGTAATTTTCGGGTTTGAAAAAACACATAAGCAGGGGTGTGTATAAATTTCTGAAAAATGCGGCGGAAAGCCTTTAAAACTGTGTGTTTTGACAGACCTTGAGTTTATCGTAAATCATCAAAATACCTGCGAAATCATACATGGGACCAATCGTCAGCAAGGATGAATAACCGGATGAGAAAATGCAAAAAAATTTGGATTACCGGAGGAAATAAATATCTTTGCCCCAAAATTAAGCATACTCTTAGGGTCAGTTTTATTGGTTAAATTTTGTGTAGTTGTTTTTAAAGGTCTTATAAATTTTACCATGAGAGATTAAAAAAGGCAGATAAATGCTTTTGGGGAAAATGGGTTTTTACTATATAAATTATACTTCTTTTTATGAAATTATCTTGGGGCGATTGGAAAAATAAAATCCTTAATGTTGGTGTTGAGCCGGATACATCTGATTTTATCCGGGAGCAAGTCAGAAACGCCAATCAATCTTCTGTCTTATCTTTTATCTATAGTCTTGTTTCTACTTGTTTTGTTGCCATTATTGTGCCTCCTCCTTATATTTATATCCCACTTGCAGGGAGCTTTCTTTATCTCGCAGGCTTATGGCTCAGTTACATAAAAAAGAGGGATTTGGCCGGAATGAGCTCATGGTTTATCTCTTTACTGCTGTTTTTTTGGCTCGCCAATGCTTACGGCAAATCGAGTAACGCTTATCTGCTTTTTATCATCGCCGAGATTCTGGCAATTTTTAATTTTATGATATATGATTATCGGTGGAGGATATTTCAGTTAATATTGCCGGTTGTTTTTTCGGTTATTTCCTATATTACTCATTTTTCTCTGTTTCTCATCCCGACAATTACCGAAGTAGAACGAAGCTATATTGATCCCATAATGTTCTTTTGCGTTTTATTTTCCTGTGGGAATGTAGTATGGATTTATGGTAATCATATCATAAATCACAATAAAGAGGTAGCGCAGGCACAGGCAGAACTGGAACAGAAATATACGGAACTTCAGGTGGCACATGCCGATTTACGCAATGCCAATGAAGAGTTGGATCGTTTTGTTTACAGTGTTTCCCATGATTTGAGAGCACCGATTACTTCTGTGATGGGATTGCTGGATTTGTGCGAATCCGACAAGGAAAATCTGGATAAATACCTCGCTCTCCAGAAAAAAAGCATGCTAAAGTTAGATACATTTATCGCGGATATTTTACATTATTCCCGGAATGCAAGAATGAGTCTTTCTCCGGTTGCAATAAACCTTGAAACCATAATACGGGAAGCTTATGACGCTCAGTGTTTTGCCCATCAGGCGGAGAATATGGAATTTGAAATTACTATAAAAGGTAAGGGTACAATATATACAGATGAATTCAGGCTCAATATTATTATTTCCAACCTGATTTCCAATGCTATCCGTTATCGTAATGTCAAAGCTACCCCTTCTTTCATTCACTTTGAAATTGAGAATCAGCCGGGCCTGGTCAGTATTCTGATAAAAGACAATGGTATCGGCATAGCGAAAGAACAACTTCCCCGGGTTTTTGAGATGTTTTACAGAGGAAGTTCCAGAACTTCAGGTTCCGGGCTTGGTTTATACATCGTTCAGGAAGCATTGAAAAAAATAAATGGTACGATTTCGGTTACTTCTGAAATCAATGTGGGTACGCATATTCTCCTGAAAATCCCGGACATGAATCGCTCAGAAATCAAAGAATGAAACTATACGCTGTTTTTGAGTTTCGATAAAGCGAGAATCAACGCATCTGCTATTTCCGGAACCGACTCCTCAGAGAATGTAAGGGAAGTCAGGGAGACCGGCTTCCGGAGAGAAGTACTGTGATGATAGGTTTTATCATAATATTTCAGCACCAGGGAAGTAGCCAGAGATAAATCTTCCTTTTCATAGGCTTCTTTCGCCTGCTGAAAGGCAACTCCTCCGAGTTTTCGCTCTATTTTGGAAAGAGATTCCAGAATCATCTCTTTGTCAGCGGTGCTGTATTCTTTTACCAGACGGGAAATTCTTACGGATTCCGGTACTTCGATAATCAATAAAGGTGCGGTCAGCATTTTATTCCAAAACCCTTCCGGAATAAATACCGAACCAATCGTTCTGCTCTCGCTTTCCACCCAAATGGGCTTTTGGGGATTCATTTTATATAATTCCGAGAAAATCAGGTTCTCAAAATGCTCAGAACGGGGTTGAGGCGGTAGCATTACATTTCCAAATGCAGAGCCTCTGTGATTCGCAAAGTGTTCAAGGTCTATTACCTGTTCGCCTTTTTCACGCAGGCTTTTCAGAACATCCGTTTTGCCTGAGCCGGTTTTTCCTCCCAGAATCAGTAGTTGATATTCATGCTGGGTGAAATATTCCAGTACAAACTGACGATAGGCTTTATATCCTCCCTCCAGCACTTTTACCGGAATGCCCGTATAAGCCAGTAGTTGAGCTACGCTTCCGCTTCTCATTCCTCCTCTCCAGCAATACAGATATAATTCCCTGTCTTTGGACAAACGAAGGGCTTGTTTTACCAGTTCCGCCATTTTTACCCCGACGAATTCCAGCCCTTTCAGTAAGGCGGCTTCTTTTCCTCTTTCTTTATATAATGTACCGACAATTGCTCTTTCCTCATCACTGAAAAGCGGAAAGGATATCGCTCCGGAAATATGTCCCTGTGCAAACTCGCCCGGACTTCTTACATCCAGAATGACTTTGCCTGCTGACTGCTCATAAAAATAACCCGGACTTAAATACTGCGGTAGTTTCATAAATACTGAATCAATCTTCCCCGCAAATATAGGGATATTTTCCGGATAAGGGTTTTCCTTGATTGATTTTTAAAGGGAACAAAACAGAAATTTTAAAGTCAACAGGATTCTCAACCGGAAGACACAAAAAAGAACCAGTTCAATTTATGCTTTTACCAGCTCGAGTACTGCAATTTCCGGACGAATTCCTACTCTTCCCGAGAAACCCAGAAAGCCAAATCCCCGGTTTACATACAAATGCTGTTGCGAATCCTGATACAGACCGGCCCAACGGGGGTACATGAGTTTTGCCGGACTCCACTTCAATCCCGGAATTTCAATCCCAAACTGAAACCCATGTGTGTGTCCTGAAAGGGTAAGCTGTATATCTTTAAAATCGGTAATCACTTCTTCATCCCAGTGAGAAGGATCATGAGACATAAGGACTTTTACCTCTGCGGATTCCGCTCCTGCATACGCTTGCGGTAATTTCCCCTCTCTTGGAAAATAGGCTCTTTGTCCTTCTGCCGGTTTTTTCCCCTGATTTTCTACGCCAATCACCGCCAGTGATTTCTCCCCTCTGCGAATCAGTGCGTGTTGATTCATCAGCAATTGCCAGCCGTAAGAAGAATGAATATCTTTTATTTTCTGAAAATAAGGATGTGATTTGTCTGAAAAGTTATGGTCTTTCAGTCCGTAATAGTCATGATTCCCCAAAACAGAAAATACTCCTTCTTTTGCTTTCAGTTTGGAATAAATTTCTTTAAATCCTTCTACCTCATCGAGTTTAAAATTCACCAAATCGCCGGTAAACATGATAGTATCGGAATTCTGTGCATTCACCAGGTCGATTCCTCTTTCCATAGCAGCCTTACTGTCAAAACTCCCGGTATGTAAATCAGATATTTGTGTGATAGTAAACCCCTCAAATTCCTGCGGAAGGTCTTTCACCGGTACTTTTATCCGGTTGACTTTGTAATCGTATTTGGTTCTTATCATCCCGTTCAGAATAGCCAGAAAAGGGACGGCTCCGGCAATCAGACCAAGCTGACTCAGAAACCTTGCACGGGATATTGTATTTAACGGAATTTCCGGTTTGTCTGAGGGAAAAAGATTTACCCAAATCCACCGGACGATACGCGTAATATCCTCCATGAGTAAAACCGAAACAATCAGCAACTTAGGAACATATAATGCAATAATCGCACTGAAAAACCAGAATGAATACCGGATTTTAATCTGTCCTATTCCCTGAATCAGCAAAGCCATTGCGATATACAGCAGAATATGAAATCCCCAGTATCCCCACTTAATCCAGGGCTTATCCGGGAAAACCGTTTTTACAGCCTGCCAGGTATAGAAATCCAGTAAAAGTAATAATGCAATTCTTATCAAAACAGAAAGATAAAATGTCATGAATTAAATTTGATTTTTTAAACGTAGTATGAGTAGTGAATGTTTAAACGATATTACACATTTCGGTTTTTTATATTTCTATGCCTAAATTTTTTTAAAAAAAAGAAAAAAAATTTGGATGTTACTTGAATAGTGTGTATCTTGCGTTATTATTTTACAATTTAACATTAATTTATTATGAAAACACAGTCGCACACAGTCGCACACAATCGCACGCAGTCCTATGCGTGGAAGGTAATGTCAGGATTTTTAATGCTTTCAATCATGATTTTTCAAGGTTGTAGGCCTCAAAATCCGGTGGAAATCCCCAATGGGCAAAATAGAACGGCAGGGAATCAGGGAAATGTACAAGCTTTGACAACTATTGCTTCTTATGTAACAGTTTTAAATGGCAGGCTTAAATTTGAAAATGACACAGTTAGAAAATTTTAGTGCTTATTTAGACACATTATTAAACGAATGGGAAGAGGAGGCAGATAGTACTCCCGGGTATGAATTTACACCACAAGCTTTATTTTACCTGAATGACTATTTAAATTATACGAGTATCCGAACTACCTATTCAGACGCAATTTTCACAGATATGGATTTAAACAACACAATTCAAGACGGTATTTTGTATATCCGGAGCGACAATTTTGGAACTATTCTGAATCAGTATGGAGAATATCAAGTGAGTTCAGATATATACAAGTATATATCTGAATATGAGATAGTTACAATTAAGGAAGCAAGCGAGTCTCTGCTCGATTCTGTGAGAAATATCGGAGGATATTTCCTTCACCCTAATCTTGAATATGAAAATCTTGAAACTGGAACAGTAATGAAGTTTCAGGGACAGCAAAGTACACAAGGCGTATGCCAAATCGTGGTACAACCAAAAGGGGATCCTGTTATTATGTCCACAAGCCCTTGGATTGAACGAAGAGAATTTGAATGTTTTGTTTCTACAGATGGGTTTCTCTCAAATTCTCTTCCCGATGTAACGCTTTCTTGGAATTTTGGAGATAATAGCCCGATTGAAATTGACGGTGTGTCCGGTTCAAACGTAACTGGATACTTTAATACCAAAACACATGATTACTCACCGGGGCAATATAATATAACTGTAGAGGCAAGTTGCGATGCCAACCTACCCCAAGATTGTGAGAGTGTTTGCGACAACTTCGTTCAGTCGGGCACCTTAACAATAACGATAAATGAACCTGACTGTAAAATTGCTTCTGGAAGTCATGCCGTTGCTCAAACCTACTCACATAATGGCAAAGACTATAAACTGATCTGCGATGTGTATGCACAAACTTTTGCCCACTTTCGTGCCTGTATGGGTACTAACACTCGCTTTTACAAGAAAAAAAATGGGACATTCAAACCTTTTAAACCTGATGATAGGGTAGAGGCAGCAATTGAGTCGCCTGTTTATCATCTGTTTATTACCACAACCGGAGCCTTTCAAACAAACTTTTGTCAAGACCCAACCTCTTACAATAGTTATGTACATTATAAACATGCCAATTCTATGAATGAAGAATGGAGAACCCCCGCATTTGGAAACGACGAACGTTTTGCTACTCAGATAAGCAATCCCAGTAAAATAATCGGTTTCTCCGGCGTAAAACATGATGGACAATATTGGTATTTTTCTATTAATAAAACGATTAATTGATAAAGAACATGCAAAGATTAGTGTTTATTATATTGCTTTTTTGCTTCTCAAAGGCAGTGGGTCAGACGCATAGCATTGTTTTGGGGAATAACTTCTCAATAGACAATCTATCTGTTAAGGATGGAGGTTCAGTAAAGTTAAATATATACTCAAACCCACAAATTGCGATAAGAACTGCCTTATTCGCTAAATTCTTTGTAGAATACGGTGCAAATATGAGAACTGTCGGAAATAGAAGTTATGCTCCTTTTTATATTGTTGGAGAGGAGGAGCCAAGGCCTTATATCGTTGGACACAGAAACTACGGTGTATCAATACCCATTGGTTTTTTCTACAAACCAATTAAAAAGCATAATTTCTTTTTGTTTTCAAGGGTTACAGGAATGAAACTTGTCAGAACAGAAGAGACCTGGATTGAAAATTTAGGAAGCACTCAAAATAGAGCATTGAGTTCACAACTTAATCGTATTCCATGGAAGGCAAGATATTTGGATAAATCTTTTTCGATGGGTTTAGAGTATGATTTTAATTCAAAAATAGGAAAAATCGGGGTCTTAACAGAGTATGAGTATTTTAACAAAACCTATTATATAATTCACTTAGGTTGTAAGTATCTCATTCCAGTACAGAAGAGAGAAAGGAAATAAGTATATGAGGAACACTTAGTTTGAGTATTTCGACTTAGTGTTCCTTTTTGCTTAGAAAAGGAAATGACGAACGTTTTGCTACTCAGATAAGCAATCCGAGTAAAATAATCGGTTTCTCCGGTGAGGTTTCACTACCAATGGGAAGTTTCAACCAAATAGTTTCACTCTCCCTCACAAATACCTCATCCCTGTACAAAAACGAGAAAAGAGATAAAGTGTAATACAACGCTTTGCTGGACGATTTCAGCTTTGCGCCCGGGTATTGTACAAGGTCTATATCTCCGCTTTATGGCGGATATTTTTAGCTTTTAAGTAAATTCACGCGTTCCATTCAGTCTTCCGCTGGGCGACTGAATGGATGTTATAAGTAGAGGTATTATGATTAAAAAACAATCATTATAAGATTTAAAAAATCAATAAATCCTCAACGAATTGTTTTTTGGGTGAGTTTTTGAATTTTATTACATATCACGAGCAAATGATTCCTGTTTTTTACAAAACAGTTATCTGATTCCATCCATATCTTTTTCTTTGATAATTCCGGAGGCAAAAAGATTGGCAAAAATTGGTTTACTTAATCTTTATCAAAAGCCCTTTTGTTTTAATGATTCACAATGACTCTGGCAGAAGCCATTACTTTTCCGTTTTCTGCTTTGAGTAAAAAGAAATAAATCCCGTTGTTGAACTTGTCCAGATTAATGTATGAGTTTGCTTTTGATATACTATGTGATTCCATTAATTTACCGGTGTAGTCCATAATCAGAATCTCCCCTTTAAATGTTTTGTAATGAATTAAATCGATATTGAGAACAGACTCCACAGGATTCGGATATAAAACCCAGTTCACTTCTGAACTATATATATTTTGAACAGGAATATTAAGCGTCATTTCTTCAGGTAATACAACCCATGTACTGGTTGTGTTGGTTACAATCGGGGGATTGAAATCAAAGTAAATATAGGCGGTATTGGTTATTCCTGAACCTTCCTGAGTTTCTTTTTTGGGATATATTCCGTATTTTACAAAGCCATGGCTTTCCGGTTCATTGGTCGAAACGGGTGGAAGTTCCAAAGGGTCAAAGGTGAATTTTACATACCCTGTTCCGGTAATTTCGTAAGTCATGGGGTGGCTAAAGGATATTACCCTAAAAGTAGAAACATCCAAATGGTTATTAATTGTGTCTTCAATATACACAAAACTAGTGGGAAAATTTCCTGTATTCTGAAAGCGAATCAAATATTCTATTTCTGTACTATCTGCGATTTGTTCGGTACTGATTTTGATACCTGCTGAGCAGCTTTTATCATTGGGGTCATAAGAGCCGACAATTGGGGGGATAAACTCAGCATAATTATCAGAAGTATCAATATCCGGGTTTTGGGGTACAATCCAGGCGTTAAAATGCAGAGAATCCCCAATGGTAACGGTATTTGATATATTCACAACTACATGAATAGAACTGTTTTGAAACACAGCCAAAGAGGCAATATTCCATATAATTGTATCTCCATTCATCGTTGTATAGGGAGTCGTGGCAGACACAAGGCTCGTGTTTGAATCCGGTAAAAATTTCACAGTGAAACTTTGGGATAAAGTCCCCTCATTTTTATAAAAGAGGGTAATATACCGGTCAAACCCTGGCTGAAAATTCGCCGAACTTGTCATATCTATACTCAAATCAGAAATATTAGGGGGAATGAATACCCCAAAATCCTGACTAAAGGGTTGCCCGGTTGTCGCTACTCCAGGCGGATTGGAATGGGTTGCATAATTACTCAAAACGGGTTTGACTGTATCTCCAATTGTTGGATTTACCATTGCATAACTTCCTGCGTAATCACTCACAGAACAATATCCTGCCGGATAGGAAACAATCATTTTATTGGGAATATTCAATTCATTTCCATCTTTTATCCCATTATTATTCTCGTCATAATAAACATTTCCGGTAATAGTAGAAGCTGTTCCCTGACTCCTCCATACCCCATTAAAGCTGGTTCCTGAATAAATAATCCCGTTCATTATGGCAAAATCATAATTATTAAAGGGTAATATTCCGGTTTGTAAGGGCTGCCAGTTGTCGCCGTTGTCCGAGGACGCATAAAACCCGTAACCCGGAACAGAACCTATCCATAAACCATTAAAAACAGATAGGAATCTGGGAGATAAATTGGCAGGTATTCCAATTTTTTGAGGGGTAGTCCACGTAACTCCTCCATCTACGGATATATTAAACCGTCCCTGGCTCCCGGAATATACCAGCACCCCATTGAGATTAAACAAACGATTACCACAATATGCACCCGTTGTATTGCCTGAAAAAAGTGGACCAATCCAGCTATTCGAGGAGTAATCATATTTATGAATGTCTCCCGAATTTGTTACCACAAAAAGCGTAGAATCCTGATACCCTAATACAAAACCCTTTGGAGAAGAAAGTGTTGTCCAGGTTAGTCCCCAGTCCGAACTTTCAAAAATGCTGTCATTCGGTGTACCTACATATAATTTATTCCCAACGTGGGTAATACCCAGAATATCATAGCCAATAGAAATCCCAATGGGAAAACCATCCCAGGAAACACCGTTGTCGAATGAACGATACATACTCCCTCCTGCAAGACAAAATAAAGAATCTCCTTTTGCATAATAATCGTAAACATTAGAATTGAGAAGCAAAATATCCTGAATTGTATTCCATGTATTTCCTCCGTCAGTACTTCTCAATGCTCTGCGCCTCCCTTCTGAATATAAAACATTATTGTGCTCTCTTACGAATCCGCATGACTCAGCTTTTATGCCGGAATTGGAGTAGTAGCTCAGATTTAAAGAAGGGACAATCTTTGAAATCCCAAAATATCCCCATGAACTGATCATGCCAATTATCCCTCCATTTACATCAATCGGATCCAGGATATAACAGTTGAAAGGGGCAGACATCTGACTCCATGTCTGGCCTCTGTCATAACTTACATAACTAACAAATTGACCGGACTGATTGGAAGTTGAAATATAAATTGAGTCACGGGATATTTTTGTAAAGAACCCCATATTGTAAGAAAAGCTATCTATTAATTCCCATGTTTCTCCAACATCCGTAGAGCGATGTAACTGATAGGTATTTAAAGGCGTGACAACAGAGAGTAATATCAGATTACTATCTACATAAATGTCCCGGACAAAAAAGGAAGTATCTACTATTTGCCATGACTGAGAACCGTCTGTAGAAACATATAGATTCTTGGTGTTTGTAAATGTATTTATGTAGGCATTGACCATTGTATGCTCATCACTTGCGTTAGCACTTTGATAATCTGAAGAGGGGGGATTATAATTAGTCCATGTTAACCCTTTATCTGAAGAAATGAAATGATTATACCACATATCTATCAGAACCGCATTTTTGATTTTTGTAATCAGGAATTGGTCGGTTGAATTCATACCCGTCATTATAGCTACCGGAGGTAGCCAGGTCTGTCCTGCGTTTAAAGTTTTAAGTTGATAAATTGTAACAGATGTACCGAGTGAATTTCCATAAAAAACAATAGCTGTATCTCCCCAGGCAACTATATTGTACACTTTTTTATTATTCACAATACCTGAAAGGGTCCAGGAAACACCCTCGTTTGTGGATTTATATACCCCGCTGCCGGAGGCCGCCCAAATTTCACTCCCAACTCTTTCAAGCCCGTAGATATCTCCTCCTTCCGGGCCACCTGGGGTTTGAATAAATTGAGAGAATGAGGCAAAAGAAAAAAGCAGATTAATTGTGAGGAACAGAATAAATTGTTTCATAATGTTGTTGTAAATACAGAATAGTTAAAATAAATAAGAGACCATTCTATAAGTATAATTAAGAAAAGGACATGTTCTGAGATTGTAGTATAGCATTATCTGATTTGTATCACAATTTACTAAGTAACTGACCATAAAAAAAAACTGACCAAATTGTTTCTTGAAAATAATTGATTAACAGAACTTTATCATATAAGCCTGAATCGCGGTTTTCTTTTGTCCACTTACTTAACGTGACGTAATGCAAAGTAATAAAAAAAGAATATTATATCAAAGCGATATACTGAAAAAGAAGTTTAAAAAATTTTACTCAAGGCAAAAATACAAAAAAAAGTATTACAGACACAGAAGCCATAAGAATCGGGCAGCAGTAAGTTAAAGATTCACTAAAGGATATTCCGGTACACACTCCATGATTAAAATCTCTTTTCATAGAGTCTTTTCGTCCCCTGTTTTCATTTTATATTAAAAAACCTAAGATAAAACTTATACATTTTAAGTACATGCTGATAAATTTATTTTATATTTGCAACTTCAATGTTTAATAATCCGGATTAAAATGAATACAATGCGATTTTGTTTAACAGGGATTTTGTTGGTAATGGCTTTGTTTTCCTGTCAGAAAGAGGGCGGAGAAACCAATGCAAAAGTAAAGGAAAATGAGGGAGATAAAAATAAAAATGAGCAGGTTGTCAATACAAAAATGGAACAGAATAATCATCCTTTTACAGAGGCATATCATACACAGCAAATCGTTTTGGTTACCTCTCCTTCTGAAAGCAGCATTACGGGAAGCCTCAGAATTCTGAATTATGAAGCGGATAAAAAGACATGGGTTTCCGTTTCTGCAGCTGTTCCCGTTACTTTGGGAAGAACCGGAATTGCCTGGGGAAAGGGAATGCATCCGTCAGAATGGAATCAGGGGACAATGAAAAAAGAAGGAGACGGAAAATCTCCTCAGGGTATTTTTAATATTATCCGCCTTTTTGGAAATGTAGCGAAAGAGTCGCTTTCCTTTAAAACCGCGCTTCCTTACCTGCATATCAGTGGCAACGAATGGGTTTGTGTGGACGATGTCAATTCTGAATACTATAACCGGATTGTTTCTGAGAAAAAAGTAGTAAAGGACTGGAACTCCGCTGAACAAATGCTCCGTACAGACGGGTTATATGAATTGGGTGCAATACTGGACTACAACCTTAATCCGGTAGTAAAAGGGGAGGGCTCCTGCGTTTTTATGCATATATGGAGGGCTTCAGATAAACCCACTGCCGGATGTACAGCCACCCAAAAGGCAGAACTCTCAAAGATTTTCTCCACTCTGGATGCCGAACGTCATCCGGTACTGGTGCAAATGACTGAGGCTAATGCCCGTAAACATCTTTCTGGTTTAGGCGTTGAAATATAAAAAAAAAATAAAAATAGAAGATAACTTAAAAATGAAAAAAAAATACTTACAATCTTTGTTTTTCCTCCTCCTCTATGGAGTAGTATCAGGACAAAATTTTGGCGGATATGTGCCGGATAATTATTCCGGTATTTATGGAGTAGGTTTTCAACCGGCCTCGGTTGCGGACAGTCGCCTGATTTTTGATATAAATCTGATAGGAATTTCCACTACGACCTGGAACAATTATCTGGGAATAAAAGGAAATAACCTTTCGGGTAATTTATTTGATATTCCTACAAACAGTAACTGGCAGACAGGGACTTATACCCGTAATCCCAAGACAGACAAAAACTATTACGGCTACCTCAATGCGGATATTGTCATGCCGCTTTCCTTTATGCTTACTACTTCCCCCAAAGCCGGAATCGGGTTTATGGTCAGAAACCGGTCTTTTGTGAATGCAGATAAAATCAACGGAACGTTGCTCAATTCTGCCTATGAAGAAAATAGAAATCCGCTCTATTATAATAAACGGGTTGACGGATCCCGAATGCGGTATGCAGTAGCCAATTACAATGATTTTGGATTAACCTATGGCCGCATACTCGTGGACAAGGAAGAGCACTTTATCAAAGCCGGTGCTACTTTCAAGCTGATTCAGGGACTTGCTGGCTCATATATGTATGCCCGCGATTTGCAAATGACCATTCTGAATGATAGTCTGGCGGATTTTCATTCTGTCGATATAGATTATGGCTCAGGAACCAATATCCCCCCCGCAGTTCCGAACCCCAACCCGAACCCGAATCAAAATCTTGACTGGCAAAGAGTCAAGGAGATTTTCAGGGCTTCTTTTCCTACCGGTGCAGGAGCCGATTTTGGAGTAGTATATGAATACCGTCCCGAAATCCACAAACATGAATACACCGTTGAGGGACAAACCAAAAGATTCCGTTTTGAAAATAAATATAAATTCAGGGCAGGAGTTTCTTTGCTGGATGTGGGATATGTTGCCTTCAAACGGGAAACTCAGATTGCGAATTTTGCCGGTGTGGACAGGGACAGCGTAAAAATCAGATTTAACGGAGGAAATAATGTAATCAATAATGTTTCCAATTTTTTTAATACGAATTTTAACACTACCGTAGAAGACAGCGTCAGATTCCGGATGGCTTTGCCTACGGCGATTTCCGCTCAGTTTGATTACAAAATTACCAATAGCCTCTATGTGAGTGCCAATTATTACGGAGCCTTCAAAAGGCCGGGATGGTCAAAAAGCGTTCATGGAATCAGTAACCTTACAATTGCTCCCCGGATAGAACAAAGACTCTACGGATTTGCAATCCCTTTTACCATTGATCAGAACTTTGAGCCCCAATTGGGTTTTATGGTAAGAGGCCCTTCCTTCCCGGTTTTCCCGGTTCACTTTTTTATGGGTTCCAATAATATGCTCGGTGTGGGTGCCAAAAAACGCGCAAAAGGATTTGACTTATACTTTGGTCTTCATGTACCGCTTGCCTATCGTAACAATGATAATGATTTCGATGGTATCAAAAACAGGAAAGACCGTTGTCCGGATACATACGGTATGAAAATATTCAGAGGGTGTCCTGATTCTGACAAAGACAAAGTGCCTGATATCGAAGATGAATGTCCGCTGGATTCCGGTAAGGTAGCCCTGAAAGGTTGCCCGGATAAAGACGATGATAAAATTCCGGATGCTAAAGATGAGTGCCCGACCGTAAAAGGACTTGCAAAACTGAATGGCTGCCCCGATAAGGATAATGACCTGATTCCGGATCATAAAGATGAATGTCCGGAAGAAAGAGGAAAAAAAGAAATGAACGGATGTCCGGATAAAGACAATGACGAAGTGGCAGACTATAAGGATAAATGCCCTACTGAAAAAGGCAGAAAAGAAACGGAAGGCTGCCCCGACCAGGATACAGATGGCGTTGCAGATAAGGAGGATAAATGCCCGAAAGAGCCGGGAAGTGTTGCCACGAATGGCTGCCCCGATAAAGACAATGATACGGTGATAGACAAGGAAGATAAATGTCCTGATACTCCGGGCGTGAAAGAAAATAAGGGTTGCCCGCCTGTTGAGGAAAAAGCCAAAGTAGATCCTCCTGTTCCTGTAAAACCTGTGGATAACGACTATGACGGAGTACCGGATAAGGACGATAATTGCCCGGAAAAATATGGTACCGTTGCCAATAAGGGTTGCCCGGAAGTGCCGGAATTTATCCGAAAAGCCTTTGATGTGATAGAGTTTGATATAGACAAAGCGGAGGTTCGTCCGGTTTATTTCGAAGAACTCGACGGATTGGCGTTTTATCTCAAAATCAATCCGGAGATTCGCCTGCTTATCAAAGGAAATACCGACAGTGATGGAAAAGACACCTATAATCAGCAGCTTTCTTTAAGAAGGGCAGATGCGATTAAAAAATATCTGGTAGATCACGGAGTGGAGGCTTCCCGTCTGGAAACGCAGGCTTATGGAGAGTCCCGCCCTAAACGCCCGAATGATGCTCCTGATGATAAACAAAGAAACCGCAGGGTGGAAGTGCAAATTCTTCAATAAATAATATGGATTCTGATTCTTCCGGAAAAGTAAAATGTTTCGGAAGAGTCAGATTTTTCTTTTTTTTCTAAAACTGAGTACTGAAAAAGTAAATTAAACTGATTTTCATCAAAGTATAAACAATCATGATCTCCTCTACTGAACTTATCCTGAATCCGGATGGCTCTGTCTATCATCTTTGCCTTCTGCCGGAAGATGTAGCCCATAAAATTATCTTTGTCGGGGACCCGGAAAGAATTCCTTCCGTTACACAGCATTTTGACTCCGTCGAAATCCGTAAGCAAAAAAGAGAGTTTCATACTGCAACCGGATTCTGTAAAGGACAAAGAATGACCGTGATTTCTACCGGAATCGGAACGGATAATATTGATATTGTGCTGAATGAACTGGACGCGCTCGTAAATATTGACCTGAACACCAGAACGATTAAAGAAGAAAAAGTAACGCTAAAAATCATGCGTTTCGGTACCTGTGGCGGACTTCAGCCGGAAAATATGCCCGGTACGATTGTACGGTCGCGTTTTTCGGTAGGAATGGATGGTCTTCTGGATTATTACAGGGGCGGAAGGGTCGAGGAACTGGAAACCCGTTTCGGGAACTATATATCCGGCTTTGAAAATATGGATTTCCCTTTTTACGCAGTGAAAGACGCAGAATCTGTGAATGAGATATTCCGGAAATATCCCGAAATCCAACAGGGAATAACGTTTACCGCAAAGGGATTTTACGGCCCTCAGGGACGTTCGCTCGGAAGACTTTCCGTAACGAATCCTGATATCATTGATATTTTCTCTGGATTTTCTTTCTATCATATCTACAAAGCCCTGAATCTGGAAATGGAAACCGCCGGAATCCTGGGATTGGGGGGATTGCTCGGGCATGAATGCGTTTCTCTCTCTGCCATCCTTGCCAATCGCCCGAAAGGGGTTTTTGCTGAAAATCCGGGTTTATGTGTAGAAAATCTGATAGAAAAAGGATTGAAAATCATTCAGGAATGGTAATCCCATGAAAAATAAACTGCTTCTCTATTTTGGGTTGCTTGCAATTTTGCAGTTGTTTATTCTTCCTGTGAAGGCTCAATCCACCTTCCGGAACAAAACGATTGACTCCCTTATTCTTCAGAATCAATCTTACCCCTTTAACGGAATTGTCCTCATCCATCAAAAGGACAAAACCCTTTTCAGGAAAAAATACGGATATTCGGATATGGAAAAAAAAGAGCCTCTGCGTTTCAATGACCGGTTTGTCATAGGCTCTGTGAGCAAACAGATCACTGCGGTAATGATTTTGCAGGCTTATGAAAAAGGCCTTGTCTCATTAAATAAGCCTGTCGGACCTTATTTGCCTGAACTTTCGGCTTCCTGGAAAGATTCCGTAACGATTCATCATCTGCTTACGCATACGCATGGCATTACGAGTCCGGATAAACCCCTTGCATTTCCCCCGGGTACACAATTTTCGTATTCCCAATCCGGATTTTACTGGCTTTCCCGGATTCTGGAAAATGTTACGGGGAAAAGTTTTGCAGTACTCTCGGCAGAATTATTCCGTAAATGTAAGATGAAAAACAGCCTGCATCCTTCGCCAAACCCTCGACTTCCTGAGTATATTTCCGGTTATTTTCGTACTGATGACGGTGAGTTTCATAAGGAAAGTCATAGCACTGAAAACCCTGTTGCAGCGGGTTCTTTCATCTCAACGGCAGAGGATTTACTTCGGTGGAATCAGTGTTTACATGAAGGAAAGCTGCTTTCCCCGGAATCCTACCGGTTGATGTTTACGGCTTACCCCAATGCCGTCAGGCAACATCCGCTTTTTGGCAGGACAGAATATGGCTATGGAATTACGCTTTCCAGTGAAAATAATCTGAAACAAATGGGGCATACCGGACTTGCTCCGGGTTTTGTTTCTATGAATTTTTACTTTCCCCAAAGCAAGACGCATCTCATTATTCTGAGTAATATGGAAAACAGTCCTGACAATATTTCCCTCTCTTTTGAGTATCATACCCGCATTCTGGATTATATCCATAATGAGCTGCAAGACGCATTGCAAAAGTAAACTGCAATAAAAATAATAAAAAAAGAGAATGCAATAATTCCGTAGAATCATTGTATTCTCCCTGCATTATGATAAAAATCAACGAAGGATTATTTTATGGATTTAGTAACTTCGTCAGATTCTTTGCTGATTTCGTCCTGAATCTCTTTGGAAGCGTCTTTAAATTCACGGATTCCCTTTCCTAAACCACGGGCAAGCTCAGGGATTTTTTTCGCACCAAATAAAAGTACGATTGCCAGTACAATTAAAATCCATTCTCCTCCACCCGGAAGGGATAATAAAAACATCGGTTGAAAAAATGAAATAAAAGTCATGATAATGATTTTTTAATATTCTGCGACAAAGATACCGCTTTTTATGAATTATACCTTTATTATTGTGAAAAGTTTGGTTTTTCTCACGAAAAATATTTTATTTGTCTTCGATAAAATCAGGATATGGAAATGGGAAAATAAAAAAGAACCAATCGTTCGTATTTTTTGGGTCTGTGTCTTTGAACGTTTTGGTGCTTGAAATTTGCCTGCTTATCCTGTTTAAATATTCTTTCAGAAAAAAGTGAGTATAAGAATCTGTTTTTTCCTTCAGTTCATAATTATCCTGCTTAAAAGTAATTACATGAAAACTTCTCTTTCTTTGTTTGTAATGATGTTGATACTGTTTCCCTGCCTGAAAGGCCAAACAGTTCTGCCGGCCAATATGTATCCTGATTCACTTCATACTCCCTTTATTTATGGAGTAGCGTCCGGTGACCCTTTGCCCGGCTCTGTCATATTGTGGACAGGGGTAAATCCGGATGGACCCACAGATGAAATTCCGGTTAACTGGGAGGTGGCTACCGATAGTAATTTTTCCGGTATTATTCAGTCCGGGAACGTAATCGCAGATTCTGCTTCGGATTTTACCCTCAATGTAACTGTCAGCAATCTGAATCCGGGGACGGTGTATTATTACCGTTTTTTTACGAATCAGAACGAGTACTCTGTCAAAGGTCGTACTCAAACCGCAAAAACAGGAAATATCTCTTCTCTGAATGTTGCAGTGATGTCTTGCAGCAGTATTTATTCCGGTTTTTTTAATGCATACAGGAGGCTGGGGGAGAGGGATGTACTGGATTGTGTCATACATCTGGGGGATTATGTATATGATTACGCAGACTCTGACGAAGAAATCCGTATGCCCGTACCTGCACACACTGAGCCGGCTTCTCTTTCAGAGTGGAGAGAAAGGCACAAATACTACCTTCTGGATCCGGATTTACGGTTTGCAAGACAGCAACACCCCTGGATTGCTTTGTGGGATAATCATGATTTATCCGGGAAAAGCACTCAGTCCGGAGGTTCAAAGGCCTTTCGGGAATATTTGCCGGTTCGTCATACAGGCAAGACACTGGCGGATACGATATATCGTTCCTTTGCTTTTGGGGATTTACTGGATTTATGGATATGTGATGTGTCCATGTACCGGGATGTGGATACTCTCCCTGACGGCTCACCCGCAATCATGAATACAGCACAGTCAGAAGTCCTGATGGATGGATTGACGGGCTCATCTGCAAAATGGAAAATGATGGGCAGTCAGAAAATGATGGGCGGATGGTACACGAATGGGATTCCGCAACAGGTGCTGGATTTGGTGCCGAATGATGGTCCGGTTTTCGATAATACTTCCTGGGACGGATATCCATCTTCCCGCAATCAGATTCTTCAAACGCTCAGAAGCAATCAGATTGATAATTTTTTCGTGCTTAGCGGAGACGCACATGTTTCTATTGCAATGGACCTGATTGAAAATCCTCATGACTCACTTGCCTATAATCCCGAAACCGGCGAAGGAAGTATCGGGGTGGAATTTCTGCCTGCGAGTATTTCACGGGGAAATGTGGATGAAGCCGGCGTAGCGTCCTTCCTGATTCCTGCTTTTACCACACTGAGTGATGATGCAAACCCACAGCATGTGTACAGCGAATTTACCGCTCACGGATATGGATTGCTCGCAATTTCTCCGGATAGCATTATTGCCCGCTATATGTATTCTCCCATTCTCGCTCTTTCAAATACAGAAACGAATGCCAAAACCCTGGTGGTGAAAGACGGTGAAAATCACTGGAGCAGACCTGCCGCAACCGATATCACAGAAA